>JAISZH010000162.1 GCA_031269345.1 Desulfovibrio sp. | reverse complement strand
ATGTGGGCGTCGTCCTGGGTGAACTGGCGGACCCGCAACAGCCCGTGCAGCACTCCGGATTTTTCGTGCCGGTGCACCACGCCCAGTTCGAACATGCGCACGGGCAAATCGCGGTAGCTGTGCAGCTTCTGGTTGTACAGAAGCATGTGCCCCACGCAGTTCATGGGCTTGACGCCGTGCGCGTCGCCTTCGATTTCCGTGAAATACATGTTTTCGCGGTAATGATCGTAGTGCCCCGAGCGTTCCCACACTTCGCGCCGCAGAATCTGCGGGCCCTGCACGATGCTGTAGCCGCGGCGCAGATTCTCGCGGCGCAGAAAATCCTCCAGAATGACGCGCAGCAGCATTCCCCTGGGCAGCCAGAAAGACATGCCGGGGGCCACGTCCTCATGGAAGGTGAACAGCTCCAGCTCCCTGCCCAGCTTGCGGTGGTCGCGGCGTTTGGCTTCCTCCAGGCGTTCGAGGCAGCTTTCGAGTTCCCTGGCGCTACCGAAAGCCGTGCCGTAAATGCGCGACAGCATGGCGTTCTTCTCGTCGCCGCGCCAGTAGGCCCCGGCCACGGAAAGCAGCTTGCAGGCCCCGGCCGCCCCGGTGCGGGGAATATGGGGGCCGCGGCACAAATCGAGAAAATCGCCCACCCGGTAAAGGGAAACCGGGCCGTCTCCCTCCAGATCCCGAATGATCTCCGCCTTGTATGTTTCCCCCATTTCCAGAAAAAGGCGGACGGCTTCCTCCTTGCCCATCACGGAACGGGCGAAGGGCAGATCGGCCTTGACCAGATTCCGCATTTCTTCCTCAATGGCGGGCAGATCGTCCGGGGTAAAAGGACGGGGCACGTCAAAATCGTAATAAAAACCGGCGTCGATGGCCGGGCCGATGGCGACTTTCGCGGCCGGGAACAATTTTTTCACAGCGGCGGCCAGAATATGCGCGGCGGAATGGCGCAAAAGCTGAAGCCCGTCGGGGTCGTCCGCGGTAACGGGCGACACCTCGGCCTGATCCACGGCCCCGGAGGGCCATGGGGAGGAGCCCAGATCGAACAGTTCGCCGTTCAGGCGGCAGGCCAGAGCCGCCTTGAAGCGCCCGCCCGGAAGGCCCGCTCCGAGAACCTCGCCGCAGGTGGCGCCCGAAGGCGCATCCACCGTTTTTCCTTCCACCGTCGCCCGCATACCCACTCCGAAAACGCCCGCTACGCGTCTGCGAAACCAAAGAAAAGGAGGCGCGAACCTCCCTGTTTTTCAGCCCATATCCCGGATGCCCCGCGTTTCCGCCCGCATCCGGCTCCGTCCACGGAATGGCCCCGGAAAAGGCCGGTCCCGCCTTTTCCCCCAACGGCCATGACCATGGTAGGCACGAGCAGACTTGAACTGCTGACCCCTTCCGTGTCAAGGAAGTGCTCTGCCACCTGAGCTACGCGCCTGTTCAGCGTCAAACATCCGTATCACTTAATCCTCCAAGCGGCGGAAAGTCAAGATTTTTTTCTCACAAGCGGGGTTGGAAGCCATACCAGGAAGGCAGCATGGGCCTTCAGGTCCATGCGTCTTGCGCCTGGGCGGGGTTTGGACCCCGCCAGGCTTCCGTCCGTACGGATACCCCGCCCTTCAGGGCGGGGTCGGGCTATCCGCCTGAAGGCCGGGGACTCAAACCGTAAGGGAAGCTCAGATGACGGCCAGCCCTGAAAGATGGCCGGACACGCCGTGGCGGGGCGCATAGGGGCGGCTTTCGGCGACGATACGGGCGTTATGGCCGGTGAATCTCTTTCCATTTGGGTTTAGAACAAGTTCAAAGCGAAATCGCTCTATATTTCCACACCCAACCGCCTTGCGCCGGACAAACCGCCGAAAACCGAACGGGTGTTGGTCCGTCCGGCGGCGGCGAGAACCATCTGGGCCTCGAAAGAACGCAAACCTGTGTTGCAGATCAGCACGACTGGCCTGTCCGTGGGAATTTCCTTAAGACGCCCGGCAATCTGATCCTGGGGAATACTATGCCAGAGGCCCGGGTATTTTTCCGCCAGTGGCGCGGCGTCCCGCTCAACACGGGCATCCATGAAGAACACCTCGTTCTTGTCGCGTTCTTCCCAGAGTTTTTCGAACTCTTCCTGCGTCATGGGCTTGAGACGCCCCTCAAGGATGTTTTCGGCCACGTTGCCCGCCACGTTGACAATGTCCATGGCAGCGGCAAAAGGCGGCGAGTACAGCACTTCAAGGGTGGAAATGTCGTCCGTCGTCACCCTTCGGGAAAGAAGAGGGGCCACAGCGTCAATCCGAGCGGTCAGCGAGCCGCCGTCGGCGCACATTCCCTGAATGCCCAGCACACGCCGGCTCGGTTTGTCGACCACCATTTCCAAGGCGATCATATTTTTTTCCGAATAAAAATGCGCCCGGTCTATTTGCTCCACATGCACGTTCCCGGCATCGAACCCTTCACGCAAGGCGGTTTCAATGGTCAGTCCGGCGCCGGCGCAGTTCTGGCCGAAGAGCTTGATCCCCCAGGCGCCGACAGCTCCGGCAAAAACGGCGTCGCCGCCGGCCAGATTGGTTCCGATTACCCGGCCCTGGCGGTTGGCCATGGAACCCAGCGGGAACCACCCGGGTTTGCCGGTAACAAGGTTGGGCACGCTCACACAATCGCCTCCGGCGTAGATATCCGGGTCTGATGTGCGCATATGCTCATCAACAATGATCAGACCGTGTTCCGTAAGGGCGAGGCCGGCGCTTTCCGCCAGTTCGGAGTTCGGCCTGATTCCGGCGGCCATAACGACAAGGTCGGCGGGGAGAGTGCGTTTGTCGGTGACAACCGCCGTCACTCTGCCCCCCGCGCCTTCAAACCGGGTGACTTTTTCCGGGGCGTATACCTTGACCCCGTTGTCACGCAGATCTTTGGCGGCCATACGAGCCAGCGTGGGAGAGAGAAATCCGGGCAGGATATGATCTGTCAGCTCTACGACGGAAGTCGGGATACCCCACATGTCTCCGAGGGCGACGGCCATTTCCAGGCCGATAAAACCGCCTCCTATGACGACGGCGTTGGCGACCCTGCCGTCCTCGACATCCTTCCGGACGGCCTCGGCGTCTTCCGGAGTCGTCACCGGGCGTATGCCGGCAAGTTCAACGCCGGGAACGGGTATTCGGTTGGGAGAACTGCCTGTCGCAAGAACGAGCTTGTCATAGGGCAGGATGGAGATTTCGCCGGAAGACAGATTTTCAATCGTCACGGTTTTGGCGGTCCTGTCAATGGCGGTGGCCCGCGTCCGGGTCAGGGCGATGACCCCTTTGTGCGTGCGGAAAAAGCCGGCGTCGCGTACCGTGCCGTAAGGAGTGGCCAGAAGTTCCTCCAGCCGGTCCACCTCTCCGGACACATAATATGGAATGCCGCATCCGCCGTAGGAAATGCGCTCCGCCTGATCGACAAGCACAATTGCGGCATCAGGCGCAAGGCGTTTGCAACGGCTGGCCGCTTTGGGACCGAGAGCCACAGCGCCGATAACGACAACTCGCATGGACATGGGCACCTCTCTTTTGCTGATGCCGATTTGCTTTCGATAGAAAGCGCATTGGGATGGCGGAGGCAAAGCCGCCGGCCGCAAGTTTATGAAAAATCAGGCTTGGCCTGTTTTTCAAAGACTTTGGCGTCTTGCATTCAAGCTCGTTTGAATGCAATTATCTCCGTTGCAAAGTAGGGTTTCCCCGCCCGCAATGCAAGGGACCGGAAGCGCCTCTAAACCCGGATTCACCGCATCATCTGAGCTTCCTTTACGGTTTGAGACCCCGGTCTTCAGGCCGGATAGCCCGACCCCGCCCTGAAGGGCGGGGTATCCGTACGGGCGGAAGCCTGGCGGGGTTCAAGCCCCACCCAAGCGCAAGACGCATGGGCCTGAAGGCCCATGCTACCTTCTTGGTTCGGGCGGTTGCCGCAAAACGGCGAATAAGGCCCGGTTGCGGTCGCGCGACCATGAAGGTTTACTTTTTTAGCGCGATGGATCGGGGTGTATTCCTGAGCCGGGGCGGACATCAGACCGTGCCGGCTTTCCGGAATTTGCGGTATTCAGCGGTTGCGCTTCCGGCTCTGCGCCCTCCGGCGCAATGGGTGGTTCGTCTTTGTCGGCGGTTTTCCAGACAAAGACCCTGCCGTGCATGAGGCCGATCATGTGCGCCGTTCCCTGGCTGCGGCCGTCCCACACGGCTATGCCGAAGTCCGCGTAATCCGCCATTTCCATGTTGCGCATCGGCCCGGCCCGCTTGCCGTGTTTTTCCCAGTCCGCAGTGAACAATTTGAAGGGAAGAGCGTGCTCCTGCGCATAGATCCGCGCCAGTGCGTCTACGCCGCGCGCGCCGCCGCTGACGACCTCCGTTATGCGCCCTGCCACCCCCGAATGCGCCAGGGCTTTGTCCACCTCTTGCATGTCGGAGATTCCCCGGCTGCCGAAAATAACGACTTTCACGCCTGCCCCTGCCTTCTTATTCGAATTTCAGATCAAAACCACACCCATGCGGCTTTGATTTGGCGGCTGCGGCGAAAGCGCTGTTTCGCCTTGCCGTTCGAAATGTTTCGTATTTCGGGGCGACATCCTGTCGCGCCATAAAAGGAAGCTCAGATAAAAGTGTGACGTCCACGGGCAGGAAAAGGCGCGCCGCCTCTCAGAGGAGGAGACGCGCCGAATGCGGGGCGTGTGCCGCAACAAGCGGACAAAATTTACAGATTTTCTTTCAGAGCTTTGCCGGGGGTGAATTTGACGGCCTTGTGGGCGGGGATGTTGATTTCCTTGCCGGTTTGCGGATTGCGGCCTTTGCGGGCGGCCCGGTGCACCGTCTTGAAACTGCCGAAGCCCATAATGCTCACGGCGTCGCCCTTTTTCAAGGTATCCGCCAGAATGGCGAAGAGGCTGTCATAGGCCGCCTCAGCCTGGGCGTTGCTGGAAAGACCGGCTTTTTCCTTCAGCGCTTTGACGAATTCGGGTTTGGTCATGTTCTCCTCCGTTTAGTTGGCGTTTCCTGGTTCGCAGACCACGGTCGCAGGCTTTGAACTACTGACATATGCGTTAAAAAGTAAACTTTTCAACGCAGAACCGTCAGCCGAAAAGCGTTGTTTTCTGCTGACTTGCGCCGCTTCGCGATGCATAGGCCATGCGGTCGGTGTTTACCGGTTTCCTCAGAAATCGGTAATGGAAGAGATACCCTTTGTCTCTGTGATATGCAAGCGCCATCTTCAAAATTCTTTTAAGTTTTCTCCCCGCTTTTGCCGGGAGGGGTATGTTTCTATGTCCGGGAAGCTTTGGAGCGTAGTCTTGAGGATATTGAGCACGCCTATCTTGCTGAGGCCGCCTATGAACGCTGGGCAGCGGCGAAAAAGCCGTTCCTCTGGAGGAAGTGATGAGGGAGTATGGCCTGGAAGGTTGAAATCACGCCGGAGGTAAACGCCGGGCTTAAAAAGCCTGGAACGGCAGAGGCCCAGCGTATCCTCAGGTTTCTTTTCGAACGCCTGCAAAACAGGAAAGACACTCGCGAAACAGGCGAGTTGCTGAAAGGGAACTTGCGCGAGTTCTGGCGCTACCGTGTGGGTGAACGCCGCATTTTTTGCCGTCTTGAAGACAGTATCGTTACTGTCTTTGTGGTCTACACCGCCCACAGGAGCGAGGCGTGCAAAACGGCTGCCAGGGGACGGGCTTTTCAGCAGTACGGAAATCTGTGATCTGGAACTGGCGTTATTTCCTGATGTATCCGGGTTGGATCAGGTTTTCAAAAGAGAAGATTTCGTCCCATTTTTCCTGGCTCAGCAGTTTTTCCTCCAGCACGACGAGATCGTGGATGGATTTGTTCTGTTCATAGCCCTTGCGGGCGATCTGCGAGCATTTTTTGTATCCCAGAATGGGGCTTATGAGGGTGATTATGCTCAAAGAATCCATGACCATGTCGCGGGCGCGGTCCGCATTGGCCCGGATATGCAGCACGCAGTTTTCGGACAGGCTGGTTACGGCGTTTTGCATGGTGCGGATGGAGTTGAACAGGGCAAAGGCGATCACCGGCTCCATCACGTTGAGTTGCAACTGCCCGGCCGAGGCTGCCAGGGTGACGGTCAGGTCCATGCCGATGACGAAAAAGCCCGCCTGGTTGACCACTTCGGGAATAACCGGGTTCACCTTGCCGGGCATGATGGAGGAACCGGGCTGAAGCTGGGGGAGGAGTATCTCGTTGAAGCCGCAACGCGGGCCGGAAGCCAGCAGACGCAGGTCATTGCAGATTTTGGTGAGTTTTACCGAGGTGCGTTTGAGGACGCCGGAAAGCTGGACATAGGCCCCGGTATCGGAAGTGGCCTCCACAAGGTCCGGGGAAAGTATGAAGTTTTCCCCCGTAAGGGCGGAGAGATGCCTGACCGCCAGTTCCGGGTAGCCTTTGGGGGCGTTCACCGAAGTGCCGATGGCCGTCGCCCCCAGGTTTATTTCCCGCAGGAGGTTCATGGATTCTTTTACGCGCTGGCTCTCTTCTCCAATCGTCGTGGCGAATCCGTGGAATTCCGCGCCCATGGACATGGGCACGGCGTCTTGCAGATGGGTGCGGCCCATTTTCAGGACTTTGGCGAACTCGACGCCTTTTTGGGCAAAGGCGTCTTCCAGTTTCGCAAGGCTTCGGGAGTACTCCTCAAGGCGCAGAATAAGGGCGAGGCGCAGGGCCGTGGGGTAGGCGTCGTTGGTGGACTGCGAACAGTTGACGTGGTCGTTGGGATTTACAGTGTCGTAGTCGCCTTTGGGCCGTCCCAGAATTTCCAGAGCGATGTTGGCGATCACCTCGTTGGCGTTCATGTTCACCGAGGTGCCCGCCCCGCCTTGGATGAAATCGGTGATGAACTGGTCGTCAAATTCGCCGGCGATCACCCGGTCGCAGGCCGTGCAGACGGCATCGGCGATGCGCGCTTCCAGCACACCCAGGTCCCTGTTGGTCATGGCGGCGGCTTTTTTCACATAGCCCAGAGCTTTGACCATGGCCGGCTCACGCGAGACGCGCAACCCGGTAATGGAGAAGTTTTCCTTGCCGCGCAGGGTCTGCACGCCATAATAGGCCTCGTCAGGCAGCTCTTTGCTCCCTAGAGAGTCGGTTTCGATGCGGCTCATGGAACCTCTGGCAAAAGCTGCGGCCCGCCTCCCAGGCTGCCGCTTTGGTTTTTTTTGCGGGCCAGGGCCTGGGTTCTCTCCTTGTCCGCTTCCGGTGAGGAATAGGCCCAGAGGCCGCTTTCATTGACGGCGTAAAGGGGGATGAAATTTTTGAGGAAGACGTTTTCCGGCATGAGCAGGTACGCGGGTTTGGTCAGGTTGTCCAGAAAGAACAGGCGTCCGCCGGCGTTGACCGCCAGTACGGCGTGGTAACCCGCGCGCGCCCTGTCGAAGACCATGAACATCCACATGCCTTTTGCCGGGTAAGAGAGGCTGCGTAGGGCCAGATATTTTATGATCACGTAGTCTTCGCAGTCTCCGCCCTTGTGTTTCACGAATTCTTCCGGCTTGGCCCAGTAATCGGCTTCTCCGTAATTGTCTTTATCCTCGGAGGAAGGCCAGGTGTTGAAGAAACCGTTCACCAGACGCAGAACGCCGTCGACAGGCTGGTTTTTGGCCATGTTCAGGAGGTTGCGCCACTGTTGCTGGCGGTGGGGGGGAAATGCGGCATCTTGGCCGAAAAAATTTTCCGGGGAGCAGCCGGTCAGGGCATTGTCAAATTTTTCCCGGATGTTTGCCGCGTCCGTGGAATGAGCCTGGACGGGGACCAGCATGAAGCCGGGCATTTGCGGGGCGCCTTCCCTCTCCACTGCCGGTCGCACAAATTCTTTCTCCGCCCAGGAAGCTTCGCGCGCGGCTTCAGCTAAACCGCGCGGGGGAAGGGCGACAAGCAAAAGGGCGGCAGCAAGCGCGCACAGGGGTGAAAAAGCGATTACAGGGGTTTTCAGGATTCTTTCCTTGCCGGCTTGTTTTTATAGCATTTGCACTACAAGGCAGCGGATTGGGGCATTGTATGCCAGGCAAAGCCCGGCGTCAAGCGGGCGCCTGCCTTCCAGAAGCCACCACGCATAGGCATAACATGGCATAAAAATTGTTATTTTTGTAAAAGTTCCAGTGAGGAAATATCCCCCATGTCCAGGTATTCTGGCGATTTTGCCTTTTTGCGTGGTGGGTTATGGCTTTCTGTCGGCTGTCTCCTTATCATTTCTTATTCGGAATCCAAATAAAATGTGTCATTTTATTTGGAGAGCCGCAGGCGGCAAAGCCCGCCCGTTCCTTGCGCAATCTGTGGTTTTGGCGCCGGTGCGGGCAGGAGCAATTCCAATTCCGGATAAAATTGTAGCGATTTTATCCGGAATTGGAATTATGGTTCGGGAGAGCTTTCATCTTCGCACGCGCGCAGAATAAACTCTCCTTCGTCCCCCCAGTGCACTCCCTTGCGGTCGATGCCGATTTCGAGGTATTTTCCGGCGAGTTCCCCTCTGTGGCCCCAGAATTCTCCTTGCAGGGAACGTGGGATTGTGAGTTCGAGGGGCGGTTTCGCCGCCAGCCTGCGCGCTTGTTTGCGGATGCGACAAAAAAGGGCCAGGGAGCGGGCCATGTTTCCGAGCGCCGGATGGAGCGGACCGGCCAGGACCTTTTTCTCCAGTTCCGGGGTATGGGCGAGGCCCGTGCGGATCACGGGGATGCCTGCGGCCTGGAGCCTGGAAATGGCCCAAGCCAGGAAACTCACGGTCTGCGCGAGTTTCGGCGGGTGGTAGAGGCCGCTGCGCCAGAGTTCGGCCAGTTCCGTGCCCGCGAACACAAGGCAGGGGTAGAGGCGCGCGCAGGCGGGCTTTTCGGCCGCCGCCAAACGCACGTCGCGCGCCGCCCCGGCGGCGTCCAATCCCGGCATGCCCGGCATAAGCTGGATGCCGAGAGCAAATCCCGCTTCCCGGACAGCGGCGCAGGCCCGCCTTGCCACGTCTTTGTCATAGCCGCGCCGGGCGCGTATCAGCGCCTTGTCCTGAAAACTCTGGATCCCGAGTTCAAGCAGGTAAAAGCCGGAGTCCTTCAGCGCGCGCAATGTTTCCGAGTCCAGGCAATCCGGGCGGGTGGAGCATCGCGCGGCGCGGATCTGCCCGCGTTTCAGGCGTGCGCGTGTAAAGTCAAGGCAGAGCGCGAGGTCTTCCGGCGGCAGGGCCGTAAAGGTACCGCCGTAGAAGGCGAGTTCCGGGGCTTCCCCTTCAAGGAGATCGAGTTGACGCGCCGCGTCTTCCAAGGTCAGGGCGACGCTTTTACAATCTGTCCCCGTCTGGATGTGCTGGGCGCAAAAAATGCAGCGCGTCCTGCAGCCGGCAAAGGGCAGGAATACCGGGAAGACGCGCCTGGAAAAGCCGCGCGCGCGTTGCCGTTGCGGGAATGAATCCTGAATTTTGCGCAATGCTTGTCTGAACCTACTTGATTGTTTTGCTTTTCATGCGATATAGTGCCTGCGAGGATGTGGTCGATCTTTTTTTCGTTTCGCCTAAGCGTGTTCATTATTCCGTAAAATTGTGCCATTGTCAGGAAAAAAGTGCGAATAAATGTCCAAACACCCTGTGGATGAAAACTGCATTTTCTGTAAAATCGTAGCTGGGACCATTCCTTCGGCCTGTGTGTACGAGGATGAAGAGGTCTACGCCTTTCTGGACGTGAACCCGATCAGCAGGGGTCACGTCCTTGTGGTTCCCAGGGGGCATTATCGCACCCTTCTGAATTTGCCGGCCGGGACGGGCGAAGCCCTGGTTTCGGCCATGCGTGTTGTGGCCGGGGCTTTGATGGAGCACTGCGGCTGCGGCGGCTTCAACTGCATATCCAACAATTTCAGTCCGGCCGGACAGCTTGTTTTTCATTCCCACTGGCATGTTGTGCCAAGGTTTGACGGCGACGGCCTTTCCGCCTGGCCGGGCGGGAAATATAAAGATGACACGGAAATGCGGCAACTGGCAGAGTCCATCAAGGAGCGTGCGGCGCCCGCCCGCCGGAGGAATTTATGAGCGAAAAAACCCTTACGAAAGCCGACATCGTTGATCTCATTTATGAGAAAACCAACAAAAACCGCAATGAAGTGAAACGGCTTGTGGAATCCCTGTTGCGACTCAGCAAGCAGGCCATCAAAAAGGATCACTTCCTGCTTGTCAGCGGGCTCGGCAAGTTCGACGCCTATGACAAAAAAGCGCGAAAGGGGCGCAATCCCCAGACCGACGCCACCATTATCCTGCCTCCCCGCAAGGTTGTGGTCTTTCGCCTTTCGCGCAAGCTGCGGGCTGAGTTGAACAAAGCCTGACGGCGCTTTCCCCTTTCTGATAATTTTGCGGACTGACCCTGATTGCGGCCTGGAGCCGGACAGAAAGGAAGTATTCGCCGTAATCCGCCGTGATGGGGAAGCGCGCGCGGGCAGGTTGCGGACGCCACACGGGCTGGTGGAAACCCCGGTTTTCATGCCGGTGGGCACCGCCGGCAGCGTCAAGGCCCTGGGACCGGACGACCTGCGCAGCCTGGGCGCGCGAATAATTCTTGGAAACACCTATCACCTCTACCTGCGCCCCGGCGACGAGCTGATCGCAAGACAGGGCGGTCTGCACCGCTTCTGCGCCTGGGATCGCCCCATACTCACGGACAGCGGCGGTTTTCAGGCATTCAGCCTTTCAGCCCTGAGCAGCTTCAGTGAAGAAGGGATCGCCTTCCGTTCGCATCTCGACGGCTCCAGGCATTTTTTTACTCCGGAAAAAGCGTTGCGTATCCAGCAAAACCTCGACTCGGACATCATGATGGTCCTTGATGAATGCGTGCCTCATAACACCCCGTACGCCTACACGGTAGAATCAGTAGAGCGGACCACGCGTTGGGCCTTGCGTTCGCTTGCGGCCTTCGCCCCTGAAAGTGAAAAGGAAAAGCGCCCTTTGCTTTTCGCCATCACCCAGGGCGGATTTTTCAAGGACCTGCGCGCGCGCTCCGTGGAGTCTCTGGCCGAATGCCCTTTTGACGGCTTTGCCATAGGGGGTCTTTCCGTAGGGGAAGGCAAAGAGGAGATGTACGAGATGCTTGCCCACACCCTCCCCCTGTTGCCCAAAGACAAGCCGCGCTATCTGATGGGTGTGGGCACGCCTGTGGACCTCGTGACGGGCATCGGCCTGGGCGTGGACATGTTCGATTGTGTGCTGCCCACCCGCAACGCCCGCAACGGCACGCTTTTCACCTCTGTGGGAAAGATCAGCATCAAGCGCCGGGAATTTGCCGAGGACGACGGTCCCCTGGATCCGGCCTGTTCCTGTTATGCCTGCCGGACTTTTTCCCGCGCCTATCTGCGCCATCTGTTCATGAGCGGGGAGATACTGGCCCTGCGCCTTAACTCCCTGCACAACCTGACTTATTACCGTAACCTCATGGGTTCGGCCCGCCGGGCGATTCGGGAAGGAACCTTCGAGGCTTTCCGCGTGCGTATAGCGGCGCTTTATGAGAGCAAAGACGCGCCGCTCTGAAACCTATAACATTTTAACTTTGAGATGATGCGCCCGGCTTAACTTTGAGATGATGCGCCCGGCCCTCTCCAGCTTACGCCCGCTTTGGCGTTTAGCAACGCAAATAAATTGTGCTTGCTCCTTCGGGGCGGCGCGCCGGGCCGCCGTTCAGATTTCCATGCGGAAATCTGTAAACCGTGAAGTTTGACGCGTATTCGACAACAACGGAGAATTTTATGGGCAAGTCCTTTTCCTCCTTTTGCCATCGCCTGCCGCGCGAGACACCGCACAGGTCCTTCCCGTGGGCGGGCGATCCCCCGCTGACGCGGCTCATTGGAAATTTTGTCCTGTCGGCCGCCTTGTCGGCAGTGCTGCTGGCTTCCCTGCCGAACGCCGCCGGCGCGTACGCCGCGGAAGCGCTCCCCATGCCCGCAAAACCCGAAGCTGTGACCCTGTATCCGAACAGGGCCATGGTTACAGTACGGCAGACGCTCGCTCCAGGCACGGGTTCCTTTGTGCTGACCTTCCCTGAAGCCGTTGAACGGGCTTCGCTTGCCGTGGAGGCCAAAGGCAATTCAGTGTCCGGTCTCGTCTGGGATGAGCCGGTGGAAATTCCGCCGCCCGCAGGTCTGAACCCGGAGCGGGAGAGGTTGCTTGCGGAACTGGAGGGACTGCGTTTGGAAGAGGCCGGGTTTTTCGGCATGATCCGGGCTTTGGAGGCAGAGGCGGCCTTCTGGGAGAAAGCGGATGCCGCCAAGATATCCACAGTCGAAGAGATGAAGAAGTTGGCGGAAGCCATAGTCAGTCATCTGCCTGAGACGCAAAAGCCCCTGCCCGCTTTGCGGCGCAAGCTTAAGCGGACGAAAGAGCGCATAAGCGAAGTTGAAAAACGCCTGAGCGGTATGGGATCGGAGCGTTTTTCACTTTTGAGTTGCCGGGTTGTGCTTGACAAGACGCCTTCCGCCCCCCAGGAATTGGTCTACTCCTACATGCTGGACGGCTGCGCCTGGAGTAGCGCCTATCGCCTGGACGCCATCCCCGGCAGCGGCCTGGTGCTTTTCCGGCAGGAGGCGGAAGTCTGGCAGAAGAGCGGCTTTGACTGGAGCGGGGCCAAAATTTCTCTGGCGACGGTCTTCCCTTCGCGCCATCTCACCCCCCGGCCCCTGCCGGGATGGCCCGTCGGCCCCTTGCGTCCACAGCGGCTTGCCAATAAACAAAGGGCCTTGGCGGAAAGCGTCTCCGGGATAATGGCGGAACCCCTGGCCGCTTCGCCCGTGGAACCGGATTTACAGGAGACGGCTACCTTTCAGCAATGGGACCTGGGTCCCCGTCCTTTCCCTTCCGGGGAACGTTTGCGTTTCACCTTGGTGCGGGATGAGGAATGGAAGGGCGATTTCCGCTATATCCTGCGTCCTGGTGTACAGGACAAGGGATTTCTCGGGGTGAAGGCCAAATTGCCGGCTCAGAGGGAATTGCCGCGTGGGTCGGCTGTTTATGCGGTAGAAGGCAGGGTTGTGGGGAGCGCGCCCTTTGCCTGCAACGGGAACGAAGCGGAACTTTTCTTCGGCCCCGATGCCCTGGTCAGCGCTACCATGCGCCAGGTCAACCGCGTTGGCGGGGACAGGGGCCTGATCAGCAAGGAGCGGAGCGAAACCTGGGAATGGGAGATTAAGGCCGTAAACGGGCATTCCTTCCCTGTAAACGTACGCGTGGAAGATTCCATGCCTCAGCCTTCCGAGGAGGCGATTCGGGTTCTGGTCAGTTCCGAGCCCGCCCCGGAAAAGGACGAGAAAGGCTTCTACGTCTGGAGCAGGGAACTTGCCCCGCATGGGGAATTTCGCATCCGGCACCGCGTGGAGATCAAGGCCCCCGAGGGCATGCCTTTCGTTCCGGGCAGATAGAGTGTGTGAAGGATGGCATGAGAAGCGGGCGCGGGGAGGAGAAACCGGTAGCGGCATATTTCCGGCCCCTGCTTCGCACCGTTTCCGGACACGCGTTGATCTCCGCCTCGGATCGGCCGGATGCGCTGGTGGACGCTCTTCTGGCTTCATCCTACCCGGAAGAATTTTGCTTGTCCCTTGATTTCAGCCCGCCTTTTCTTTCCAGCCTGATGCGGGCCGGGTTTCTGGTGATGTCCGGGGCGTTCGATTCCGGGCGGACTTTCGTCCTCCTGGCGAAACTTCACTTGGAGCGCTCGGTTCTGTTTTTTCCCGAACTACATACGGGCGCGTCCCTGCGCCGGGTTTTAGGCCGCTATGAGCTGCGGGCGGACGACGATTTTCCACGTATTCTTGACCGTTGCGCGCAAAGGCACGGGGATGGCTGGCTGACTCCTCCCCTGAGGGAAAGCCTGGTCCTCCTTAATGAACAGGGAGGCGACCCCGTGCCTGTAGCCTTTGGTCTGTATAGGGACGGAGAGTTGAAGGCCGGGGAGATAGGGGTGCGCGCGGGGAGGGCCTATACCAGCTATTCCGGATTTTATGCCGAAAATTCCGCCGGGAGCGCGCAACTGACCATGACCGCGGCCTATCTGCGGGATTCCGGCTTCGCCTTCATGGACCTGGGCATGCCGATGGAGTATAAGCGAAGACTGGGGGCGCGCCCGGTGAGCCGGGTGGAATTTGTGGCGATGTTCCGCGCGGCGGCGAACTGCCGTTCCTGAAAAATACGGTTTCATCGAATATTTTGGCGGCCGGCAGGCCGTGTCAGCCTGTGGAGCGGGAAAGGCTCAAGCGTCCGCGTTGAAGCGGGAATCCGCCTATGGCGCCCCTAAGGACGCTTCCGATAGGAATCCCCCGACTTCAGGCGGGGGAGAATGTCAACCTCACCGCAGGCCGGGCGCGTTGCCTATGTGTACATGGACGAGCTTTTCCCCGGCCATGCGCGCGAACTCTTTGAGCAGTTCCGTATCTGTGGGCGGGGCCGTGAATTTGTGGCAGGGGCGGTAACGGGAGATGTGCAGGGGGATGTCTTTGCCGCATTCGCGGCAAAGAGCCGCAAGCCAATCCAGTTCGGCCGCGAATTCCTCCTTGTCGTCGCTTATCCCCGGCACCACCAGGGTGGTGCATTCCACATGCGCCCGCGAATGAGCGAAGGCGCTTACCGTGCGCTTTACTGTTTCCAGAGAGCCGCCGAGCCGGGCATAGGTTGCGGGATTGAAGGTCTTGATGTCTATGTTCGCGGCCGCCGTCACCCCGAGAAGTTCTCCGAGCAGGTCTTTGGAATACATGCCGTTGCTCACCAGCACCGTGGCGATCCCTGTCTCTTCGAGCAATCGCGCTGCCGAAAGGATGTACTCCGCTTGCAGGGCCGGTTCATTGTAGGTATAGGCGACGGAAACAAGCTTGAGCTCTTTGCATTTGTCCGCGAGCGAGCGCTCCGGCAGGGGCCGCAAGGCGGAAAGACGCGGTTCGGGGGCCTTCGGCTGGGCTATGCTGTGATTTTGACAGAAAGGACAGCGCATGGTGCAGCCGACGCTCCCCAGTGAGAGGATAAAAGTTCCCGGACGCCAGTGATGCAGGGGTTTTTTTTCCATGGGATCGACGGCGATCGCGGACCACAGGCCGAGGTAGGGGGAAACGAGTTCCCCCCCGCGGTTCACGCGCGCGGAGCAGTACCCGGATTTTCCTTCGGGGATGCGGCAGGCGTGCGGGCAAAGGCCGCAGACGACCACATCGTCCCTGCGTTCCCACCACGCGGCTTTCATATCCCGTTTCCCCGCGGACGGGGGTTCGGCCGCACGCGCCCCCTGCCGGGGCGTCCGGCGGGTCCGGGAGCCGGGTGCGCAAGGAGCGGGTTTGCGGGCCGGGTCCGCATTATTGTTTTCCCGCCTCCGGTTTGTCCTCGAAATAACGCCTTACCGTGAAACGCTCGATGCGCGCCCCCCGCAAATCGCGTATCCCGGCCTTTTGCGCCGCTATGAGCAGCTGCTTCTCCACCGTATCCACTCCTTCAAGGTCCGGCAAAAGCAAACCCCGCCTGCCTTCTTTGCTCACGATCACCCCATACGCCTTGGGGTCAAGCTCCATGCCCTCGTCCAGGACTTCCGGCGGCTCAAGCACGTCCACGCTGATGCGCACGTTGTCCAGTTCTTCGGCCCGCATTGGGGGAAAGCGCGGATCCCGGACCGACGCGGACACGGCATTGGCCATGATCTCCTGTTGAAGAGACGGCTGGGTGGGCAGAAAAGTGCCTATGCAGCCCCGCAGAGCCCCGGTTTTGGTTTTTATGGAGACAAAACAGCCCTTCCTGTCCGACCATATTTCCGGATTCGAGGAAAGGGCGCGCAGCGTATCCGCCTCCGGCACGCCTTTGCCGGTCAGCAAAGAGGTGATGACTATGCGGGCCAGACGCGGGTAAGGGTGTTCAAAGGAGTTGGGGACGGAAGCATCAGAACCGGAAGCGTCGGGGCCGGAAACCGGGGAGGATTTTTTCCCTTTGTCCGGCTGGGGCGCTGACTTCTTCAGCAGGTTGATCTTGAACGCCACCTTTGGTTTTGCGGCTTGCGCTCCGGAAGAAGCGGCAGGCATGTCGGACGCCTGTGCTGATGAGGGCGCGGCCTTGAAGGAGGTTTTGCCTTTTTCACCGCCAACCCATAAGGCGTTGCAGTAACCTATGCCGAAGGGACCCTCATAGGAAAACACCTCCACCGGGGCGCGGGCGAGGCGCAACAGGCAGAGGATCGGGCGCAGGCCGCATTCCCCGGCGTCGGTGACGATCTTTTGCTGGAGGGCGGAGAGGGGTGAAGCGTCTCCGGCTTTGAGCGCCTCCACGACGGCGGCATCGAAAACTGGACCGGCGGGGTTGAAGCCGTATGGACCGTCGGCCTTCAAACGGTGCGACAGGTCGCCGCTGGCCAGCAAGGCCCAACGGCGCTTGCCGGAAAGTTTATGCAAGGCGTCGCCCAGGGCGAGGGACTGCTCCTGTCTGAGACCGGACGGACCCGCTTCGATCACCGGCGGCAGCTTGCCCTCGGGAAAGGTGGAGGCGAGGAAGCGCAGGGGGACGATGGTTCCGTGGTCCTGGGTGATGTCCGGCATTTCGCGCCGTGTAAAGGGCAGCCCCACTTCCTGCAGGGCATCGGTGATCTCGTCCAGAATTTCCGCGGGGGTTTGGAAGGAGACGCTTGTCGCGGGCGATCCGAAGCGGGCCATGCTGCCTTGGGCAGCTTTCGCGCTGTTCAGGAAAAGCGCCCCGGCGGCATGGGGAGCGTGGGGGGAAAGAACCAGGAGCGCTTCCGGCGGATTTTTCTCGTTGAGCGCCGCGAGTCTGGCGCACAGACGCCTTGCTCCGTCCAGGCTCGGCCCAGCCTCTTTCTCCCTGCCTCTGCCGACTTCCGGCAAAAGTACTGGCGGATGCGGCATGAGCGCCGCCCAGATGAAAGGCATAAACACCTCCTTGCAGGGGTTCGCGTATAGGTTATGTCATTATTGCCGGGTCCTGTCAATTTTATGGCAAAGTTACGTTTTTCCATGATAATGCGTCGATTTAACGTATGAATTTTTATGGCCTGAAAATTGCAGCTAATTGCGAAAAGCGAACCCGCGGGTTTCCGAAGCACGGAAAAATGTCCTGTGGGGGGAAGGACGCCGCCAAATCAAATTGCGGGACGCAATTTGATTTGGAAGCGGGACAAGGCGCGGGTCGCGAAGTTGATTCGCCGGGCCTGCGGGAAAACCAGGATGAGTTATGCAAAACTCCATGTATTCGGCCCTTTTCGGGGCGCTTTCCAATGAGCACCGGCTGAACAGCATCGCCACCAATCTGGCGAACGTGCACACCACGGGCTACAAACGCGATCTCCTGTCCTTCAGGGACACTTTTCTCATGTACGCCCACGATCAGATCATGGAGGCTCAGGGTTATCTGAAGCAGCCCAAGCTTTTTCCCGAGCCGGTGCATCTCGCTCGCTCGCGCATCGGCTATGTGAAGACGGATTTTGAACAGGGCGCGCTCAAGGTTTCCGACGCGCCTTTTGACCTGGCCATCGCCGGGGACGGGTTTTTCAAGGTGCGCACGCCGCAGGGGGATTTTTACACCCGCAACGGCCATTTTCTAGTGACCCAGGAAGGGACGCTGGTAAATGAACAGGGGTTTCCCGTTCTGGGAGACGGGGGAGAAATCACCGTGCCCCCAGGCGTCAGAAATTTCACGGTCGCCGAGAGCGGGGGGATCTATGCCGACGGCGAGCTTATCGGCCAGATTGGTCTTGTGGACGTAGAGCGGCATCTGGATATGGAGAAACTGGGCGGCAATATGTACCGGGTTCGTCCCGGCATGGAAGTTGCTGAAGTGGAAGCGGGCGGATACGTGCTCCAGGGTTTTTTGGAGGCGTCCAACGTAAGTCCGGTTTATGAGATGGTGAACATGATTGAGGCGCAACGCCAGTATGAGGCCTATGCCAAGGTCATGCAGACCACGGAAGCCGTGGACAAGGAAACAATCAGCAGAGTAGGCAGGGCAAGAGCATGATGGACGGCGCGCATATTCTTGAGACGAATTTTTATATTGTTCCCAAATCTTTCACCAGGGCCGGGCTGGGGCATTTTCTTTTTCCCCATGCCGAGGCGCAGCGGGCGCTTGTCTCGCCCAAGGCCTTCATAGGCAAGCTGGTCATGGGCTTTTTGTCTCTTTCTGGCCTGTGCTCAGCGCCGCGCGTCATCAGCGCGGAATGCGTCAACGCAGAACCGGCCGCACAATAACAAGACGAGGATTTCTCCATGATGCGTTCTCTTTGGACGGCCGCGACGGGCATGATTGCCCAACAACTCAATGTGGACGTGATCTCGCACAATCTGGCGAACGTAAACACCACGGGTTTCAAAAAGAGCCGGGCTGAATTCGAGGATCTGATCTATCAGAACCTGCGCATAGCCGGCACGGTCACCGGTGCGGACGCGGGTCAGACCATACCCACCGGCATCCAGGTGGGTATGGGCGTGCGCCCGCAAACCGTGCACAAATTCTTTTCCCAGGGCGACTACCAGAACACCTCCAATCCCCTGGATTTGGCAATTGAAGGCGACGGTTTTTTCCAGGTAGTGGTCAACGGCGAGGAGGTCTATACCAGGGCCGGAGCCTTCAAGCTCAACCAGGACGGCACCGTGGTCACCGCCAACGGCTATGTGCTGCAACCGGAATTCGCCGTGCCTCAGGAGACGAAGAACATAGTGGTGACGGAAAACGGGCACATCTCCGCCTTGGACGCCAATGGAGAGGAACTGGCCGCCGCCGACATCCCCCTCTATACTTTTATAAATCCCGCCGGCCTGGAGGCCAGAGGCCGGAACATCTACACCACAACCGAAGCCTCCGGCGACCCCATCGAGGGCGTTCCCGGCGAAGATAACGTCGGGACCATAGCCCAGGGTTTTCTGGAAATGTCCAACGTGGAGGTGGTGGATGAAATGGTCAACATGATCGTGGCCCAGAGGGCCTACGAAATGAATTCCAAGGCCATCCAGACCTCGGATTCCATGCTCCAGGTCGCGGTTCAGCTCAAGAGGTCGTAGATGAAAGCAGGTCTCTGTCTTTGCGGCGTACTCGCCCTGTCTCTTTTTTGGGTTTCTCCACTTTGCGCCCGTGGCGACGATGCGCCTTTCACGTCTTTGCGCATACGTTTTCTGGATGCGGCAATCGTGCGCGGGGAAAGGGTGCGCCTTGGCGAGGTGGCCGTTCCGATCGGGGAGATGCCGTCCGGACGGTGGGAAGAATTTGCCGGGCGCGAGCTGTGGCCGTCCCCGCCGGAAAAGGGACGTCCTATGAGTATGAGCCGCCCCAGGCTGCAAGAAGCGGTCATGCGTTCCATGCCGGATCTGGCGCCTTTTTGTCTTTTCCCCGGTTCCATGCTCTTGCAGCGCGGCGGGGCGCTGGTCGGCAAAGAGGAGATCAGAAGCCTGGTGGAGCGGGAAGTGATGGTGCTTGCAAGGGCTTTGCCGGGGGAGGTTTCGTTGAGAGACTTCCGGCTGCCCCAGCAGGTTTTCCTGGAACACGCGGGCCAGCGGCTGGTTGTGGAGAGGCCGCGCAAGGTGGAGGCGGGGAGGATTTCCTTGCGTCTGCTGGTGCGGGAGGCTGACGGACAGGTAAAGCAGAAACTGACCGGGACCGTTTTCGCGGATTGCAACGTCGACGTGCCCTGTCTGAGCAGGGGTGTGAACAGGGGCGATCTTCTGGATCACAATCTGGTTGCCTACAAGCGCATGAATCTCGCCCTGTTGCGCGGCGAACCCTGGGACGGCCGCGGCGGCCCCTGGCGGCTGAACCGGCCCATACCCGCGGGGCAGCCTATCTACAGCTCAGACCTGGCCCCTGTTCCGACAATACGCAAGGGAGACACGGTAACCCTGCTTTATGAAGGCAAAACAGTGCGCCTGACCGCTTTGGCCCTGGCTTTGAGCGACGGTGTGGCGGGAGGGAACATCTCCGTGCGCAACTTGGAAAGCCGCAGGGAAGTTCAGGGTATGGTGCGCGACGCGAAAACCGTGAATATAGCCGCAAGGCCCTGAGGGGGAAAGAACATGAAAAACGTAGGGACAACTTTCGGATTGCTGGGCGCGGTCCTTTTTCTTTGCGGATGCGCTGGGCACGGCCAGTATCCGACGCCCGTGACGCCAATGACCGCGACTCAGGCTTATACCGAACCGGAGCAGCATTATTCCAATCCCGGCTCCCTGTACAGCGCCTCTCTGGCCCCGGATCTTTACGAGGACAACCGCGGCCGGCGCGTCGGCGACATCGTCATGATCAAGGTGGTGGAAAATTCCAAATCCAAGAGCAAGGCCGATACCACCGCGGAAAGGGAGGCTGTGCATAACCTGGGCATCGCCGCCATGTTCGGGCACGCCCGAAGCGGCATCCTGCCCGGCCAGCCCGGCTATCTCAGCACCAAGGTGGGGACGAATCCCATGCTGTCCACGAGTTCCGAATCCTCGTTGAACGCCACGGGCGAAACCAAACGGGAAAATTACGTCACGGCGACCATAGGGGCGCGCGTGCTTCAGGTGCTGCCGGGCGGCATCCTGCAGTTGGGGGGCATGCGTGAAGTTCGCGTGAACGACGAAACCCAGTATATGGTGGTGAGCGGGCTGGTGCGCGCCCAGGACGTAGGACCGGACAATTCGGTGGATTCGACCCAGCTTGCGGATTCCAAGGTCGAATATTACGGCAAGGGTATCCTGGCCGACAAGCAACGCCAGGGCTGGCTTTCCCGCCTTCTGGACAATATCTGGCCCTTTTAAGGCTTATTTTTACGGAAACGCTGATTTCTTCAGTGAGGAGGCTTTGCCTCCTCACACTCCCCCGGCAGGGGAATGATGCCCCTGCACCCTCAGTTGATATTTAGCATGGTTACAACTGAGGGGGTCCGGGGGAAATCATTTCCCCCGGCAGGGTTTGGGGCGGAGCCCCAATTAATTCACTGGGAAATCTCCCGGCTTTGCCGGGAGACCAATAAAGGCCAACATGTTATTTGACTCAGTGTTTCCTTACAATTATTTTTTACAATTATTTCAGCCTGACACACTCCCCTCCCCAGAGCAGTTTCACTTTGAGATTGCTCTGGCGGTCCCCTAAGTCAAAACAGCTTTGATCGTTTGCGGACGAACCTCACCCTGAAGGTCCGGCCATATCTCACGCCGGGTCTGTCATCCGGCCTTTTTCCCGCGTTTTTGAGTGGTTTTCGTCGTGTTATCCATTGCCTTGCGCAAAATTTTGTCTCTTATGCTTTCAAAACGCAGAATGGTGCGCAGGCTGGCCGCCCCGAAGGCCAGCACCGAGAGCAGGACGAACAGCGCCTTCTGCACCTGCCAGCGGTCGGCGGCGAGCATGTTCACGACGTCGGCGAACCCGATTTTGTCGCCGTAAATTATGAAAATAGGCAATACGACAAATATCAGGATGATCCCGGAGATCTCAAGCCAGAGAAAGGTTTCGGCCATCGTGAGCAAAAAAATGGTGGAGTCGCGCACCACACGCAGAAAACGCATGCGGTTTTCAAGCTTTTTCAAGCGCTCACCCTCGCCTTTCAGCAAAGATTGGGCCTTGCGGAATGTTTCCGGGGAGTGGAAGTTCGCCGTGAGCGCCCAGTTTATGTTCTGCACGCCCTCGTTATAGCTTTTGTTGAACTCGACCAGGGTGCGGGGGAAGGGGAACCAGGCGGATTCGTCGTGTATAACTTTCAGGCGCTGGCTGAACAGCTTGAACCGGGATTTGTAGAGGCGGGCCTCCTGAACGACGTGCGCCTGTATGTCTTTCTCAATATGGGCGCGGCCGCTTGCCAGGGTTTGGAAGGCGACGTAATTTTTGATCGAGGTGATGGCCAGCAGCTTGTCAATGCGTTCAGCTATCCCGGCCGCGAACTTGTTGTCCGGCAGAAACCACAGTCCAAGCTCCTCGCGTAACCTGGAGAGCGTCAGTTTTTCTTCTACGGCTCGTGCGGACATTGCGGTCCAAAGGCCGTACAGGCAACCCGCGATCTGGATATAGCCCCGCTCCAGTTCCGGGTCCAGAAGCGCCTTGTTGAAAAAATGTCCGTTGCTTTCGATGAGGGAAACCAGAAGCGGCAGGGCGTTTTCCGTGAATCCGCTTTTGACCAGACAGACGATCCTTCTGTATGCGGCATCATGCAAGGCAGGGTTGGCGCGGTAAATCTGCTCGAAAAGGGACGCGGCCTCGGAAAAGCGTCCCTGGCATTCCAGTGCCCTGCCCTGAAGCAGTGCCGCCCAGGCTTGTACAATCGGGTGCGGGGCGGAATATTCCGTCTCTTTCCACAATTTTTCCGCCTTTTCCAAGTCTGCGAGTTCCACGGCGCGGAAGGCCCGCAGACTTAACACCCGGTAATCTTTTGGGTTTTTTATGGCAAGGGTTTGCAGTTCAGAGTCCAGGATCTCCTTTTCCTTGCTGGAAAATTCTTCCAGCAAGGCCCAGACCGGACTGTTGTCCTGGCCCGCCAGATTTTTGGCGGCCTTTTGCAGGTCCTTGCTCCTGGCCCGCCAAAAAAAATTGACCGCGCGCAATTGCACGGGCCAGGTAATGTCATAAAATGCGTTCAGGATGACGCCAGTTTCATTGTCTTCGCGCATGGCCGCGGTTATGAAGGTTTCTTTGCCTTCCCAGCTTACGGCGTTCTCAAGCCCCTTTTCTATGCCCTTAACGCCCGCAAGCATGCCGGTAAAATCCAGGCGCGCGACCTTGGGCCAGACCCCGGTCTGCATGGGGTCCATTTTTTTCGTCGGGCAATCGGCAGGACCGTGGCTGCGCTGGCCGCAATAGAAACAGTGCGGCTGGCTGCCGGAGACGAGGCCGACCGGGGCGAGCTGGGGCAAAAGGCTCGCCCCGGTATTGCGCGCGTCGGGCAGTGATATGCTGGCCCAGTCATCCGGGCTTTGGCGGGAGGGGGCGAAACGCGTCTCATGCACGGAAAATTCCTTGTCCAGCATGAGGGCGATGCGCATGGACATGTGCGGGTAATCGGGGACGAGCAGGTCCCATTCCACTGCGATTTTGGCGGGCAGATCCTCGTTCAGGCTAAGCCCCTTGCGTTCCCTGATCACGCTGGCGCATGGCCAATATTGCGCGGGGGAATCGCTTTTCAGCCGGGCGATCAGATGCAGGAAGTCACGGCACCAGTTCCGGGCCTGATTGATCCCGTCCAGAGGAAACATGAGAAAGTTGTCATGCAGGAAAAAACGGAATTTGTTGCGTTGCAGTACGGCTTCAAGTTGCGCGAAAAATTCCCTCCAGCCGGTCATGAAGGTCCGATCCACGGGATTGCCGAGGGGATGGATGACGACATACCAGGAAAGCGGCGACTGGTAGGGAAGACGGGCGTCCACATCCAAAAGCCGCCACACCGCTTCTTTCCCCTCGTTTTTCTCCTTGAAGCTTAAGCCGGGGACGGCCGCCACGGTTTCCCCGAGGGCCGCGTGCGCCTTGATTTGAAAACCGTCAGGGGGCGGTACGTCCTCGAGCATGATGGATTCGTCGAAGATCAGGGTCTTTTCGCCCCCGCGCGCCGCCTGGAAGCGGCCGGGGAAAACGTAGAGATGCAGGAACAGCGGGTTGAAGCGCGCCCATACCGCCAAGCGCGCGCCGGCAAGCAACGCGTCGGAGGAAAAGAAAAACCACAGGGCCTGGGATTCGCCTTCCGCGATATTGATCCCCCCGTAATCCTCAAGGGTCTGAATGGCCACGGGGTTCGCGCTTCCAAGCCAGATCACGCGCAGGGCGAAGCCGTCCGCCTGAACGCGCACGTCGCTTAGCTCGACAAGCTGGGGACGCAGGGCTTCAAGTGTGGGCATGGCGCTCCCGTCGTGTGCGGCAAAGAAGAATCGTCGGCAATTCCGAGTAAAACGCCCGGCCGGAACACGCGATTTCCGGATCGCTCCGGCGGCGGTCACCGCTCTGCGCGGGCGGCGTCAGAAGCCGCCCAAACGCGGAGGATCGCACGGTTTCCATAAGGAACTCTGTAATCTTATTCGGAAAAAATTGCCACACCTAGAAAAAATCTAGAAAAACGGCAAAATTTATTTTGTAATACCCTTATTTTATAGAAGTTTTTTTATTTGGCATTTATCTTGCTAATTTTTCAGCAGACAACCGCAAGGAGGATAATATCATGTCTTTGGTCATTAATCATAACTTGATGGCTATGAACGCCGCCCGGAATCTCGGCAGTTCGTATGCGAATCTTTCTACTTCCGTTCGCCGTCTTTCCTCCGGCCTGCGCGTAGGCACTGCGGCGGACGATGCCGCGGGGCTTGCCATCCGCGAGCTGATGCGCGCGGAAATAGCCGGCATGAACCAGGGCATACGCAACGCCAATGACGCCATCTCCCTGATCCAGACCGCTGACGGGGCACTGGGCGTCATCGACGAAAAGCTGATCCGCATGAAGGAGCTGGCAGAACAGGCCGCCACCGGCACTTACAACTCCGACCAGCGCCTGATGATCGAATCCGAGTATCAGGCCATGGCCTCGGAAATCACCCGTATCGCCAACTCCACGGATTTCAACGGCGTGCACCTTTTGAACGGCAACCTCTCGTCTGGTACGCATGACGGATCGGGGCTGGTTTCCACGGGCAAGCTGAAGATACACTTCGGGACGGGCAATGATTCGGCGGAGGACTATTACTACGTCCAGATCGGCAACGCCACGGCCTCCGCTTTGGGCGTGGGCAACCAGGCGACTGCGACCGCCGCGGCCTACTGCGTGTCCACCCAGTCCAGAGCCCAGGCCGCCGTCGCCGGACTGAACGCGGCCATCATCTCCAAGGACAAGATCCGGGCCGCTCTCGGCGCCATGCAGAATCGCCTGGAGAACACGATCAGCAATCTGCAGATCCAGGCGGAAAACCTGCAAGCGGCGGAATCGCGCATCTCGGATGTGGACGTGGCTTCGGAAATGACGGAATTTGTGCGCAACCAGATACTCACGCAGGCGGCGGTGGCCATGCTTTCGCAGGCCAACTCCCTGCCGCAGCTGGCCCTCTCGCTTATAGGCGGATAAGTCTTTAAAGCCTTCGTTGCCCGCAAAGATTTCCAAGGCGGCGGATTTTTTCCGGATGCCGCCACGGAAGGGCCAAACGGCGTAAGGCAACGGAATTTCGGCTGGGGCTGACCAAAGACAACCGGCCGTCTGTCCTGGAAACAGGTCAGGTGGCCGGCCCCTCCAATGCTTCAGTAATTCGAATTTCAAACCAAGAAGGTAGCATGGGCCTTCAGGCCCATGCACTTGCGTCTGGGCGGGGTTTGGACCCCGCCCAAGCTTCCGTCCGTACGGATACCCCGCCCCTCAGGCGGGGTCGGGCTATCCGGCCTGAAGGCCGGGGTCTCAAACCGTAAAGGAAGCTCAGATCAAAACTGCATCCGTGCAGTTTTGATCTGGCTGCTGCGGCAAAAGCGTTGTTTCGCCTTACCGTTCGAAATGTTTCGCGTTTCGGAGTGACATCCTGTCACGTTTTTCATTTCCAGATCAAAAATGAGAGCATTTTTGATCTGGAAATGGAATAAGTGCAGGGATTTCAATGGACTCAAGAGCCAGCATGGCCGCAGCCTGTTCGGCCCTTTTCACGCTGGAGCCGCACGCGGAAAAAGTCCTGCCGTCCGGAAGGCGCAGGCGCACCTTGAAAATTTTGTCGTGTTCCGGCCCTTTGCTGTCAACCAGGCTGTATACGGGCCGCTCCTTGAAAAGGCGCTGGCTCGCTTCCTGCAAACGACTTTTGCCGTCTTTTCCGCCCGCGTTTTTTTCCCCAGTCGCTGCATCGACGGCAAAAAGCCCGCGCACCGCCTGCCGCGCCGCCGTATAGCCTCCGTCAAGAAAAACGGCCCCGATCAGGGCCTCAAGGGCATCGCTCAAAAGAGAATCCCTGTTTCTGCCCCCCTGGGCTTCCTCGCCCTTTCCCAAAACCACGTATCGGTCAAGACCGATACGTCTGGCGGCGGCGGCAAGATTTTCCTGGTTGACAAGGGCTGATCTCTTTGCGGTCAACTCTCCTTCCCGCGCCTCGGGGCAG
The DNA here is from genome assembly GCA_031269345.1 of Desulfovibrio sp. Taxonomy (GTDB): domain Bacteria; phylum Desulfobacterota; class Desulfovibrionia; order Desulfovibrionales; family Desulfovibrionaceae; genus Frigididesulfovibrio. Next base: position 8,431 of record JAISZH010000162.1, on the reverse strand, counting down.
TCAAGAAACAGATCCTCCGATATACAAAGCTCAAGTACTGCGTCGCCGAGAAATTCCAGGCGCTCGTTGTGATCCCGGCTCCCCTGTTCTTCATTGGCGTGGGAACTGTGCGTGAGAGCGATACGCAACAGCTTGACTTCGGTGAAACGATAAGGGATACGTCTTTGCAGTTGTTCGTACATAAAAGCTGTCCTCCGCCCGCGGAGAAGGTTTTGTCATGCCTGCGCGCTTGCACAACAACATCGCCGCCCTTTTCGCGCCAAAGGCCGTTTGCGTGCTGGGGGCCTCGCGCGATCCCGCCAAGATCGGCCATGTTCTGCTCCGCAACATACTCCGGGCGGGGTATCCCGGAAAAATATTCCCGATAAATCCTTGCGCGGACAAGATACTCGGTCTTGATTCTCTGCGCAAGCCGGCTGATATCCCGGGCGAGTGCCGTCCTTTGTGCCTGGCCGTAATCTGCCTGCCGGCCGAACAGGTTCCGGAGGCGCTTTGCGAGCTTGGACGCCTGCCTACGCGCGCGGCAGTGATCATCGGCGCCGGCTTCAGCGAGAGCGGCGAAAGGGGAGTGGAGCTTGAGGAAAAACTGGCCGCAATCGCCCGCGATTTTGAGATCGCCCTGCTGGGACCCAACAGCGTCGGCCTTTGTGTCGCCGCAAGCTCCTTGAACGCCACTTTTGTGGAAGGCGGGCTTTTGCCCGGCTATACGGGGTTTTTCTCCCAGTCCGGCGCGTTTGCGGCAGCCATGTTCGACTGGGCGGCGGATAAGAATTTCGGTTTCTCCTCTTTCGTCAGCCTGGGCGGCAAGGTCTCCCTGGATGAATCCGATATGCTCGCCTACCTGGCCGATGACCCGCATACAAAGGTGATTGTCGGCTATATAGAAGACGTCAGCGACGGGCCGAAATTTCTGCGTTGCGCCCACAGCGCGACCCGTAAAAAGCCCGTGATTCTGTTCAAGGCCGGACGCGGCGACGGGTCGTTCACGGGAAGCCCCGGCATGCGTGTAAGCCAGGATCTGGCTTACGACGCGGCCTTTACCCAGACGGGCGTCATAAGAGCCAAAGAAATTCAGGACATTTTCGGCATGGCCCAGGCCTTTTCCTTCTGTTCCCTGCCGGTCGGGCCAGCCCTCGGCGTGGTGGGCAACGGCGGGAGAATCGGGGCGGTGGCGGCGGATTCCTGCCTGGAAACCGGCCTTGTCCTCGCCCATTTTTCCGATAAGACGATTGAGCGTCTGGAAACGTGCCTTCCTTCTTACGTCAGCGCCCGCAATCCCGTGGATCTGATGGCCCGGGCCACTGCGGCACGTTTTGCCGGGGCCTGCGCCGCGGTGCTTGAGGACCCGGCCGTGAACAGCATGCTCCTGTTCGCCGCCGCCAGCGCGCGCGGGGAGCTGGACGGGCTGCCCCATGCCGTTTCCTCCCTGCCGAATCCGGAAAAAAAACCGATACTGGCCTGTCTTATGGGCGGAGCGGGGGTGAGTCAGGCCAGACGCAGGTTTTTTGAATGCGGCATCCCCTGCTATCCCTTTCCCGAGCCGGCCATTAAATCCCTGGCCGCCATGTATCGCCAGAGTCTCTGGAAAGACAACCATATGCCGGTTGAGATCGGCTACCGCCATGATAAAAGGCGGGCGCGCGCCGCCATTGAACAGGCCGCGGCCGAGCATCTGCTTGAACTCAGCGGGTATTACGCTCTGGAAGTGTTGAGCGCCTATGAAATTCCCTGCCTGGACGCCAAACTTGCCCGCACCGAAGCCGAAGCCGTGCAAATCGCAAGGCATTGCGGGGGGCCGGTGGCTCTCAAAATTGCCTCGCCCCATATCCTGCGCAAGGGCGAGACGGCAGGCGCGGCCCTGAATCTGGAAGACCCGGATGAGGTGCGCGCCGCTTTTGCCGATATTGCCTCAAGGACCGGACCCGAGCGCGGGCAGGCAAACATCTCCGGCTGCATAGTGCAGGCCATGGCTCCAAAAAACGCGCGTGAGCTGGTCCTCGCCTTCAACCGGCACAACTCTTTCGGTCCGGTGCTTCTTTTCGGGCTGCGCGGCTATATCAGGCTCTTCGACGATCTGTCCTGCCGCCTGGCCCCGCTTTCCCTGGACGACGCAGGCGACATGCTGCGCGAAGTCAGGGCTTTTCCGGTCCTGGCCGGCCTTGACGGGCAGGAACCTGTCAAACTCACGGCCCTTGAAGACATTCTCCTTATTCTTTCCCAGATCGCGGTTGATTTTCCGGAAATTCAGGAGCTTGAATGCAATCCGGTTCTGGCGGATCCTTCCGGCGCCAATGTGTGGGGGGCGCGGATTTTACTCTCGCCCGCCGCGCTTGAAAATTTGCGCTAAATAGCGGAATATGCAGCCGCCTTCTCCGGGGAAATCCGCAAACGGGACGAAAGGCGGTGGATCAGGCGCCTTTTGTCGGTAATCTGTAAACCTTCAGGAGCAAGCATGGACAAGGGGCTGTATATCGGCGGAACCCGGGCCTATTCCGGGAAAAACATGATTGCCGCGGGGGTGGGCCTGCGTTTGCAGAAAGAGGGGTTGAATATAGGCTATATGAAGCCTGTGGGAGTGACCCCTGTGGAAAAAGACGGGCGCGTGGCGGACGAGGACGCCGCCTTTGTCCAGGAAGTGCTTGATCTCGACCAGCCGGCTGAGCTCGTGACCCCGGTCATCGTGACCAGAGAGTTCAGGATGCGGGCCTTTGCCGGGAACGATGCGGATTATCTGCCGGAGATACGCAAGGCTTATGAGAGGCTTGGCGCCGGGCGGGATTTGATGCTGGTCGCAGGGGCCGGCAATACCCTTTCCGGAAAATATTGCCGTCTGGATGGGGTGCGGCTGGTGCGCGAACTTGGACTTAAAGCCCTGATCATAGACCGCCTGCGCCAGGACGTGAATTATGACGAACTCATGCACATCAAAGATCAGCTCGGCCCCATGCTGCTCGGAGCGGTCCTCAACGATATCCCGCCATCTTCGGCGGACGAGATCGAAAACGTCTTCATCCCTTATCTCGAACGCAACGGGGTCAATGTGCTCGGTGTTATCCCCCATGACCCGCTCATGGCCTCCATCCGGCCGGGAGAACTGGCGGACGGGCTCGGCGGACGCCTTGTGACCGCGCGCGAGCGCGTGGGCGGCGTGGTGGAGAATTTTCTCATCGGCACCATGCTGGTGGAAAACTTCATGAATTATTTCCGGCGTAAGCCCAATACCGCAGTAATCGTCGGCGGGGATCGGGCGGATTTGCAGCTTGTGGCCATTGAAGGCCGTTGCCCCTGTCTGGTGCTGACGGGAAACATCTTTCCCAATGACGTGATATTGTCCAGGGCCGACGTCCTGAACGTGCCCATAGTTCTGGTGCGGCAGGACACCTATACGGTGGCGAAAAAAATGGAAAGCCTCCTGAGCCGGCAGAAACTGCGGGATGTGATAAAAATCCGCCAGTGTGGCCGGCTGGTCGCCGAGGCCCTGGATTTTGAGGCCATCCGCGCCGGCCTCGGGGTTTGAACGAATGTGGAAATTACGCCGTCCGGCGCAAGACCGCCCGGCAGGCGCGGTGTACCCGCCTGAAGTCCGGACGCGCCGGCGTTAGTGCCATGTATCGCTTGAAACAGTTCGCTTACGGCGGGCAAAGCCCGCCTGCTCCTTGCGCAACCTGCGGTTTTGGCGACCGCACTGGCAGGCGCGGTTCGAATTTGGGATAAAATTGGAGCAATTTGTATCCGGAATTCTAATAAAGCTAAAATAACAGGAGATTGGAATGGCTTATGACATACGCATGGGGAAACTTGTCAGCGGTGAAACCGTGATCGGCAAATATGACGCTGGCGCGCAGGAACTCAAGGACCCTGCCGTCCTGCAGACCCTGCCAACCCAGCAGGGGGTGCAGATGGTGCTCATGCCCATGGGCTACCCCTTTGACAACGACTTTCAGGGCGCAGTCTCCATGCGTCACATAATCTATGAATACAGGAACTGCCCGGAGGATTTGAAAACCAGGTATATGGAGGCCTGCTCCAACCTCACGCTTTCTTCCGGGGGTCTGGGAGGGATGGGGGGTCTTAACTTGAGAGGCCCCGGCAAGGGCCCCGGGCTGATCAAGTAGCCGTCATGCCGGTACTTTCGATAGTCAGCCCGGTTTATTGCGAAGGCGCGCATATCCACGCCTTCCTGGACGCCGTGGAGGAAGCGGTCGCCCCTCTCGGTCTGGGCTATGAAATCATCCTGGTGGACGATGGTTCAAAAGACGATTCCTTCGCCCAGATGCGCAAGGCGGCGCAAACCCGCCCCTTTTTGCGCTGTCTGCGCCTCAGCCGCAATTTCGGCAAAGAAGCCGCATTAGCCGCCGGCCTGGAGACCGCGACCGGAGACGCCGTCATCACCCTTGACGCGGACTTGCAGCATCCCCCGGCCCTGATCCCCGAAATGGTCAGGCTGTGGAGGGAAAACACCGCCGACGTCATTGAAGCGCACAAGGAAAAACGCCAGAAAGAGTCCCTCGCAGATCGGATGGCAGCCTCGCTCTTCTACAGACTCTTCTTCCTCTTCACCTCCATAGACATTAAGGGGGCGGGAGATTTTAAGCTGTTGGACCGCAAGGTGGTGCAGGCCTGGAAAAGCATGCCGGAGCGCAAGGTTTTTTACCGGGGCATGATCTCCTGGCTGGGCTTCCGCCATTACGAGCTTCCCTTCGTCCCGGCGGAGAGGCAAAGCGGGGCCGGTAAATGGTCTTTCCTGAACAAGATCCGGCTCGCCCTGGATTCCATCACTGCTTTCAGTTCCAAACCCCTTACCCTGATCTGGCTTCTGGGTCTGGTCTTTTTCCTGTTTTCCATCCTGGTGGGCGCCGAGACTCTTTGGAAGTATTTCACCGGTCAGGCCATGGACGGGTTTACCACAGTCATCTTGCTCATCCTGGTCACGGGCGCCTCGATTCTCTCCGCCATCTGCATCCTGTCCGTGTACATCCGCCAGAATTTCCACGAACTCAAAGGCAGACCACGCTACCTGATCAGCGAACGCATCGGCTATTCAGGGCGTGAAGCCGAAACGGGCGGATCCGGAGTCGAAGCGGACGCGGAGAAAGGGGAGCAAGACGCGCCTTGGGCAGAAAGACATGGCGTTGCCGGCAATGAACCGGGCGGCTTCGTCTCTGCCGGAGGGGCCGGCTTGATCCCGGATGGAGAGGGCGGGGTTTTTGCGCGCAATGGACGCGGACAGGGGCGAAGCGTTCCGGAAAACAGCGCCGGCCTTGCCGCAGAGTGGGACTGATGCGTCCCGGCCGGTTTTTCTTTTCCGAAATAAAGAACACGCAGGCTTTTTTCGCGCTTTTTTTCTTCTACTGCCTGGGCATGCTCTCCATTTTGCGCGCCGACCGCTTATACCTTGACGACATGGGGCGGGCGCTCTACGCGTACGCGGATTGGGCGCCGGCAGGGCGTCCTATGGCCGAGTTGCTTTCCTGGATTTTTTTTCTCGGCGTCGGGACAGTTGACGCCTCTCCCGTCACGCAGATACTGGCCGCAGCCGAGCTCGCGCTCGCCGCTTTGCTTCTCTGCCGCGCCCTGGGGTTTGGCTTTTCACCTTTTGTCCTTGCGGCTTGCATTCCCATCGGCCTTTCGCCTTACGGCCTGGAAAATCTGTCCTACAAGTTCGACGCGCCCTTTATGGCCTTGTCCCAGCTGCTCTGCGTCCTGCCCTTTCTCTGTCTGCGCCGGGGCGGCCGCGCAGGAGGAAAGGGATTTTTCCCGATCAGCGTCCTTTGTCTTTTCAGTTCCGCCTCCATTTACCAGGCCGGGATGAACCTGTATCCGGCCGTGGCCCTGTTTATCTGCCTGCGTGCCTTTATAGCCGGGGCCGGGGGGAAGGGTTTCGCAAGGCTCATCCTGCGTTTCGCCCTGCCCTTTTCCCTGGCGGCGCTGGGCTATGCCCTCCAGGTTTCCTGCTGGCTGACCGGAGAACAGTACGGCGACTATGTGGCCCGGCATTGCGCCATTCCCTCTTTCTGGCGGCTGCCGGGGAAGATGTTTGCCAATACGGGCGATTACCTGTCCCTGTTGTACGGTGATTGGGGCGAAAACAGCCTGGGTGCGCTCCTGCTTCTGCTGTTTTTTTGTTTCTGCGCGGTTTTTCTGCGCCGCGCGGCGCGTGGCCGCGGATGTTCCGCCATTTCCGGCGGAAGAAGTACCGCCCGCGGGCTTATGGGTCGATGTAGCGTAATTTTGGCCCTGATCTTCTGTTTTCTGCTTTCTCCCTTGGGAGTGCAGGCCCCGTTGGAATTTCCGGTCTGGTCTCCGCGCACTTTCTGTGCCTTCGGAACCGTCCTGGCCCTTATGCTCCTCTCCCTGCATCCGGGGCGCAAAAGCGGAAATTGCGCGAAAATTTCCGCCGGTTTCCTGGCCGGATTCGTCAGCCTGCAACTGCTGCTTTTCGCCTCCTTATACGGCAACATGCTCTCGGTCCAGAACGACTGGGAAGACCTGCAGCTCGCCCGTCTTGCCCCGGTCATTTGGGCTTTCAAGGAAGAGAAGGGTCTGGACCGGGTGATTTTCACCAACAGTGCCGGATACAGCCCGCTCATGTCCGGGATCGGCCGGCGTTTTCCCCTGATACGCCGGATGACGGTCGTTCCGTTGACGCGTAATATGCGCTGGGGTTATGAGCAGCTCAAGATATACGGAGCGGCCGTGCGCGCGGGCAAGCCCCTGCCGGAGGACGCGCAGCTTGTTTTATACAAGGATACGCCTTATTTCCGCCTTGAGGAATGTCCGGGCGCGGCCGCCGTTGTGACCTTCAAAAACATTGAATAACCGGGTTCCCATGGTCAGAGGCTGGGTTGAATACTGGAACCGCGAAGAGGCGATGGAGGGGAAAGCCTGGATCAGGCAGTCCGAATTCATCGCGCGCAGGATCCGCGAAGAATTTTCTTTTACGGACAAAGATGTGCTTTTGGATCTCGGCTGCGGCCGGGGGCACGTGCTCGCGGCCCTTGCTCCTTTTTTGCGCGAGGCGCACGGCGCGGACACATCCGCTCACTGCATCGGCGAGGCCGGTAAACAATATGAGCAGATACCGAACCTTTTTTTTCATCGCCTCGCTCCGGACGCTTATCCGGAAATCGACAGACTGCCGCCGCGCGGCCTGAATTTTATCTTCTGCATAAGTGTGCTCCAGTATTACAAAAATATCGGCGAAGTGCGAACCCTCATAGCAAGCGCGAAAAAGGTCGCCGCACCCGGCTGCCGGATGTTGTTTGCGGATTTGCTGATCGACTACAATATTTATAAGGACGTGGCCGGGGTGTTGCTCGGCGGCTTGAGTGCCGGCATCTTTTTCGCCCGTTTGCGCGAGGTGTTCTCCGGCAAGCATAACCTTTACGCCCGCATCCGCTCGGAGAATCCTGTTCTCACCATGAGCTGGAAGGAACTGGAGGAGGTCTGCGCCGCGGAAGGAGCGCGTCTTAGCCGGATACGGCGTAATCTGACCGGCAATCTTTTCCGGGGCCACGCCCTGGTGGAATGGCCGGGATAGCGTTGTCATGCGGCGTGTTGTGGAAACCGTCGCAAACAGCCTGCGTTATATGGCAGTTCGGGTTTGATGCCAATTTGCTTTCGATGGAAGGCGGATTGGGACGGCGGAGGCGAAGCCGCCGCCGGTTTTTGAAAAATCAGGCTTCGCCTGTTTTTCAAAAACTTTGGCGTCTCGCATTCAAACTCGTTTGAATGCGACTTGGTTTGAGGCGGTGATGTTGTTTTTCAAAAAAGCAGTGGATTTTGTCACCCGCAGGCTGAATTCCGAATACTTCGACACCTGGGAATTCATACGCTTCTGTTGCGTCGGGCTGGTCAACACCCTGGTGGATTTCTGCGTCTTCATGCTGGCCGGGTTGTGGCTCCCCCCGTCGCCCTCCAGAGTGGTCGCCTGGGTGGCGGCAGGCATCTTCAGCTATGTTGCGAACAAGCGTCACGTGTTCTATTCCCGGAGCAAAGGGACGAAGCCGATCCTTCGTTTCGTCCTGGTGAACCTGATCAGCCTTTTGGGCGGTCTGGTTTTTCTGGAACTTTTCCTCTTCTGGGGTTTCGGCAGACTTGTGGCCTATGCGGCGACCCTGCCGGCCATAGCTCTTGGCAACTATTTCGGGTATAAGCTGTGGAGCTTCAAGGAGGACTGACGCCAATCGGGGATCCGCGGCAGAGCCGTTAGCCGCGGAAACAGCGCCGTTGCGGGGAGGAGGCTTTTTTTCATTATCCGCCGCCCGCCGCTGTGTGCACAACCCCACGCAGTGCCCTCCGCCGCAATAGCGGCAACGCCGCCTCTGTCTGAAAAACAGGATGTCGTTCAGGTCCGTGAAAATTTTTTTCAACGCCCTCTTAAGGGAGTGCTGATTAATTCGCTGTCCCGGCATCGCTTTTCTCCCAATCA
>JAISZH010000160.1 GCA_031269345.1 Desulfovibrio sp. | reverse complement strand
AAGAAAAAAGAGCATCCTGAAATATGGGATTATTCAAATCCAGGCGGATGCCGCTGTCATTCACCATCGTACGCCCGCCCGGCCAGTCGCTCCAGAATGGCATGGTCATTGGCATCTGAAGCTTTGTTTGCAGTTGCCCAGGACATGGCCGCATCCAACTTAGCCTTATGCCCAGGCTCGTGCAGCCAACGCTCATTGTGGGGAATCACATCAGCAGTGCGTATGAGCCACACACCAGGGTCCTGTTCCTCTATAAGCACTTGTAGCCCGGCATATTGCTTACCGAGGGAGATTTGGCCGTTAACACCTATAGTTTTGACAGCAGGTTGTATAAGCATCGTTGCCCTTCCTATTTTAGGAAAATAATAAGGCACAAACACCTTTCGGTCAAGACGAAAATAAGTTTTATAGATTCACTAATGAAAGCGCAATGTTATAGCCGGAGCCGGTCACCTTGCCGTCTTTAATGATACGGGCATGGGTGCCCCGGCGCTGGAGATCGGCGGCATGGACGGCTTCCGCTTCCGCCAACCGTTCCCGCGCCGAACCGGGGCCGGTCATGATTTCAATGACGATGCCCGCTTCACTCGCCGCCCCCGCAGCTGGGACGCCGACCAGAAGACAAAAAGCCGCCAGCAGACAGACAAGACAACCGGAGATGGGCAACAGACGGAAGGCCGGGGCAAACACGCCGCAGGAAAATGTTTTCTTTCTCATGACTGTTGTCCTTGTTGCAGGTTTCCCTGTCAAAAAATTGGTGCGATTGTCGTCAACCAGCATGATCAATTCGCGGGAATGTTCCATAGCGCATTCGCCTCCAAATTCCATTCAGTTTTCTAAAACTTTCATGATAAACAATGGAATAAGAGATCGGCAAGATGCGGATCAAAACGTCAATTTTGCCGATTTGATATTGCAGTATCAGTTGGACGCTGTTCGCGCGTATGACGGGCCTCCTTTTGTATGGCAGACGCGGGCAAAACAACGGAACGGCCCTGTCTCTCCTTACGGGAAACAGGGCCGGACACATATTTTTTGAAGGAAAGTGAAACGCCGAAAGTCGCGCGGGCCTTGGATGCAGGCGCGGTGTAGCGACGGTGCGCTACAGGCTCAGGCCCCCCCGCGATCCTCCGTCCGTTCTTCGGCCTTCACCCGCCGTCCTTGTCGCCCATTCAAAACCATGCCCCGCTTCCTGTAAAAAAAATCTGAGAGTTGCGTATTTATAGCACGGTGAATAATAATGGGAACTTGGAACAGACCTCGAATTTTGAAAAAAAACCTCGAATGAACCTAGAATTTTATTAAAAAGCAAAGAAAAACGCCCGATGGCTGTTCTGAAAGGACTTTGTTACCAAAAGAGATTGACAGCACACACAGGCTATTTGTTTTACCAGGCTATAGCCAAGGGAATGTCAATTTTTTCCAGGCTGCGTCCAAGTGGAACACGTCAATCCCAAAGAAAAGCGGGCATTGTTTCAGAGTTTCCGATATTTTCACAAATTTTCTCCGTGTTGCAAAAGCAACAAAATATTTTGCCCGAGCATAGTACAGCATAGACATAAACCCAACGAGGTTTGAGGCAGTCGTCCTGCTGGGGGTAAATTTCAAACATTTTAGATGGTTGTGGAGGAGACAATGGAAAATATGTTCTGCTGGCAATGCGAACAAACGTCCAAAGGGATCGCTTGTACAGTATCCGGCGCGTGCGGGAAAAAACCCGATGCCGCCTATGAACAGGATGTGCTGACATGCGAAATGATCGCTCTGGCGAAAGTCATGTTTCAGAAAGGAGTATCATCCCCGGCGTGTATCGACGCCATCTGCGATGGACTGTTCACTACCATCACCAACGTCAATTTTGACGCAGGCAAACTTTCCGCTATCATTGCGGAAATAAAGGATAAACGGGAAAAAATACCAGGAGCGTCAACTCCAGCGGCTGTGTTGCCGCCGCATGCCCTCTTTCATGGCGAAAATGCAAACTCGCTCTCTTTGCGTTCCACATTATTGTTCGGCCTGCGTGGAATGGCAGCCTATGCGCACCATGCCCGAGTGTTGGGCAGGCGTGATCCGGAGGTTGATGCCTGGCTCATTAAAGGCATGGCGGCTCTCGCGGATGAACACTCTGTGGATGAATGGCTGGCCCTGCTGATGGAGTTCGGCGGCGCCAACCTCAAGTGCATGGCTATGCTTGATGAAGCCAATACCGGCGCGTACGGCAATCCCGTGCCTGCCACGGTACCGCTGGAGATCGAAAAAGGCCCGTTCATCGTCGTTACCGGACATGATCTGCGCGATCTGAAAATGTTGCTGGAGCAGACGGACGGCAAGGGCGTCAATATCTATACCCACAGCGAAATGCTACCCGCCCACGGGTATCCGGAATTGAAAAAACATCCGCAACTCAAGGGTAACTTCGGTACGGCCTGGCAGAATCAGCAAAAGGAATTCGAAGACATTCCCGCGCCGGTTCTGTTCACTACCAACTGCCTGATGCCGGTCAGGGAAAGATACAACGACAAGGTGTACATCACTTCCGTCGTTGCCTTCCCCGAGATGAAGCATATTAGAGCCGATGCAAACGGGCATAAGGATTTCAGCGCTCTCATCAACCATGCGATCCGGCTTGGCGGTTATACTGAAGACAGGTATCTCACCGGTATCAATGGTGGAGCCACCGTCACAACCGGATTTGGATGGAAAACCGTGCTGGACAACGCCCCGGCCATCATAGAGGCGGTAAAATCCGGAGCCATCAAGCATTTCTTCCTGGTGGGCGGCTGCGACGGCGCGAAGCCAAGCCGCAATTACTACACCGAATTTGTTAAACAAGCCCCTCCAGATACCGTTGTACTCACGTTGGCCTGCGGTAAATACCGCATCAATGATTTGGACATCGGCTCCATTGGCCCATTCCCGCGCATACTGGATATGGGACAGTGTAACGACGCCTATGGCGCGATTCAGGTTGCGACCGCGCTGGCGGGCGCTTTCAACTGCGGCGTAAACGATCTGCCGTTGACGTTGGTACTTTCCTGGTATGAACAGAAAGCTGTGTGTATCCTGCTGACTCTGTTATCTCTCGGTATCAAAAATATGTACATTGGGCC
>JAISZH010000157.1 GCA_031269345.1 Desulfovibrio sp. | reverse complement strand
TGAGCCAGAATCAAACTCTCCAGTTAAAATACCGAAAGCTGACCCTAACAGAATCAACTCTAGCTGAATCTTCTTTCCTTTCCTCTCACTCTTCACTTGTCAAAGAACCAGATCGCGCCGTCCTATTCGGGCCATGCTCGTCGCAGCGCGAACAAGCCTTTTGCTCCAAGTCCGCTCCGAAGTCAACCACTTTTCCAGAATTTTAAAAATAAAAATATTGGGCAAGTGATCAAATGAAGCGCAAAGAAACCGTTTTCAGATGTTTTTCTCCGAGAACACGGGCAATGCGCCGCGTCAGTTCCCGGCGGTTTTCCAAGGGCATGGGCAGTGAAGGGTCCAGATGGGCTTCGTTGATGCGGCTTCCTACCATAAATTCAATTGAATCGCTATCCAGAAGCAAGTCGCGCAGACGTGCGGCAGCATCCGTCCCGAACGTCGCGGATTGGTCTTCAAGTCCGCAGGCCGCCTGTTCCAGAGTCAATACCCCTTCGGTGACCAGATCGACGCCCTCTATGCGGTAGCAGGGAGGGACAGCCTGATTTTGCGCTGAACTCCCGATCATCTCCAGCCGGCGGCCCCATTCCCGGCTTACCAGTTCGGCCGTCGTGCCGCCGCACACGACTTTGCGTCCGGGAAAGGCGCGAAGAAGCGCGGCGTATTCCGGATCCCGATCCCGATCGTAAGGAGGACCGGTCATGACCAGAAGACGCCGCGGCTTGCGCAAACACAGCACAAGACAGCTCATGTCGTCCTGAATCAGGTCGCCTGTTTCCATCCGCGCGGCTTGCGCCAACACTGCCCTGCTCAGTTCCCGACCGGAAACCGCGGGGTCTTTCTCAAGCTTGTCGGCAAGGTACTCCAGCAGACCTTCCGTTCCCCATCCCGCCGGGTATCGCCCGCTTCCCATCCCTGCCTGGGTTACCCCGTCCGAGCAGACGATCAGCCTGTCTCCCAATTCCAGGCGCGTTTCCGACACCAGGAGGCTCCGCTCCGGAAAGCGTCCGGATGCCATGCGCCGGTGCGGGATACGTAGCGGTCTGCCGCCGCGCATGACCAGACATTCCGGATTTCCCTCCTCAACCACTCGTATGCCGCCGTCCTGATCGCATTCCACGATGGAAAAAGTGGCATAGCTGAACTGCGTTTTCCGGCAGACCGGCAGCGCTTCCATCATCACCTCGGCGGCTCGGAGAAAGTCTCCTCCGGCGGCGGCAAAACGCAAAGCCATGCGCGCAGTCATGGTCGCGAGCATATGGGCCTTGATGCCGCTGCCCAAACCGTCGGAAAGCACGGCGACAACCCGCTCTTCATCCGGCAGTCTCATTGAGAGGATGACGTCTCCGCAGACGTTCCGGTTCCATTTGCGCCGGCTGGCGTGGTCGATGCCGATGAACAGAGGAGGTGGATTCACTGCTCCTCCCCATCCGCATCTTCGAAATCGCGGGCAATGGAATTGAGCAGGATTTCCGTGTCGGCCATATGTTCCCCCAGACGGCTGGCTATTTCCTGCACGGCGGCGATGTTGCGGTCAATCACTTCGCGGGCGCGGCTTGCGATCTGCACACGGCGCGCCGCGTTCAGGGTTACGTCCTCCAGAATCACCCCGACGGTTTTATGTTCTTCAATGCTGAAAACGATCGCGGAGAGAAATTTTTTCCCCACCGCCAGACGTTCGCGCCGGATGTCCCGCCCAGAGCGCAAAACCGCCCGCAGCAGACTCTCAAAGGGGAAAAGCGTATCCAGTGCCACGCCCGCGAGTCCGGGAATGTTTTCCCGCAGGCTGATCCACGGTTCTCCGAAGAGGTTTGCGAATGCCTCGTTGGATTCCACAATACGCAAATCCTCTCCGGCGATGGCAACGCCGGAGGGCATGCGGCTCAACAGCGCGTTGGCCTTGCGCTGGGCGATGCCGCGCATGTACGAAACGCACATGGCCGTTTCCGCGTCCCCGGAAAGCAGGGCGCCGGCGAACTGCCGGCAGGTTTCATAGCCGCAGCCTCCACAGTTGAGTTCGTCGCCGGGTTTGGTTTTCCCTACCCAGGACAAGGCTTTTTTTATGTCCTCCTCCGTCCGTTCCGCCACCGCAGCGGCGGCAGGTCTGTATTGCCTCCCCACGCGCAGAGATTGCCGGCGGCCTTGCGGACCGAAACTGACCCTGGAGCGTATCGCCAGAGTGCCATCAAGCGGCGATGGGACGCCGGTCAGGCAGGGACCGTTGATACAGCCTCCGTGGCAGGCCAGGGCCTCCAGAAAAAAAGGGGTCCGGAACGAGGTTTCGTCCAGGCGTTCCAAGGCCGTCTTCACATACAGCAAACCGGACAGGGCCTGATATTGCACCGTGTCCGGACAGCCGTAGTGCCGCAGAGTTTCAATCATGCCGCCTTCCACGGGATACAGGGCGCCTTCGGCCGCATCGCGGGGCAGAAAGCGGTCCTCCGCGCCGGGTTGCAGTCTGGCCGGAAATATACCCTCCCCGGCCAGCCATTCGTCCAGTTCCGCGAAGGTGAGGGCCAGATTCATCAGATCGGGATTGTCGTCCGCTTCGTTTTTTTTGGCGACGCAGGGGCCGATGAAGACCACGGCCACATCCCTGCCCAGGCGTTCGCGCAGGAGGCGGCAATGGGTGAGGGCGGGCGAGGCGACGGGTGTGATGTTCCCCACGAGATGGGGGAGGTGTTTACGCACCAGATCCACCACCGCCGGACAGGCGCTCGAGATATGCAATCCCGGCCCGGACTGCTCCAGATCGACGGCCAGAGCCGCCGACACTTCCTGCGCTCCCAGAGCTGTTTCGCTCACGCCCGTAAAGCCAAGCAGCCGTATGGCCGCAGCCAGTTGCCCCAGGCTCCAGTCCGGATGCCAGGCTATCCAACTCGGCGCTATAGAGGCGTAAACCGGAAGCGGATCAAGCAGAAGCCGCCTGGCTCTTCCCAAGTCGTTTCGCACCACTTTGGCTTTGGCCGGACAGACGCGCACGCAGCCGCCACAGGCCACGCAACGCTTCTCCGTGATACGGGCCTGCTGCTTTTCCACCCGGATGGCCTTTACCGGACACTGACGCACGCATTTATAGCAGTCCTGACAGCCGCTGTGGCGGGTGTACACCGGGAAAAAGTTCTTCATGCCGATAGCCTCCGGACGCGGGTACTCGGTAATTGCGGCTGTAAGGATATGGTTATTGCCTTTTCATGGTAAAAGCGCGTTCCGTAGTTTTGTTCCGGAAGCCGGGGCTCAGCTTTGCCCCGGCTGCTTGAAATATTTATTGATAGCTGCGGTAAAAATAAATTTTTTACCGCAAGATCGTCGGCCGAAAAACGTGGTTTTCGGCCGACTTACGCCGCTACGTGGCGCATAGGCCTTGCTGCCGACGTTTACCGATTTCCGCAAAAATCGGTAAACCAATTTTTTTCAGCGGAAAGCGAATTGGCGCCTCGCATTCAAAACGACTTTTCATTTATCTCCGGTCTGGTAATGGACGTGCAGCAGTCCGTGGACCCTGCCTCTGAACGATTCATAGAGCGACGACATCAGCGGGTTGTCTTCCGAGCGTTTGATGGTGCTCATCCTGTCGGCGGCATACAGCAGGTTGCCGCGTTCCTCTCTTGCGGAAACCGCCGCAAAGGGCTGGCCGCCACCGCTTACGCAACCGCCGGGGCAGGCCATGACTTCGACAAAGTCGTATTTTTCTCCCGCCCTGATTTTCCCGATCAGCTTCTCGGCATTGGCGAGACCGCTGACAATGGCGATTTTTACTATCTTGTCGTCCACCTGTACGGCAAACTCCTTGCTGCCGCGCATGCCGCGCACGCCGGCAAAAGCCGCGGCGCGCAGCCCCCTTGTGGTTTTATCCGGGAAAAGGCGCCGGAGAACCGCCTCCGTTACTCCCCCCGTTACGCCGAAAATGACGCCCGCGCCCGATATCGTTCCGAAAGGCATGTCCACTGCCTCCGGTTCAAGTTCCGCAAACTGCAGGCCGGATTCGCGGATCATGTGCACCAGCTCCTGCGAGGTGATGACGCAGTCCACCAGGGGGGAGCCGTCGTGCGTGAATTCCGCGCGCGCCGCTTCATATTTTTTGGCCGTGCAGGGCATGATCGCCACATGGAAGATTTTGCGGCCGGATGCCCGGTAATGTTCCTTGACCAAGGAGGCGAACATCTGCATGGGCGAGCGGCAGCTTGAGACAAAGGGCATCAGATCGGGATGTTTTTTTTCACAGTATGACACCCAGGCCGGACAGCAGGAGGTGAACAGCGGCCGTTCGCGTTTTTCTTCCAACACGGCAAGACATTCGGCGGATTCTTCCAGAACGGTGATATCCGCGCCGGTGGAGGTGTCGAATATTTCGTCAACCCCCAGGCGCCGCAGGGCGGCAACAATGCGCCCCATGGAGTTCTCTTCCCCGACCAGACCGAGTTCCCGTCCCACGGCCACGCGAACTGCCGGAGCTATCTGGACGATGACGTTGATGTTTTTGTCCGAAAGCGCGTCCCAGAACCTGCGGGTGTCGTTTTTGACCACAATGGCCCCTGTGGGACAGACGGCCGCGCACTGTCCGCAACCCACGCAGTCGGATTCGGCCAGGGGAATGTCAAAGGCGGTGCTGATGGTCATCTTAGAGCCGCGGAGGGCGAAGTCAATCGCGCCGACGTTCTGGATTTCATGACACATACGCACGCAGTCGCCGCAGAGGATGCATTTGTGCCTGTCCCGCCTGATGCACAGGGAAGAATCCTCAACATCGGAAGAATCCGCCGTATTGGGAAAGCGCACCCGCTCAATGCCGAAGCGCGTTGCCAGTTCCTGCAGCCTGCAGGAGTTGTTTTTTCGGCAGGTGGTACAGTCCCGGCAATGGTTGGAGAGCAGAAGCTCAAGAATCATGCGCCGGTACCGGCGCAGGCGCTCGGTATTGGTCTGGATTTTCATGCCTGCTTTGGGTGGCGTGGAACAGGCTGCCTCAAGCTCTCCCCAGTTGTTTTCAACCATGCACATGCGGCAGGCGCCGTAAATGGACAGTTCGGAATAATAGCAGAAAGTGGGGAGTGATATGCCTGCCTTGCGAATCAGTTCGAGCAGGTTCTTTTCTCCGTCCAGCGGCACGGTGAGGCCGTCTATCAATACAAACTCGTTGGCGTCCATGGCCTACCTCCATTATTCAACCACAGCGTGAGCGGGACAGGCGGAAACGCAGGCGTCGCAACGCAGACACAGGTTGCTGTCCAGTGTGTGCGGCTGCTTTTTCTTGCCTGTGATGGCTCCGGCCGGGCAGACCCTGACGCAGAGCGAGCAGCCTTTGCAGAGTTCGGGGTCGATGCGCAGCACTTTGAGCTTCAGGCAGGTGCCGGTGGGACATCGCTTGTTGAAGATGTGCTCCTCGTATTCATCCCGAAAATAACGGATGGTGCTGACCACCGGCGAGGTCGCCGACTTGCCCAGGCCGCAGAGCGACGTTGCGGAAATGGTGTCCGCCAGTTCAAGCAGCAGTTCTATGTCGCCTTTTTTGCCTTTGCCGGCGACGATATCTTCCAGAATGTTCAACATCCTTTTGGTCCCTTCGCGGCAGGGCACGCACTTGCCGCAGGATTCGTTCCGGGTGAAGTTCATGAAAAAACGCGCCACCTCGACCATGCAGGTGTTGCTGTCCATGACCACCAGACCGCCGGAGCCGATCATTGCTCCGACCTTTTTCAGGGAATCGAAATCAAGGGGTAGGGACAGATGCTCTTTGGTCAGGCAGCCGCCGGAAGGTCCGCCGATCTGCACGGCCTTGAATTCAGCGTTTGCCCGGATGCCTCCGCCGATGTCAAAGATAACCTCGCCGAGCGTGGTGCCCATTGGCACTTCAATGAGGCCGGTGTTGACGATGTTTCCGGTGAGGGAGAAAGCCTTGGTGCCGGGGCTGTTCCCGGTGCCGATGTCCTTGTAGCGGTTTGCGCCCTCCATGATGATCAGCGGCACGTTGGCGAACGTTTCCACATTGTTGAGCACGGTGGGCTTTGCAAAAAGTCCTTGCTCCACGGTGCGCGGAGGCTTGACCCGGGGCATGCCGCGCTTGCCCTCGATGGATGCCGTCAGGGCGCTGCCTTCGCCGCAGACAAAGGCGCCAGCGCCCCGGTTGATGCGTATGTTGAAGGCAAAGCCGCTGCCGAGAATGTTTTTCCCCAGCAGCCCGAATTCGGAAGCCTGCCGTATGGCGGTTTGCAGACGCTTCACAGCCAGTGGATATTCGGCGCGGACGTATATGTAGCCCTCGGAAGCCCCGGTGGCGAGACCGGCGATCAGCATTCCCTCAAGCATCCGGTGCGGGTCGCCTTCCATGATGCTGCAGTCCATGAAGGCGCCGGGGTCGCCTTCATCGCCGTTGCACACGATGTATTTGGGCGTTGTTTTCTGCCGCCTGACCTGCGACCACTTGCGCCCGGTCGGAAATCCGCCGCCGCCGCGCCCGCGCAAAGAAGAGGAGGATATCTCTTCAATAACGGCATCAGCGCTCATGTCGAAGAGCGCCTTTTCAAAGGCGGAATAACCGCCGATGGCCAGACTTTCTTTTATCGAATACGCGTCTATGTGCCCGCAATGCGCCAATACCAGACGGATTTGCCTGTTGTAGAAGGGTATATCGTCCTGCCTGCGGAACAGATCACCGTTGGAAGAATACGCTAGGCGTGGGATATGCTCGCCCATGACAATGGTTTTATCGACGATCTCCGCGCAATCTTCTGGCTTGACCCTGATATAGAGCCAGCCTTGCGGCTCAATGCGCAACAGCGGACCAATCTCGCAGAATCCGTGGCAACCGCTTTGCTTGACGCCGACACTGTCTTCATGCGGTTCCTCTTCCAGCGAAACGGTGCACGCGATGTTTCTTTCCCGCAACAGGCAGATCAGCCGCTCGCGTATTTCCAAAGAGCCTCCGGCCACGCAACCGGTCCCCGAGCACACCAGAATTTTGACTTTCTGTCTCTCCAGGGACGCCGCATAGGTAAAACGCGCCTTGTGCAATTCTTCTCTGTTATGAAGCGGCATGGCTCATTTCCTCCCGCAGGGACATGACAAGCCGGGCGGCCCTGTCGGGCGACATGGCCGGATACACCTTGTCGTTGACCGTAATCACCGGACCCAGCCCGCAAGCCCCGAGACAGGACACGGTTTCCACCGTAAATTCGAGAGCGTCCGTGGTGGCTTTGGTTTCGCTCAGGCCCAAATCGCTTCTCAGGCGCTCAAGAATGGGAATGGAGCGGCGCAAGTGGCAGGCGGTACCATCGCATATCTTGATGATGTGCCGCCCTTTTGGCTCCAGGGAGAAATTTTCATAAAAGGTCGCAACGCTGTATATCCTCGCCTCGCTGACGGCAATGGCCCGGGACAGATACGGGAACACCCAGCGGGGCAGGTAGCGGTAATGCTCCTGTACGTTCTGCAGGATGGAAATGACGGAGCTCGCCCTGCGTCCGTTCTCGTCAAGGATAGCGTCAATGACGCTATGCTCGAACTCAGCGTCCATAAAACCCTCCTTTTTTTGCTCCATTTCCAGATCAAAACGCCCGCATTTTTGATCTGGAAATGGAAAGCGTGACAGAATGTCACGCCGCCATCGGCGGCGTAGCGGTCTTGCAGCCGATGGGTGCTGATTTCCACGGAAAACAGCGATGACGATAAATATATTTATAGGTAATGTAAAAAAGATCAACAAAAAAGTGTGCGGCAAAAAAGCTTTGAACAAAGGAAAATCAGGAAAAGCGATTCTATGGAAATTTGGGGTTGGCGGGCTGTGACGCTTAAAGTATATACATTGTATTGACAAATTTGTTTATGGCATATATCCTTTCCTTGCCGCGAGATTGTCTCAAGGCGAATTCGCTTCGCCGTCAAGCGACAATCTCAAGCGTAAAATGCTATACCGAGCGTCTTGGCTCTTTGCGTATCACCGGCGTATAATCTATATTTTTCAATATGATGGAAAAATAAAAAACGCACAAAGTTCAAGCATCCAGTATATAACGAAGGAGACGATGCCATGACCGCGACATCATCTATAAATTTGCGAATTTCCAACGAAAAAAAGGATATTATCGATCAGGCCGCCAGGAGCGTGGGGAAGAGCCGTACGGCCTTCATTCTTGAAAACACCCTCAGGATAGCTGAAGAAATTGTATTTGATCGTACACGGTTCACTCTGGACAGCAAGCAATGGGATGAATTGAATGCTGCCCTGAGCAATCCGCTTTCAGAGGAACAAGTCCTGAGTCTGGGCAAGCTTTTCACCACCAAGGCCCCGTGGTAGGAACGATGGTCCCGTCGCTTTCCTCCCCCACGCTGCTGAGCGCAACGCATGATGTTTCCGGTTTCTTTTGCGGAGAGCCTTTATTGGATGACTGGTTGCGCCAACGGGCGATGAAGAATGAAGTTTCCGGCGCGACCCGTACCTATGTTGTCTGTTCAGGTAATGATGTCGCCGGTTACTATTCTTTGGCAGTGGGGAGTATTGAGCGCCGGTTTGCGCCGGGCAATATCAGGCGCAACATGCCCCAGCCCGTTCCGGTTATGATTCTTGCCCGTCTGGCGGTCGACCGACGTTATACCGGGCGGAACATCGGCACGGGCATGCTCCGCGACGCCTTGCTGCGAACGGTCCGGGCGGCGGGAATTGCCGGTATACGCGCGCTGCTCGTCCACGCTCTGAATGAAAGATCCGCATCGTTTTACAGCGGGCGGGGATTTGTCACTTCACCCTTTGATTTGCGCATCCTTTTCCTCACACTTGACCATATCAGGGATCGCGTATGAATTCCCGATGATGCTCCGGTTCAAATTTTTACCCTTCTCCTTGCCGAACGCACCAGCAATTCCGCCAGCCCGGCGGCAAGGTCCTCGCGCTGTACAATCACGTTGGAGGGAACCCGCAGGATTTCTGGAGCGAAGCTCCAGATACGGGTGATCCCGGCCGTTACAAACAGGTCCGCCACGCTTTGCGCCTGGGAAGAAGGCACGGTGATGATGCCGGTGTTGACGTGCAGGCGTTGCGCCAGACCGCAGAGTTCGTCCAGAGGCCATACTTTGACATCGTGTACGATACGGCCGATGACCCCAGGGTTCACGTCAAAGGCGGCGACGATGTGCAGCCCGTGATTTCGGAAACCTTCATAACCGAGCAGAGCGCTGCCGAGGTTGCCCGCCCCGGCCAGAAAGGCCTGGTAGGGATTATCCCAGCCGAGAAACGTTTCAATACTCGCGACAAGGGAGTCAATGGAAAAGCCCACCCCGGTCTTGCCCGTAGCCCCGGTCATTTCAAGGTCTTTTCTGACGCCGGAAACCAACAGACCGGCTTCAACCGCGAGGATGTGCGCGGAAACGGTTTCCGTGCCGCTCTCGCGTAATTTCCGCAGGATATCCAGATAGACCGGCAACCTGCGGATACCGGGAAGATTGCCTACACGCATGGCATCCCTCAGTAAATGAATAATCACAGTAAGTTAATGAAACGCTGATGGATTGGGGCTGCTCCCCAGACCCCGCCGGGGGAAATGATTTCCCCCGGATCCTCTCAGTTGTAACCATATGAAATATCAACCGGTGTGGCAGGAGAATCATTCCCCGCCGGGGGAGTGTGAGGAGGCAAAGCCTCCTCACTGGAATAAATCAGTGTTTCCCTAATCTCATTCCGACAGTGGCGGACTGTCGTCCTCGTCAAAAAATCTTTCACGGTCACATGCGCGGGCGCTTCACATAACTCGTATGCAGGAGTTTATGCGCGATTTCGCTGTGCGGCTCGCCCAGAAATTCCGCGTAAAGTTTCTTGATGAAGGGGTTTTCGTGCGATTTGCGCAGGGTTTTGCTCCTGTCCTCGGCATAGAGGGCTTCCATGCGGCTGAGCAGGATATCCGCCCGGCCTTTGTGGTAAGGCTGCCCTCCGCCGTCTATGCAGCCGCCCGGACAGGCCATGACCTCAATCACATGGTAGCTCCTGCGGCCTTCCCGGATCTCTTCCAGCACCTTCCGGGCGTTTCCCAGACCGCTGGCCACGGCCACGCTGACCGGAGTTCCCGCCACGTCTATGGTCGCCTCTTTTATGCCTCTGAGGCCGCGCAAGGCGGTGAAGTCGACCTTTTCCAAGGTTTTTCCGGTAATCCATTCATAGGCGGTGCGCAAAGCCGCTTCCAGCACGCCGCCGCTCGCCCCGAAGATGACGCCGGCGCCGGTGGATTCGCCCATGGGGTCGTCAAAGTCCTGGTTTTCCAGGCTCGCGAAACTTATGCCCGCTTCGCGGATCATCTTGGCCAGCTCGCGCGTGGTCAGGACAATGTCCACGTCCGGCATGCCGTTCGTTGCCATTTCCGCGCGCCCGGCCTCATATTTCTTGGCGATGCAGGGCATGACCGAAACCACGACCATGTCCGCCGGGTTCACCTTGAGCTCCTTGGCCAGCCAGGTCTTGGCGATCGCCCCGAACATCTGCTGCGGCGATTTGCAGGTCGAGGGCACATCCAGCATGTCGCTGAACTGGTGCTCGAAGAACTTGACCCAGCCCGGACAGCAACTGGTGAGGATCGGCAAACGCCCCCCATGTTTCAGGCGGTGGATGAATTCCGCCGCCTCTTCCATGATCGTGAGATCGGCCGCGAAATCCGTGTCATAGACCTTGTCGAAGCCGAACATGCGCAGGGCCGTGACCATCTTGCCCGTTACCGCGATTTTTGCAGGAAGCCCGAAGGCGTCGATCAAGCCCGCGCGCACGGCCGGAGCGGTCTGCACGATGACGAACTTGCGGGGATCCCGGATCGCCTCCCAGACCCGCTCGACATTATTCACCTCCGAGAGGGCGGCGGTCGGGCAGACGGCCACGCACTGCCCGCAGGACACACAGGTGGATTCGGCTATCGGCATGCCGAAAGCCGGGCCTACGGCCGTGGTGAACCCCCGGTTCAGTCCGGAAAGGGCGTTCACCGTCTGAACCTGGGTACACATGGTCTCGCAACGGCGGCAGAGTACGCATTTGTTCATGTCGCGCACGTAGGCAGGGCTGGAGACGTCGATAACATGCTGCGTGGTCTTGCCGGGAAAGGCTATTTCGCTGATTGAAAGATCCGAGGCCAGGGCCTGGAGTTCGCAGTTGTTGTTTTTGGGACAGGTGAGGCAGGTTTTGGGGTGGTTGGACAAGATGAGCCCCACCACCACACGGCGGGCGTTGATGACCCTCGGCGTGTGCGTTCTGACCTCCATGCCTTCCATGACCGGAGTGGCGCAGGCCGGGGCGAGATTGCGCCTGCCGCTCACCTCCACCATGCAAACCCGGCAGGAGGCGCCCTGGTTGTGCAGATCTATGTCGGGCAGGTCAAAGCGGCAAAGTGTGGGGATATGCACCCCCAGTTTCCCGGCCGCGTCCAGAATCGTGGAACCTTCCGGAACTTCCACTGGTTTCCCGTTTATTTTCAGATTGATCATAGTTTCTCCTGTGCGGTCCGGCTAGCGGCGGATGATGGATTTGGTCGGGCATTTGCTGATGCAGGTTCCGCACTTGGTGCAGCGCGTGTTGTCTATGACGTGCACTTCCTTCTTGTTTCCCGAAATGCAGGAGACCGGGCAGCCCCTTTTGCACAGGCCGCAGCCGACACAGGAATCGTTGATGAAATAATCGAGCAGATGGGTACAGACCTTGGCCGGACATCGTTTGTCCACCACATGGGCCAGATATTCGTCCCAGAAATGCGTCATCGTGCTCAGAACCGGGTTGGGGGCGGTCTGGCCCAGACCGCACAGGGCCGTATCCTTGATTACTTCCGCGAGATTTTTCAGCCGTTCCAGGTCTTCAAGGGTTCCCTTGCCCTCGGTGATGGCGGTGAGCATTTCGTGTATGCGTTTGTTGCCGACGCGGCAGGGAGTGCATTTGCCGCAGGATTCCTCCATGGTGAAGTCCAGGTAGAACTTGGCGATGTCCACCATGCAGTTGTCCTCGTCCATGACGATCATGCCGCCTGAACCCATCATGGAACCGGCGGCGATCAGGTTGTCGTAGTCGATCTTGATGTCCAGACTGGCCGCCGGGATACAGCCGCCGGAGGGGCCGCCGGTCTGCACGGCCTTGAATGCCCTGCCGTGTTTGATGCCGCCGCCTATTTCATAGATGATTTCCCGCAAGGTAATGCCCATGGGCACTTCCACGAGTCCCACGTTGTTTATCTTGCCGGCCAGGGCGAAAACCTTGGTGCCCTTGGATTTTTCCGAGCCGAAGGAGGAGAACCAGGCCCCGCCCCGGCGCAGTATCTGGGGCACGTTGGCCATGGTTTCCACGTTGTTGATAATCGTGGGTTTGCCCCAGAGCCCGGATTGGGCCGGGAAGGGGGGCTTTGAAGTAGGCTCGCCGCGGCCGCCTTCGATGGAGCGCAAAAGAGCGGTTTCTTCGCCGCAGACAAAGGCCCCGGCCCCGTATTTCAGCTCCACGTCAAAAGAAAAGCCGGAACCGAAGATGTTCTCGCCAAGCAGGCCGGCTTCCCTGGCCTGGTCCGCCGCCCGCTGCAAGCGCTGGATGGCCAGCGGATATTCCGCGCGGATATATACGAAGCCCTTGTCCGATCCTATGGCGTAAGCTCCGATAGCCATGCCCTCAATGACGGAATGCGGGTCGCCTTCCAGGATAGAGCGGTCCATGAAGGCCCCAGGGTCTCCCTCGTCGGCGTTGCAAACCATATATTTCACCGGGCCGGGCTGGGCCGCCGCCACTTCCCACTTGATCCCCGTGGGGAAACCCCCGCCTCCGCGTCCGCGCAGACCGGAAGCCTTGACTTCGGCCACCACTTCCCCGGGTTTTTTCTTTTCCAGACAAAGGGCCAGGGCCTGATAGCCCCCGGCGGCGATGTATTCCTCAATTTCTTCGGGATTGATCAGGCCGCAGTTGATCAAAGCGACGCGCATCTGTTTCTTGTAGAAGTCCATTTCATGGTGAGAGGAAACTGGCAGGTCGCCCCGCGCCGGGTCCCTGAACAGCAGACGGGTAACGACGGCGTTGTCTTTAAAGTGGCTGGCGACGATTTCCGCCGCGTCCTCCACCCCGACCTCCACATAGAACACATCGTCCGGAAACACCTTGACAATGGGCCCTTTTTCGCAGAAGCCGAAACAGCCGGTGATGTGGGCGCTAACCCGCTCCTCAAGACCGGCGGCCTTAATTTCTTCCTTGATCCTTTCCAGCAGAAGCAGGCTGCGCGAGGATTGGCAGCCCGTGCCTCCGCAAACCAGAACCTCCCTCGTTCCGGCCTTTTCCGGCTTGACTCCGGTTCTCAGGGACATGCGCGTCATAAGCCGCGCGTGGGCATTTTCCAGGTCTTTAAAGTCGGCGATTTTTTGCATACGATCACCTAGCCTTGATTTGCCGCGAGAATTTTGTCCACATCGGGCGTTTCCAGTTTGCCGAAAACCTGGTCGTTGACCAGAACCACCGGCGCCAGACCACAGGCCCCGACACAGCGCAGGGAATCCAGGCTGTATTCAAGATCGGAGGTGGTCTCGCCGCGTTTGATGTTCAGCTTTTCCTCAATCCGGCTTATGATTTTTTCCGCCCCTCGCACAAAACAGGCAGTGCCCATACAGCATTTTATCTGCTTTTTGCCCTTGGGCGTAGTGGTGAAATAGGAGTAGAAACTGACCACCCCGTAAATCTTCGCCACCGGCACATCAAGCTTGTCAGCTACGAAAAGCATCACTTCCCTGGACAAAAAGCCGAAAAGGCGTTGCGCCTCGTACAAAACTTTAATCAAGGCGGTTTTTTTGTCCGTGAAGTGGCTTATAAACTCGGCGAGCTCGGCAAAGCCCGCATCGTCGCGCCTGCATTCTTCGTCAGCCATACATCCTCCGGTTGTTGTTCAGTACAGACAAATGGGCGTAACGGATACCTGTGCTATACCATGTATCGCTTAAAACTACGCATTCACTTTGTTTTAAACGATAAGACCGCACGGCAATAAACGCTGTTTTTGCCGTGCTCACGCCGCCTGCGGCGGCGCGCCTTGCCCATGTCGCCTTCGACGTAGCGCAGCCCCTTGCGGGGTTGCGGCCATCATCGCTTGACGCGACACCGGCGTTTTGGCAAGCGTCCTGACCAGACCCACAAACGGTTCAGGTCCGGACACAACTATTTTTTATCATATTTTTTTTACAAAAAAAATCAACTTTATCCAGAACCCGCGTATGGACCCGCCACCAAGACGGTAGCATGGGCCTCCAGGCCCATGCGTCTTGCGCCTGGGCGGGGTTTGGACCCCGCCCAGGCTTCCGCCCGTACGGATACCCCGGCCTTCAGGGCGGGATCGGGCTATCCGGCCTGAAGGCCGGGGTCTCAAACCGTAAAGGAAGCTCAGATGAAACGGGTGAGCCGCTCTGCAAGGATTTGCCGGCAAATCCCTGCCGCGAAACAGGAGCAGGCGGGCTTTACCCGCCGTAAGCGAACTGTTTCAAGCGTTAATTGCTCTGGAGGTTCCCCGTAACAGGTATGACATCTCACTGAGGCCGTTTTGTCGCGCCAAGCCAGGGCGCCATGAATGCGCCCGCTGTTTTGCCTTCATCCAGGTGGCGCAGCAAGGCGCTGCCGAAAACAACTGCATGGGGAGGATTTTTCAGCCACGCAAGCTGTCCGGGATCGGTCAGGCCGAAGCCCAAGGCCACCGGCAGGGAGAAAACGCCCCGCGCCCGCTCCAGGGTCGCTTCCGCCTCCGGCGGCAGGGCCGTGCGCGCCCCGGTGGTGCCCATAACCGAGACGACGTAGACGTAGCCTCGCGCCTTTTCCGCATAAGCGGCCATACGCGCGGCATCCGTGTTCGGCCCCACCAGGGCGATCAGGTCCAGCCCCTTGTCTTCCAGTACGTCTCGCAGTTCCTTGTCTTCGCCCAGAGGCAGGTCAGGCACGATAAATCCCTGTACCCCGGCTTTGGCGGATTGTTCGGCCAAACTCCGGAGGCCGTGCTGCAGAAACGGGTTGTAATAGCCCATCAGCACCAGCCCAGCCTTGAGGCGCGGAGAGACACGGCGCAGGCTCTCCAGAATCCAGGGCAGGGTCACGCCCGCTTCCAGAGCGCGACGCGAGGCTTCTTCCACCACCGGGCCGTCCGCCACGGGATCGGAAAAAGGTACGCCGATTTCGATGATGTCCGCCCCGTTTTCGTCCAGCTCCCGCAGCAGGGCGGGGAAGCGGGAAGGTTCGGGAAATCCCGCCGTGAGGAAAGGTATACGGGCCATGCGCCCTTCGGAATTGGCCTCTTCAATGCGTTGCCGCAAAGAGGGAGTGTTCACGCCGCTCCTCCTTTTGCCCGCAAATGGCGGGCGACTATGCCCATGTCCTTGTCTCCCCGTCCGGAAAGATTCACGATTACCTGCGCGCCCTGTGCAAAGGCCTGCGGGTTGTCCAGCACCCAGGCCAGGGCGTGGGAGGATTCCAGAGCCGGGATTATGCCTTCCTTTTCCGACAACCTCAGATACGCGCGCACGGCTGCATCGTCGTAAACGATTTTATATTCCGCCCGCCCTTCTGACGCGAGGTAAGCGTGTTCCGCCCCCACGCCCGGATAGTCCAGGCCGGCGGAAACGGATTGAGAGGGCAGAACCTGACCGTGAGCATCCTGCAGGAGCATGCTGTACTGGCCGTGCAGCACGCCCGGACGCCCCAGGTTGATGGGCGCGCTGTTGGCGCAGCCCGGTTCGCCGCTTCCTCCGGCCTCTACGCCGATCAGGCGCACCTCTTTGGCCTGCGTGTCCGCGACAAAGGGGTGAAAGATGCCGATGGCGTTAGAGCCACCGCCCACGCAGGCGACCACGGCGTCCGGCAGCCGCCCGATCCGCTCCCTGATCTGCGCTTTGGCCTCGACGCCTATGACGGCCTGCAGGTCGCGCACCAGGGTGGGGAAGGGGTGCGGTCCGGCCGCAGTGCCGAAACAGTAGTGAGTGTCGGCCTGTTCCACAATCCAGGCCCTGAGCGCCTCGTTGATGGCGTCTTTCAAGGTGCGCGAGCCGCTGCGCACGGCTATGACCTCGGCCCCCAGGAATTTCATGCGTTCCACGTTGCTGGACTGGCGTTCCACATCTTCCGCCCCCATGTAAACGGCGCAGCCAAGCCCGATGCGGGCGGCGGCAGCGGCCGTGGCCACGCCGTGCTGCCCCGCCCCGGTTTCCGCGATCAGTCTGCTTTTGCCCATGCGCTTGGCAAGCAGCGCTTGTCCCAGAGTGTTGTTCATTTTGTGCGCCCCGGTGTGCAGGAGGTCTTCGCGCTTGATCCACAGAGAAAAACCCAACTCAAGCGAGAGCGTTCCGCATAGGGTGAGAGGCGTGGGACGGCCGGCGAAATCCCGCAAAAGCCCGCCCAGTTCCTCTTGAAAATCCCGCGCGGGCAGCAGGTTGGCGCAGGCATCCTCCAGCTCGCGCAGGGGGGGTATAAGCAGTTCCGGAACGAACTGGCCGCCGAAAGCTCCGAAGTACCCTTTTATCATCTTTACTCCCTTTGTGGTATGCGTTTCCGGCCTTGGGGCCGCTGTTCAGATTTCCGCATGGAAATCTGTAAAGGCCGGGGTGTCGTTTTTTTGTTTGCGCAAGTTCCGCACCAGGGACAGTGTCGCGCGCAGACGTTCATGGTCCTTGACCCCCGGCGCGTTTTCCAGGGCGGAATTGCAGTCTACCCCGTCCGGGGAACAGGACAGCAACGCATCCGCAAGATTGTGAGGACCGATCCCCCCGGACAGAAACCAGGGGCGGGGCGGACGTATCTCTGAAAGCATTTGGAAATTCAGGTTTTTACCGCTTCCGCCCCAGCTTTGTCCGGCGTCGAACAGAAACCAGGCGCAGACCGGGGCGTAGCGTTCCATTTCCTTTTGCAGGGCAGCGGATGAGAGGCTTTGCGGCCAGAGCGTCTTTATAATCCGCTCCGGCCCCATCTTCCGGCAAAAATCCGGGCTTTCCCCGCCGTGCAACTGGATGTAGTCCAGACGGGCCGTCTGTGCGCAGTCCAGAACATATGCGGCCTCGGCGTTCACGAATACCCCGGCGCGCATGCCAGACCCGCTCGGGAGGGCGCGCGCCGCCTCGGGGTTTATGAAGCGCGGGCTGCCCGGCGCGAAGATAAAGCCAGTGACGTCCGCGCCCAGACTGTGGCAGACCAGCACGTCTTCCGGACGGGTGAGGCCGCATATCTTGCATAAAAGCTTATGCACTGCCTCCTCCTTTGAGCAGAGCGGCCAGCGACCCTCCGGGGTCGCCACCGGACATCAGGGAGGAACCTATCAGGGCGGCGTCAAAACCCAGGGCCAGCAGGGAGTCAAGCTCTTCCCGCTTTTCTATGCCGCTGGCCGTGATCCAGAATTCCCCCGGTTTTTTGCGCGTTATGAGCCGGCGGGAAAAGGAAAAATCAACAGTCAGGCGGCTCAAGTCCCGGTTGTTGACCTGGATGATGGCCGCCCCCGCCGCGCGCGCCTTGCGCAGGTCGTCTGCGTCAAACACTTCCGTCACCGGCTCAAGACCCGCTTCCTGGCTGCACCGGAGAAGCCGCCCCAGTTCTTTTTCATCCAGCATCCGCGCCACAAGAAGCAGGGCGCAGGCCGGAGAAGCCGCCGTCTGCGCGATTTGCAGGGGATGGATGATAAAGTCCTTGCGCAGCAAGGGCAGTCCCGGGGCTGCCATGCGCTCCAGATACTCCATTTTCCCCTTGAAGTAGACCTCCTCGGTGAGGACGGACAATGCGGCTGCCCCCGCCTTAGCATAGGCCCAGGCGACCGCTTCCGGGCCGAGAGTGAGGCCGATGTCGCCTTTTGAGGGCGAGGAGCGCTTGTATTCGGCGATGACCGCCGGGTACGGACTTGATTCCAGCCCGGCGCGAAAAGACGGGCGGGAGCCTTCGCGCGGGCGCGGCAGGACGCCGCGCGCGACCAGTTCCTGCAAGGCAAAAACCTCCGCAGCCTTGGCTTTGCGGAAACGCTCAAGCACGGACGAACCTCCTTCCCGCGCCTGCGGCTACCGCTTCCCCTGCCCTGTCCATGGCGGCGCGCATGCGTTTCGGGGCAAAGCCGCACAGGGGATCGTCCGCTTCCCCGTTTTCCGGGCCGAGCAGATAAAGGGCAAAACCCAGGTTCAAGGCCAGCATTTCGCGCATGGGTTTCGGCCCGCCTCCCTGTAGAAGCTCGCGCAGCACCCTTGCCGCATCTTCAGGTCCCTGCACTGCCAAATCTTTTTCCGCGCAGGCGGAGAAACCGTAGTCGGCCGGATCCAGGACGCCCTGGCGCACCGCGCCTTGCCGGACAAAAAAGATGCGCGCCTTGCCGATGGGCGTAAGTTCGTCATAGCCGCCCGCGCCATGTACCACCGCCCCGTCCCCCTGCCCGGCCCCGGCCAGAGTTTTCGCTATCAGGGCAAGCTGTCCGGGATCCGCGACCCCCAGGAAATGCAGTGAAGGTCTGCCGGGATTGACCAAAGGACCCAGAATGTTGAACAGCGTGCGCACCCCCAGTTCGCGCCGCACGGGCATGACGTGCCTGAAGGCCGGGTGATAGCGGGGGGCGAAAAGAAAGGCGAAGCCTTCCCGTTCCAGAACCTCCGGCACGGCTTGCGGCGGGATGTCCAGGGGGACGCCTATCTGTTCCAGCACGTCGGCGCTGCCGCAACGCGAGGAAACAGAGCGGTTTCCGTGTTTAAGCACTTTGTAACCCATACCGGCCAGAGACAGGGATACGGCTGTGGAGCAGTTGAACGAGGCTTTGCAGTCCCCGCCCGTACCGACGATGTCGATGCAACCCGCAGGCAGATCCGGCATGGGCACGGCCTTTTCCAGCACAACGCGCACCGCTTCGCCCACTTCCTCCGGGGTTTCGCCCTTGGCGCGCAGGCCGAGGAGCAGGGCGCCGGCCTGGGAGGGAGGCAAATCTCCGTCCATGAGTCTGGAAAAGGCCTCCCGCGCGGCTTCGGGACTTAAATCCTCGCCCGAGGCCAGGCTTTCCATGATTGCGGCCATGCGCGGCGGTGTTTTGCCGCGCCCGGTCCCAGTTGAACCTGCGCTGTGTGCCGCGTCCGGTGAATCCGTGCCGCGCGCCGGGGTTTCCGAGGCGAACAGGGCGGCGGGAAAATTGGACAGCAGCCGGGGACCTTCCGGGGTGAGCACGGATTCCGGATGGAACTGCACGCCGGCCCAGGGCCTGTCAGCGTAAACCAGTGCCATGACCTCGTTTTCTTCGCTCAGGGCCGTGACCTTGAGCAGTTCCGGGGCATCCGCGGCGCGCACCAGCAGGGAATGGTAGCGCCCGCCCCGCATGGGCCTGGGCAGACCGCTGAAGATGCCGGTTCCGTCATGGAATATTTCCGACTGTTTCCCGTGCATGATGCGCCTTGCGACCTCTACACGCGCCCCGGCGAAACGGCCCAGTATCTGATGTCCGAGGCAGACGCCCAGCACCGGCACCGCGCGCGGCAGCAGGCGCAGAAATTCAAGGCAGAGTCCTGCCGTTTCCGGGCGCCCCGGTCCGGGAGAGATACAGACCATGTCCAGGTCGGCGCGTGTGGCCGCGTCCGGCAGGGCCGGGTCGTCGTTTCTGATGACCCGAGGGTCGCGGCCGAGCTGCCTGAAGGCCTGCACCAGGTTGAAAGTAAAAGAATCATAGTTGTCTATGAGCAGAAACATGGTCGCCTCCTGGAGCGATTAGCGCTTGAAACAGTTCGCTTACGGCGGGCAAAGCCCCCCTGCTCCTGTTTCGCGGCAAGGATTTGCCCGCAAATCCTCGCAGAGCGGTTCACTCGTTTCATTCGTGAACTGCTCATGAGCAATTAACGCTTGAAACAGTTCGCTTACGGCGGGCAAAGCCCCCCT
>JAISZH010000155.1 GCA_031269345.1 Desulfovibrio sp. | reverse complement strand
CCGCCAATGCCGGCAAGAATCAGGGCCTCTCCCAAAAATTCGCCGATAATACTCCCGTTACCCGCGCCTATGGCCTTTTTCAAGCCTATCTCTTTTCTGCGTTCGGCAACTACGGTCATCATCGTCGTCCCCACGCAGATCATGATCAGGAACAACACGATCGCCGTCACGAGATAGACAAGGACGCGCAATCTGCCGAGTACCGTCGCCTCCGAATTCATGATGCGCTTCACCAGGCGGGGCGCGACGCCGGGAACTTCGGCGCGGATCTTTTCCGCGATAAGCGCAAGCTCCCCGCTGTCCGCAGCCACGCTCATCTCGACGACTGCGGCCAGGCCGGGCGATCCCAGCAGGGATTCAAGCGTTCGCAAAGGCATAAGCACAAAACCGTCCTGCGCCCCGCCGGAACTGACAATTCCGCTGACCTTGAATTCCTTTTTAAACCTCCTCCCTCCTGCGGGGGTGATTTCCAGTTCAATGAAGGCGCCCGCGTAAACCCTTGCGTTTTCAGAGATATCCCGTCCAAGCAGAACCTGGTTTCCCTCCTCCGGCCACTCTCCCTGAACGCGCCAGTAAGGGCTTGTCTTGCGGGCGGACGTCATATCCGCGCCGACAACGGTCAGCCCCCGCATGTTGTAGTGCATGGTTTCGTAGCGGAAAGGCGTGGCCCCCACAAGTTTGTCCGGGGGAACCAGGGCTTCGGCAAGTGTCGCGTCTTCCAGGCGCATATGGGCACTCGTTCCGGAGGGTGCGAGGATCAGGTTGGCGCCGTACGACCGGAATTCGCGTCCCATCTGGCGGGGTATGTCATAATAGACCGCCCCCATACCCAGAAAAACCGTCGCGCCTATGGCCACCGCCAGAAGGGCGACCAGCATGCGCGAGCGGCGGCGTATA
Source organism: Desulfovibrio sp. (assembly GCA_031269345.1). Lineage (GTDB taxonomy): Bacteria > Desulfobacterota > Desulfovibrionia > Desulfovibrionales > Desulfovibrionaceae > Frigididesulfovibrio. The sequence goes on along the minus strand of JAISZH010000155.1, from coordinate 7,021 downwards.
AGCGAGCTGAAAACAATTTTCAGGTACATTCTTTGACCGTTCATCTGAGCGTCCTTAACGGTTTGAGACCCCGGCCTTCAGACCGGATAGCCCGGCCCCGCCCTGAAGGGCGGGGTATCCGTACGGGCGGAAGCTTGGGCGGGGTCCAAACCCCGTCCAAGCGCAAGACGCATGGGCCTGAAGGCCCTACCTTCTTGGTTTTTGATCTGGAAATGGGATTACCCCCCATGCAGAACCTCGGTCGGACGCAGGCGCAGCAAAACGCGAAGAGCGGGCAGGCTGCCGACAAGCGTCACCGCGAACACCAGAACGGCTACAATCGGAATGACCAGTCCCTTGGCGGATATAGCCGCGCTGAACACGCTCCGCCCGATGACCTGCGCAAGCCCGATGCCGGCAAAATACCCGATTGTCCCGCCAAGGATCGTCGCAACCAGCATTTCCGTAAGTATTACCAGAGAGATATGGGCATCGGTCGCCCCAAGGGCCTTGAGCAGGCCGATTTCCGTTCCGCGTTCCATAACGTTGGCCGTCACAAGATTGGAGATTGCCAAAGCCGAGCAAACCAGACTCATCAAGGTAAGCAGAAGCATGAGCAGCTGTGTTTTCCGCAGGATGGCCTCTTCGGAAGCGGCCACCTGAAGGACGGGTTTGGCGCGGGAGTCCGTGAGCACCTCCTCTATCTGATAGGCGATCGAGCTCACATAAGCCGTGCAATACCAGACTTCCCACTCGTGACGAGACAAACTGCGCGGATTTTGCGCCGCGCGCCGGGCGAGATCGTTTTCCGGCGTGGTAAGGGCGCTGACCTCCACCCGGCGCACCCTGCCCTCAAGCCCGGACAAACGCTGCACAAGGGCCAGAGGCGCAAGCAGTCCCTCATCCTCTTTATCCGCGGCGTGGTATACGGAACGGATTGTCAGCACAGCCTCGCGCTTTCGCCCTTGACCGTCCGTAACGGCGACCCGGACAGCATCACCGGCTTTGAGGCCCCTTTGCGCGGCAAAGGCCGACCCGGCCATAATTCCGGATTCGTCGCCGTCATCAAGCCACTCCCCCTTGATTTCCCACCATGATTTCAAATTGATGACGCCCGTGTCCACGGACTCTCCCGTGGGAATATCCAGATGCCTGGAAAACCAGGTCCCCAGAAGCGTGACCGTATTTTCCGAACCGTCCACGCTTGCCCGCACATCAAGATAGGGAGCGAAATCTACGATGTTGAAGGCCCAAAAAACAGTTTTGATTTTAGGCAGGTCAGCCTCAAGCAAAAATTTGTCCGCAACCCCGGCCCCTTCCCGCACTCCGTACAAATCGCTCAAGATGGAAACCCCGCTCGGCTCGACCATGATGTTGGCGCCGTATGTTCTCAACGCCTGATTGATTTTGTCGCCCACATCCAGCATGACGTTAAGCATGGCCGTGGCCAGGGATATGCCCAGCGCCATGGCGCACGCCATCATGAGCAATTTCCTTTTCTGACGGGTGACGGCTCCGGAAATCATCCGAAAAAACATGCGCCTTCTCCTTTGATCCGGAAATGGAAATACAGGTATAACTCATGGAAATTTATACCCGGAATTACAGGAACCGGGCTTCCTCGGCCTCAAGATCCTCAATGTCGATGACCAGTCTGCCCTCCATAATCCTGAAAGGCAGGGGCACGGGATTGCATCCGCCGGCAAAGCCGATGGTGACCTTGTTCATGACCACGTCGCAAAGCGTGCAAATCACCTGGCCTTTACGTTCATAGTAGCCTCCGCCCGCGCCGCAGACATCGCAGGCGTCAAGTCCCACCCCATAGGCCGTTTCCGTTTTCTTTATGACAATGAAACGGATATTCGTGCCGCCCTTCGCGGTATACGCGAAACGGTGCAAGGCTCCGTCGCCGACCAGGCTCAGAGGCAGCGATACGCGGCCGTCCACCGCAGCGACCGCCACCGGAGGCGAAAGCTCCACCTTTTTGTTGCTGTAATGATCGCCCACAGTCAGCACAAGCAGACCAGAGGCAAGCAGCGCGAGATAGCCCTTGCTCCAGCGGATCCGCGCGTTCAGCAGGCTCCGGCATTTGCGTTTCCCGGCGGGATTGTCTCCGCAGATTGCGGCATTGCGCGACCGTTTCCAGAGAAAAACGGCGAGAAACGCCGCGATTCCCGCGAGTCCGAAGAGGGTAAACCGGACGTTGTTGAGCAGAAAGACAAGCAGAGTCAGTGCCAGGTCATGGCGGGGGAGAATGCCGCGTCCGAAAAGAATTTGTCCCACGACAATCGCCTGCTGGGCGGTGAAAATGCCCAGAAGAGCCGCTATCGCTGGGAAAAGCACCTCAAGAGGGAGATCCGCGCATACCTTGTAAGCGGCGCGGCTGGTGACAAGGCAAAGCAGCAGGCCGGCAAGGTAGCCCACAACGATTAAAACAAATTCGCTGCTGACGACCTGAACCACGCCCACGGCAAAATGCGAGGGGTAAATGAATATGTCGGGAAGATAATAGGCCGTCCAGGAAGCGGCGACACAGAAAAACAGCAGGCGCATGAGAGGGGAGGCGGCCTTTTCCGAGGAAAGGGAACGGGTGCGGAAAAGGTGGACCAGCAAAAAAAGCTCAAGGGGGATCATCGCCAGAAGCACGGCAAGATCGTAATATTCCCGCACTATAAAACCGGTGCCCATCTTCAGGGAAGCCAGGACGGCCGCCGTCAGAAAACCCAGTGCCGCCCCGCGTCCGGAGGGAACGCGGACTTCAAAAAGACGACGACGCCGGGCGAAACCCAGCACGGCGCCGGACAGCACGGAGAGGGGGAAAAGGGTTTCAGTGACAAGGAGCAGAAAATGCAGCATGGGCTCTCCGGCCCGGATCACGCGAACAGGCGGATTGTGGAAATTGGAGTAATTTCACTTTGAAATTGCTCTGGCGGCCGCGAGAGCGGACGCCCACCGTGAAGGCATAAGCGCAATTTATTTACGCTGTTAAACGCCGAAGCGGGCGTAAGCTGGAGAGGGCCGGATGCATCATCTCAAAGGTAAAGTGCCATAGCGTCCGCCGAAGAACCCCGCTCTGCGAAAAGCGTTTGTGCGGCCGTCGAAAACAGCCGCACAAACGCTGAAAAAATACTCTACCGAGATGTCACGCCTGCGGGAAAATTCATTTTCTCACGCGATTACCATTTGCGGGGGACCCAGGTGAAGTTCCAGCTTACTTGCAGCGGCTCTTTCCAAAAGCGGCCGGTGACGCCGGTCTCTTTGTCCACATGCAGGAGATAGCCCTGCTTTTCGGGGTTATCTATGATAAAGGTGATTTTATAGTCGCCGGGGCCGTCAAGCTTGACGTTGTTGCCGTAATGCGGGCCGTCGCTGGCGCTCATGGGCATGAAACTGCCCTCAATGGTTTTGCCGCCCTTTTTTACGGCCCGGTACTTGACGGTCAGGTTGGGCACGAAGTCACCCGCGCCATAGCCGAGGTTGTTGCCTTCCGCAGCCGAGATGTCGGCCTCCAGATGCATGTCGGACTGAGAGGCGGGAAGTCCGCCGAGACTGGACGGCTCCATGTCCACGGGCTGGAAATATACCCCGGCTACCTGCAAAGGACCGACAATCTGTTCGTCTCCGAGCGGATACTCGGTAAAGCCGGCTTCCTTGCCGGGCGCGGGAGCGGGAGGGGCGGCCAGGGAAACGGAGGCGAAACCCGCCAGGGTCAGAGTTACGGCAAAAGCGAAGAACCATCCGCGTATCGTTCCGGAATTCATGAATCTTTCCTCCAATTAGATTGTTACAGCGCCGAAGACGGCGCGGGTTTCCTGGTATAATGGACATATGACAATACGGCGAGAATAATGAGCGCCGCCTGGGGGAGCAGGGTCTCAAGCGTCGGATACAGGCCGAGCAGATCAACCGAGACCGGGAAGGCAACCGGAGTAACGGAAACGACATCGGCTTCCTGCAGCTCCTTTATGCCGCCGCCGGCAAAGGCGACCGCCATTATGTACATCAGGACGCTTGTCCCGATGAAAAATGGCCTCAGGGGGATTCTCATGCTGCCGTAGCGGATTGCCGCAAAAAGCAGAGCGAGGGCAACCACGCTTGCGCCGAAACCGTACCAAATCATGTCGACGTGCTCTTTGGCGTCGGCCAGAAGGGCCTGGTAGAAAAGTATCGTCTCCACCCCTTCCCTGAACACCGCCAAAAAGGCGGCCGCACCCAGTGCAAAGGCGCTCCCGGCCGTCACGGCCGAAGAAACCTTGCTTTCTATGTATTGTTTCCAGGCTTTGCTTTCCGCCTTGGAAACCATCCAGTTGCTTACAAAGAACAACACGACGACGGCCAGCAGCATTGTCGCGCCTTCCAGCACTTCCTGGTCCGCTCCGCTGATGGAAAACAGTTTTTGCAGGGCGGCGGCGAGAGCGGCGCTGGCCGCGACGGCCGCCAGGGCGCTCAGGTATACCACCCTTATCAGGGCGGCGTTGCCGGAACGGACGAGATAGGCGGCAATAGCCGCCACGACCAGAATGGCCTCCATGCCTTCGCGCAAAAGAATCAGCAGGGAGGCCCCGAATACGGACCAGCCGCTTTCTTCCCTGCCGTCCAGGGCATTGCCGTCGTCCCGCAACATCTTGTTCAGAACGTCAAGACTTGCGCGGACGTCTTTGTTGGGCGCTCCGGCCGTCATCAGGCGCTTGACTTCGGCAAACTGGTATTCGACAGCCGAAGCCCTCCTGCCGGACACATAGGCCATCACGGCCCTTTCCACGCCAAGTTTTTCATAAAACTCGAAATAGGCCTTGTTCACCAGTTCTTTGGCTTTTACGGCGTCTTTCGTGCTGAAGTAGACCTCGTAGGATTCATCCAGAATCCCGGTCATCCGGTCGGTGATCTCCCGCCAGGTCTTATATTCGGACGCCGCCGCGTCCTGCCGGGGAAAGAACAGCGCCGCCAGCAGGCAGAATACAAAGGCAGCCTTCTTCATCAAAAATTCCTTTATGGTCTGATGCCGATTCGCTTTCGATAGAAACGAATCGGGATGGCGGAGGGGAAGCCGGGAAAATGCCTATTGATGCCCGCATTGAAAAGTAAACTGTTCCCTGCGGAGGATTGTCAGTCGAAAACGCTGTTTTCGGCTCACTTGCGCCGCTTCGCGGCGACAGCGGCCGCGCTGTTCAGATTTCCACGCGGAAATCTGAACAGCATTGCGCGTTTGAAATGATGATGTGCTCTAGAATTTGAAATTGAACATGACCTGGGCCTTCCAGGCGTTTTGACCGGTTTTTGAACCGGGACCGGAATCTCCCCAGACCTCCCGGTCCGCGTGAAGCCGCAGCCAGCCCAGTTCCACGGCGGCGGTCAGGTTCTCATACAACTCCCATTGATGATCGAAATTGACCTCAAGGACATGATCCTTGTCCGTGAGATAGAAAGCGTCCTCGCCGTACCCAAACACCGAACCCCCGTACTCGCGCACGCCGTCCGAACTGTTCGTGCCCGAGTACCAGGCCACGCGCAGGGTGTGGCTCAATCCTTCCACATAGGGGTTGGTGATGTCCGCAAGCTGTAAGCCTACCCCCCAGAGTCCGAGACCTGTCGAGCTTATCAGACCGTCTCCGGCCTTGCTGAAGCCGCCGCCGGTGCCGAAGGAGGTGGCCGCGAAGCCTGTTTCAAAGGCGCTCAGATAGGGCAGGCGACCCAGTTTGCCGGTGCGCCAGGCGTTTTTGTCGTCGCCTGACGACCACCAGGCGAAGATGCCGGGAACCATGCTGAAGTCATCGGTGATATCCAGCTTGTAATCCAAGGTGCCCGCTACATACCAGCCGCTTGTTCCGATATGCCGCGGCCCGCCGCCGTAGCCGAGCATGAACTCTTCCCCCCCGAGGCCGGTCAGGTCGGCCTTGCGCAGCCGCCCGTAGATCGCTTCTAAGCTGAACTGCAGGGGATCGAGAAGGTCGAATTCCAGAAGGGCGCCCAGCCAGAAGACGCCGCTTGATGAAGAACGGGCGGAATGAGCGGAATAGAAATTGTTCTGGTCGTCAATGTAATCAACGCCCACCGTATTGCCGTACTCTTCCCGGAAAATCCAGTCATAAAAGCCGGAGCCGCCCCCAATCCGCCCATAGGCGAACCAGGGCGTGAGCTTGAGACCCAAATTCTCAAACTCCAGGGGCAGGATCAGGCCGAAGATATCTGTTTCATCAAAGCGCGGGTCGTCCCCGTCAAAGTTATAGTTGTCAAAGGGACGCACCCAGAGCAGAGTAAGCTCGGTTATGTCCCCAAGCGGGACGGACAAGGTGATGCCGGCCATGTCGGAGTCAATGGCGGGCGTGCCGAGACGCGTGGTGGGCACCAGGATGGGCTGCAGGCCCATGCGCACGCGAATTTCCGTTTCAGGCAACATCCAGTCCAGGTAGAGGTGTTTGACCGCCAGGCTGGCTCCGTCGGAGTTTATCCCCCCGCCGGAATTCACCCCCACGTTGCCGTCGGCCCTGCCCCAGGTCACAGGTCCGCTTTCGAGCATCAGAACACCGGAGAGATACTCCGACATTATAAAATCGATCTGGACGCGGGCGCGATGCATGGCTACGATCGGATCAGAGCTTACATCCGCGTCTCCGTGAACACTGCGGGAGAAAGCGTCGTTTTTGACCCAACCGAAGGCGAATTCCCATTCGCCTTTAACCTTGACGTCCACCCCGTCGGCCAGAACCGGAACCGGAACAGCGGCCAGCAGGGAAAGGATCAGGAGCAAGCGAAAAACCCGTTTCATGTAATTCTCCTCCCGTTTTGGCAAACCCGGCGTTTGCCTTCAAAGGCTGAACTGTCCCGGGCTGTTGGTGGTTCGTCGAAAAGCCCATATAACGATAATGATTATCAAAGTCAACAGAAAATTCTGTGAATTGAAACATCCTCTCCCACGAAGAATTTTAGATGGTGTCGTCATATGGTTGATAATACTGTGAAATTATTTGAAAATTTCTGTCCCGCAACACTATAAAATATTCAAATATTTTCAGCGTGTTATAGACGTAGTGACGACGCCATC
>JAISZH010000191.1 GCA_031269345.1 Desulfovibrio sp. | reverse complement strand
AGACGCTCAAGACGACTGTCCGCCTCCGCCGGGTCCTCCGCCGCGCCCGGACGCAAATCCAGCCTGCAAAGGGCCGCGGTCGCAAGAACCTGCTCTTTGGTAACCGACATACAGCCTCCATTCCTCCTGAAATGTCACGCCTGTATTGTCACAGGCGTGAAGATCGAAAAAGCGGAAAACGTGATCCGCGCGTCCTCAACACGTTTTATATGCCATAAATCCGCCCGGCGCAACGCGCCGCAATTCCACAATCCCTACGATGCGGCGCAACAACGCGTCGATACAGCGTACTAGATGGCGTCGTCACTACATCTATAACACGCTGAAAATATTTGAATATTTTATAGTGTTGCGGGACAGAAATTTTCAAATAATTTCACAGTATTATCAACCATATGACGACACCATCTAGGGCATTTCACAGAGAAATTGCCCAGGAAATGGGACAAGATGCGCGAGTTGCTGCCCATACTGCCCAAGCCGTCCCGTTATCTGGGGATAGAGGTAGGGGCCGTCCGCAAGGATGGGCCGGTGTCGGCACGCGTCGGGCTGGCTTTCCCGGATCTTTACGAAGTCGGCATGTCCTACCTGGGGCAGAAAATCCTTTACGGCATCATAAATGAATTTCCGGAATACGCGGCCGAGCGCGTTTTCACCCCCTGCCGCGAGACTGGAGCCGTTTTGCGCGAACGCGGCCTGCCCCTTTGCACCCTGGAAACGGATACGCCGATCCGGTCGCTGGATATCCTGGGCTTTAGCGTGACCCACGAGCTTTGCTACAGCAACATCCTCTATATGCTGGATTTGGGCGGCCTGCCCCTGCGCAGCGCGGACCGGAAGACAGCGGGTTTGGACGGCCGTCCCTATCCGCTGGTGCTGGCCGGGGGATGCTGCGCCATGGCCGCCGAGCCTCTGGCCCCCTTTGTGGACCTGATGTTCCTGGGCGAGGCGGAAGACTCCTTCCTGGAAATCCTGGGCGTTTATTGCGCGCAACGGGAAAAGGGGAGAAAATCGCTGCTTGAAAGCCTCTCCCGCATCCCCGGCGTCTATGTGCCCGAATTTTTCCCCCGGCCCGGATTTCCGGGCGAGAAGTCCGCGCCCAGACCGGCCAGGCGCGTAGTTCCGGACATGAACCGCGTCCCTTATCCGGTAAGGCAGCCGGTGGCCTTCGGGGCCGTACACAACCGCCTCGCCCTGGAAATAGCCAGAGGCTGCACGCGCGGCTGCCGCTTCTGCCAGGCCGGGATCCTCTACCGCCCGGCGCGGGAGCGCGGGGTGGAGGTTTTGCGCTCGATCATCGACGAGTGTCTGGCCTCGACCGGCTATGACGATTTATCCTTTCTCTCCTTGAGTTCCGGGGATTTTTCCGCCTTGAAGGAGCTTTTCCTGGGGGCGGCGACGCGTTGCGCGGCCGAGCAGGTGTCCCTGTCTCTGCCGTCTTTGCGCGTGGGTTCGGTGGAAGAAGCGCTCATGCGGAGCATGGCCGGCATACGGCGTACCGGGGCGACGCTCGCCCCCGAAGCCGGTTCCCAGCGCCTGCGCGACGTCATCAACAAGGGAATCGGTGAAGAGGAACTGACAAGCCATGTGCGCGCCCTGCACAGGCACGGCTGGCGGCAGGTCAAGCTCTATTTCATGATCGGCCTGCCTACGGAGACGGATGAAGATTTGTCGGCCATAATCGATCTCTGCCGCAAGGCCAGAGACGCGGCCGGGGCGGGGTCCATGCAGATCACCGCCTCGGTTTCGCCCTTTGTTCCCAAGCCCCATACTCCCTTTCAGCGCGAGGCCCAGACCCCCCTTGCCGAAACGCGCCGACGCATCGGGTTGCTGCGTGAGGCGGCAAAGAAGGAAAAGCGCGTGACCCTGCGCTGGCACGTCCCGGAAATGAGCCTGCTGGAAGGTATTTTTTCGCGCGGGGACCGGCGTCTGGCTGGGGTCCTTGAGCGGGCCTACCGCAAAGGGGCTGTGTTCGCCGATTGGGTTGACGGCTTTACCTTGGACCCCTGGCTAGAGGCGATGGCCGAATGCGGTCTGGACCCTGACGACTACCTGCGCGCGCGCGACGGGGAGGAAATTCTGCCCTGGGACCACCTGGACAGCGGGATCCGGGAGGATTTTTTCCTCTGCGAGCGCGAGCGCGCGATGCGCGGGGAATTGACGCCAGACTGCCGCTATTCCGCCTGCAACGGCTGTGGCGTATGCGGCGCGAAAAGCCCGGCTGAAAGCGGGGAGAGGCTGCGCGTCATCCTGAACAGGCAACGGCGCGATCAGGAAGGGCTTGCCCCGGAGGCCGCGCGCGCGGGAGAGGGAAATCCGACGGAACCGGAAAATCCGCTTCAAAACTTGGAGGACGCGCGCGGGAAACCGGATCGCTTCCGGGCGCGCCCCGCTCCGCCGGAACTAGCGGAGTCCTTGCGCGCCAAGGTCGCGCAGGTACGCTTCTGGTACTCCCGCCTGGGGCCGGCCGCCTATCTGAGCCAGCTCGAGACACAGCACGTTTTCGACCGCGCCCTGCGCCGGGCCGGGCTGCCGTTGAGTTTCAGCCAGGGTTTCCATCCTCTGCCCCTTCTCTCTTTCGGCCGCGCCCTGCCGGTGGGGGTGGCGAGCCTCTGCGAATGGTTTTCCGTCTATCTGCGCGCCAGGCCGGAGATCGGGAAGGCCGTGCGGGACCTGAACAAGACCCTGCCCTCCGGAATACGCATAGTCTTCGCGGAGAACCTGCCTCTTGTCAAAAAGGGCGCGGACGCGGCCGGGGAGATTTTCCGCCTGGAATACGCGGGCGCCGCGCGGGAAACAGAGGATTTTCACGCGGTCTGGGAAAAGATTGCCCAACTCCCCTCCCTGCCCTGGACCAGGGAGGGGAAACGGGGAACGCGCGCACTTGACGCCCGCCCCTTCTTTGCTAATATCGCCATAGCGGCTGCCGGAGGCGTAAAGATTTCACCGCATGGGGAACCGGCCGCATCCGTCGGGGCCTCGCGCGCCGGCGCGGTGGAACTGGCCCTGGACTGGAGCGGGGGCTATATTTCGCCTTTGGCCCTGTGCGCGCATTCCATGGCTTTCTGCGGCTTTGCGGCGGACCCCGCCCGCCTGCGCCTGACCAAAACCGGGCTTGTCCCGTAAAATACCGTTCCCGGAGTGAAAAATGCCTGTTTTGAACCTCATCGCGGCAGGTTTGCTCATGATTTTCTCCTTCGCGCCTTTTGCCTTTGCCGAACATGCCTCCGGCCCGGCCGCGCCCGGAGAAGGCGCGGGGATTGCGGCAAATCCGGAAAATCCGGCAAAGGGGCTCGCGGATGCGGGGAAAACCCTGTTCAGGAGGCTTTCCAACGGACTCGGCGTGCTGGTGCTCCCGGACAGCCGTTTCCCCCTGGTCTCCATGCGCCTGTACGTGCATGCGGGGTCGGCCTATGAAAGGCCGGAGGAAGCCGGCATCAGCCACATGCTCGAGCACATGGTTTTCAAGGGAACGGAAAAGCGTCCGCGCGGACAGGCCGCCAGGGACGTGGAAAAATTCGGCGGCTATCTCAACGCCGCCACCAGCTTTGACTATACGGTCTATCTTACGGACATGATCCGGGAACACTGGAAAACCGGCCTTGACGTGCTGAAGGACATGGCCTTTTCCCCCTCCCTGGACCCGGACGAGCTGGAGGCGGAAAAGGACGTGGTGGTGGCTGAGCTCAAGCGCGGAGAAGACAACCCCGGACAGCGCCTTTTCCGCATGACCCAGCAACTCGCCCTGACCGGCACACCCTATTTCAACCCCATCATCGGCTATGAGCGGACGATCCGCGCCTTGAGCGCGGAGGACATACGCGCCTATATCAGGAGGCTCTATCAGCCTCAATCCATGCTTCTGGTCATCTGCGGCGACGTGGAGGCCGAGGAGGCCGCGCGGGAGGCGGAGAAGCTTTTCGGCGGCCTGCAAAACCGGGAGGGGGCGAATCCCCCGCTGCCTCTGGAAGAAAACGTCAAAGAGAGGGCTTTTGGCGTGACCCTGGAGGAAGGCCCCTGGAACAAGGTTCATCTGGCCCTGGCATTGCCGGTCCCCGGCATGGGGGACCTGCGCTCGGCCCGTCTGGACGTGCTGGCCCACGTTCTGGGGGGCGACGCTTCTTCCCGCCTGTCGCGCGTTCTCAAATACGAAAAGCGTCTCGTGGACGGCATATCGGCCTCCAATTACAATTTTGAGCGCCTGGGCATGTTTTACATCAACGCCACCCTGGACGCGGACAAACTGGAGCCTTTCTGGAAGGAGCTGTGCAGGGAGCTGGCGAACGCCGCCAAAGGCGGCTTTAGCAGCGAGGAACTGGAGCGGGCCAGGTTCAACATAGAAGACGGCCTGTACCGTTCCAAGGAAACCCTTTCCGGCTACGCTTCAAAGCTCGGCTATTTTTCATTTTTCGACAGGGGGGCGCAGGGCGAGGCCAATTACCTCCAGGCGGTGAGGGAAAGCGATTCCAGACTGCTCACGGATCTGGCTCGGACTTTTCTGCGTCCGGAGGCTTTGAGCATGGCCGTGCTCATGCCTGCGCAGGTAAAGGCCCCGGCGGGCGCGAAGGAGGCCGGGGGAGGGCTGGAGGACTGGAAGACCTGGTTTGCCGACACCTTGCGCGCCGGCTGGAAAAGCGCGGCGGCCGCGGAAGGCAAGGACGGGCGCACTTCGCCGGAAAAGGCGGGAAAAACGGAGATCGTCGACCTGGGCAAGGGGCGCACCCTTGTGTTTATCCCCGATCCGACTCTGCCCTATGTCTCGGTGAACATGCTTTTCAGCGGCGGCGACGCCCTGCTTGAGGAAAAGGATCAGGGGCTGGCGGCCTTTGCCGCCTCTTTGCTCACCCGCGGGACCAAAAGGCTGAAGGCCATGGAGGTGGAAGACTTTCTCGCGGAGCGGGCGGCTTCATTTTCCGCCTCCAGCGGGCGCGGTTCCTTTTTCCTCAGCCTGGACAGCCCGGCGCGCTTTTTGGGTGACATGCTCGGGCTGCTCAAGGAAACCTTGACGACTCCGGCCATGAAGGAAGAGGAGGCGGCGCGGGTGCGGCAGAACCAGATCGCCGGCATCACCATGCGCGAGGACCAGCCTCTCGGCCTTGCCTTCCGCCGCATGTTCCCCTTCTTTTTCAAGGGTCACCCTTACGGTTTCCTGCAACAAGGGGAAAAGGAGCGCGTGGCGGCCTTCAGGGCTGCGGACGCGCGCGAGTTCTGGCGCAAGCAGAATCTCAGGCCCTGGACCCTTTCCGTATGCGGGGTTTTTGACCGGGAAACCGTGCTGGCGGCCGCGCAAAAGTTGCCCGTGCCGGCGTCCGGAGAGGTTGAGGTCGCCTCGCCTGTCTGGGGTGCGGACAAAGAACTGCTTTTGAGCCTCCCCGGACGCAACCAGGGGCATCTGTTCATGGCCTTCCCCACTGTGGGCCAGGGCGCTGAAGACGAAGCCGGGCTTGAGCTTTTGCAGAACGTCCTGGCCGGGCAAAGCGGGCTGCTCTTCCGGGATTTGCGCGACGAACAGGGCCTGGGTTATACGGTGACCGCCATGAACTGGAAATCCGCTAAGGCAGGGGCCATGGTCTTTTACATAGGGACCGGACCGGACAAGATGGACGTGGCCGAGGAGGGCTTCCGCAGGATCATCGCCGGGCTGGCCGGGGAGAACTTGCCGGAGGAAGAACTGGAGCGGGGCAGAAACAGCATGCTGGGGGACTATTACCGGGATCACCAGACACTGGGCGCGCGCAGCGCGGAATCCGCCCTGCTCGTCTCCCAGCGGCGCCCCTTGGACGCGGCCAGGGCGATGATCGACAGGGCGGCGGCCTTGAACGCGGACGACGTGCGGGAACTGGCCCGCAAATATCTGCGCCCGGACGCGGCCTATATAGTAAAGGTGCTTCCTTA
>JAISZH010000006.1 GCA_031269345.1 Desulfovibrio sp. | reverse complement strand
TGGTGTCGTCATATGGTTGATAATACTGTGAAATTATTTGAAAATTTCTGTCCCGCAACACTATAAAATATTCAAATATTTTCAGCGTGTTATAGACGTAGTGACGACGCCATCTAATTCAGTCGTAATCCACGGAACTGATTTTCATGAGTTTGTCGAAATTGTGGTGGGCCTCCATATAGCGCAGGGCGCCGGTCTTGCCGCGTATGACCATGGAATGGGTCACGGCGCCGGGTCCGATGTATTTGACCCCTTGGAGAAAGGTGCCTCCGGAAATGCCGGTGGCCGCGAAAAAGACCTCGTCCGTTTTTATAAGGCTGTCCGTGGTCAGGATGTCGCGCAGGTCGAGCCCGGCGTTTAATATGGCCTCTTTTTCCACGTAGGACTGCGGGTCAAGCCTGCCCAGTATCCTTCCGCCCATGCCTTTGATGGCGCAGGCGGCGAGCACTCCCTCGGGCGTGCCCCCGGTGCCCATCATCATGTCCACTTCGGACCTGGGGTCGGCGGCCATCAACGCCCCGCTCACGTCTCCGTCGCTGTGCAGTTGTATGCGCGCCCCGGTTTCGCGGATTCTCTGAATCAGGAGCTGGTGGCGGGGCTTGTCCAGAACAAAGACCACCAGGTCGTCCACATCCTTGCCCAGGGCGCGCGCGACCTTGCGCAGATTGTCCGGCACCGGGGCGTCGATGTCCACCACGTCTTTCGCCTCCTCAGGCACCACGAGCTTGCGCATGTAGAAGCTGGGGCCGGGATTGTACATGGTCCCGGCCGGGGCCGCGCCCACCACGCAAATTGCGTTCGGCCTGCCGAAGGCCAGCAGATTCGTGCCCTCCACCGGGTCCACCGCGATGTCCAGGCCGGGGCCGTTGCCCGAGCCGAGCTTTTCGCCGTTATACAGCATGGGGGCTTCGTCTTTTTCCCCTTCGCCGATGATCACCGTGCCGTTTATGTCCAGAGAGTTGAAAACAAGGCGCATGGCGTCCACGGCGGCCTTGTCGCCCGCTTCTTTCTCTCCGCGTCCGAGCCAGCGCGCGGAAGCCAGGGCCGCGGCCTCTGTGACGCGCACAAGGTCAAGGGCGAGATTGCTGGTTGGGGCTTCTTTGGATTTGGGCAGTGCCATGGGATCCTCCAGTGGGATAAATCGTCAGAATGCGTGGAAAATCACTTTTTCCCCGGCAAAAAAATGGAAGCCGCTATCCCCGCGAACAGCAGGCCAAGCACAACCGCCAGACTGACCAGCGGCGGCAGATGCACCAAGCCGGTAATGTCCAGCAGCATCTTCAGGCCGATGTAAACCAGAATTACGATGACCGCCTTTTCCAGGTGGACCAGGTAACGTCTGGCCGCGGCCAGAAGAAAATACAGGGCGCGCAGGCCGAGTATGGCGAAGATGTTGCTAGTGTAAACCAGGAAAGGATCCTGGGTGATGGCGATGACCGCGGGCACGGAATCGAAGGCGAACATTATGTCCGCAAATTCTATCACCACAAGACAGAGAAAGAGGGGCGTGGCCTTTAAAGGCCCGCCGGCCTCGGTCCTGACGAAAAAGTCGTGTCCGGAGAGACGATCGTGGATGGGGAAGAATTTTCCGGCCAAGGTCACCGACCAGTGCTTGCTGTAGTCTTCGATTTCCTTTTCGGGCGCGCGCATCTGCTGCCACATTTTGTAAGCCGTCCAGAGCACGAACAGGCCGAAGGCTCCCAGGGCGTAAGGACCGAAAATGGCCAGAAAGGAGGAGCCGACGGCGATGAAGACCATGCGCAGGACAAGCGCCCCGGCTATGCCGTAAAAAAGCACCCGGTGCAGGTATTCCTCCCTGACCGCAAAAGAGGAGAAAATGGCCATCATAACAAAGAGGTTGTCGACGGAGAGGGATTTTTCCAACCAGTAGCCGGCCAGAAAAAGCGAGGCGTCGTCTTTGCCGTGCGTTATAAACACATAGAGGGCGAAACACTGGGCGAGACCGATCCAGAATACGGACCAGCGCAAGGCGCTGCCGAAGGAAACCGGCTCGTCCTGTTTGTGCGCCCGCAGGTCGACCAGCAGGCAGACAATGACCCCCGCGATAAAGAGGACGAGGTGGGTTAATGTGTAATGCGAAAGCATGGAACGTCCATCAGATACTGACGCAGAGATCGCGTCCGTGGTCACGCAACGTTTCCTCCAGCTTGCGCGCGTTGTCCGGGGTCAGGGGCACAAGCGGCAGACGCGGGTTCGCGTCCTCAAAGATGCCCAGGAGGCCCAGAGCGGTTTTGACGGGCACTGGGTTGGTTTCCAGAAAACAGGCCCGGCACAGAGGGGCGAGTTTATAATGTGTCTCGCGCGCCTTTTGCGTGTCTCCGGCGAACCAGGCCGCGCAGAGATCCCGTACCGCGCGCGGAGCGATGTTCGAGACGACGGAAATAACTCCTTTGCCGCCGATGGCAAGTATGGGGAGCAGGGTGAAGTCGTCTCCCGAGAGGAGCAGAAAATCACTGTCGCAAAGCTCCAGAATGTCGGATATCTGCGTGAGGTTGCCCGTGGCCTCCTTGGTGCCTATGACGTTGTCCAGTTCCTTGTACATGCGGGCCATTGTCGCCGGAGCCACGTTCACCCCCGTGCGCGTGGGCACGTTGTAGACCAGGGCCGGTATGGGGACCGCGTCGTTGATGGCCTTGAAATGCGCGTAGAGTCCTTCCTGAGTGGGCCTGTTGTAGTAAGGCGTGATCAGGAGCACGGCGTCCGCGCCCGCATCGCGCGCGAAGCGCGTCAGGCTTATGGCCTCCTCGGTGTTGTTGGAGCCCGCGCCGGCAATGACCGGCACGCGGCCTTTGGCCTGATCTATACAGATGCGGATGACCGCCTCATGTTCGGCATGGGAAAGAGTGGCGGATTCTCCGGTCGTCCCGCAGGGCACCAAACCGTTTATCCCTTCGTTGATCTGGGTTTCCACAAGTCTGCGAAACCCCTCCTCGTCCACGCGCCCGTTCCGGAAAGGGGTCGCGAGCGCCGTTATTGCTCCTTGAAATAGCATGAAATTACCCGCCTCAGCATTGCCTGCTCATATGGATTGTCAAAATCTTCTAATATCTTACACCTGCAACGGGGATACGTCAACTGTGGGGAAAAAATCTTCGGGCGTTGCGTGTTTTGCCGGTCAGTATGCGGAATATCCGTGCATTCTTCCCAGCACCAGTTCCACATAGCGGCGGGTCTCGCTGTTCGGCATACGCGTGGTGAGGTGGGTGTAAAGCTGTTCCGGGCTCAGGGAATTTATGCGCTCCACGGCGCTTTTGTCGTCTTCGGGGTCGAAAAGGCGCAGCACGGCTTTCGGGCCTCCGTTGTAAGCCGCGATAACGCAGATCTGGCGCGAGTAGGAGTCATGCACCCCGCCGAAGTAGCGCCTGCCGAGCAGATGCATGTAGGCGGTCCCGTAGCTGATGTTTTTCTCCGGGCTCATGAGGATGTCCAGACCGGGCGTGCCCGGGGAGCCGGTGAGATAGCGGTGCGCTTCGTATCCGGCGCTGTCCGGGACAATCTGCATCAGGCCAACTGCCTTGCTTCGGCTTACGGCCAGGGGGTTGAAATGGCTTTCCGTGTGCATGACCGCAAGCACCATGGCCGGGCTCAAATTGTATTTCTCCGCGTAATGGCTGACAGTATTTTTGTAGAACCGCGCCGCCGCCATCCCTCCGGTTCCGCCGTCGGGGCGGAAACCGCGCACCAGGAGGCGCAAAAGGCCGTCTTGGCTCCGATCCGGGGTGCAGGCCAGAATATCGCCCTCCGCCACAGTCTCCGGGGTCCTGCGCCAGCGCAGGGGGAATCCTTCCCTGTCCCATTCTTCTCCGTATAGTGCCGGGACAGGGGTTTGCCGGCCAAAGTCCCGCGCCTCGACAAAATAGTTCGCCTGCAGGGGATCGGGAAGAACCTGGGCCAGGGCGGCGGCGGATTGTCCGAGCGGGACTATTTCGGCCGTCCCGTCCAGAAAGCGGAAAAGCACCCGGCCTTTTGCAAGGCGCGGGGACGTACCGGGCCTTCCCTCAACGGAGAATCCCGCTTCTTCTTCCGGACGGAGATGTGTTGTTCCCGGCAGCTTTGGGAACCGTCCGTCCCTGCTCAGCGGGGCGTTCTCCACGGCAAAGCGCAACGGGCGGAAAGCGAGCGGGGCGTCAGGGTTTTGAACTGGCGGATTTTCCCTGGCGTTTGGGTTGACAGGCTGGCGGATATGGGATGGGGAGGAGATGGGGGTATGTGTCTGCTGCGCGCGGCAGACGAGCATACCCGTGCAGAAAGCCGCCAGAGCCAGGCAGGAGTAAAGCGCAGCCGTCATTGTTACGGAAAAGCGGGTCGTTTTCCGGGCCGCGCCGGCCGGGGGGCTGTCAGAATTTTGGCGGACGTTTTGCATAACGTTTTGCGGGACAATTCCAGATAAGAATTGCCTGAACCTTTTTTGCCGGGTATTTGCAAGATGCGTTCCTATGTCGATTTTTTGGGGTCGGACAGGGCGTCTTTGATCTCGTCGCGGCAGCGGCGGTATATGACTATGCCGATGGCCGTGGAGGCGATGAAGAGCAGGGCGGCTACCCCCACGCGCCATAGGAGGTCCACGCGCAGCCCGCTGCCGAGCAGGGCGAAAATCAGGGTCTGGGGCGCATAGCCCAATATGGAGCCGGCAATGAAGGGGGGGGCGGGGATGGATGTCACCCCGGCGATCATGTTGGTCAGGGCGTTGTTGCCGATGGGGAGGCAGCGTATGGCCACCGTAGTGGCGAAGGGACTGCGGGAGAGGAACTTGTCCAGGGGACGGATTTTTTCTCCGAACCTCCTGATCAGGGCGGGGCGGGCCAGCAGACGGGCGTAGAAGAACCCGGCGGCGCAGCCGAAGCCCAGACCGGCCAAGGTGATGCCTGTGCCGTCGAGAACGCCGAAGGCGTAGCCTCCCAGCGCGGCCAGGGCCTGGCGGGGAAAGCCCAGAGGCGTGAGGAGCGCGACCAGGGCGACGTATATGGCCACGCCGCCGCGGTGTTTCAGGTATGCGTCCGCAAAGGCCGGGTCGAGCACTTCGCTGATGTCCAGAAGATGGACGAGAAGCGAGGCCCCGGCCAGGATAAGGAAAAAGACGCAGATTTTCAGGATTGGGGAGGACACGGGTCGGCGCTACCCGCGTTCACGGATTTTGCACCCGTGGATATTGCGTTTTTGCATCCACCGCACGGCCAGAAGGTCGTAGAATCCGGAAAAGGCCCGATCCCAGACTCCGTATTTGGAAATGCCACGGACGCGCGGGCGATGGTTGACCGGGGATTCCGCCACTTTAGCCCCCAGAAGCTTCATGAGCGTGGGGAGAAAACGGTGCATGCCCCTGAAGGCCGGCAGCCTTCTGGCCATTGAGGCGCGAATGACCTTTAGGGAACAGCCGGTGTCGCTTACGTCCTCGGAGGTGAGACGGTTGCGCACGGCATTGGCAAACCTGGAGGATATTTTCTTGACGACGGAATCCTGACGGCGTCTGCGCACACCGATGACCATGTCGTTGTCCCGTCCGAAAAGATCGAGAAGGCGCGGGATATCCTCCGGATCGTTCTGGAGATCCGCGTCCAGGGTGACCAGGATCGTCCCTTCGGCTTCCATGAAGCCGGTGAAAAGGGCGGCGGACTGTCCGCTGTTTTCGGCAAGGGCCAGATAGCGCAGGCGCTTATCCGCGGCGGCTTCGGCCTTGATCCGGACCAGACTTTGGTCGCCGCTGCCGTCGTCCACGAAAATCAGCTCCCAGGGGCGGGGCTGCCGCTCCATGGCCGCCTTGATTTCCGCCGTGAGCGGGGCGATGTTGCCTTCCTCGTTATAGACCGGCACGATCAGGCTGACCTCGGCCCGATCCAGAGACCTGGCTTCCTTTGCGCGATTTTCTCCGGTATTTTCCCGCATGCCGCGCATATACCGGAAACTGCCCGCCTTGTAAACAAAAGCCGGCGAACGCGCCTAGTGTTATGTATCGCTTAAAACTACCATTCGCTTCGTTTTAAGCGATAAGATCGCACGGCAATAAACGCGGTTTTTTGCCGTGTTCTCGCCGCCTGCGGCGGCGCGCCCCCCCCTTGCGGGGTTGCGGCTATTGTCGCGTGACGAGGCAATAGCCCGCGGTTACGTCTTCCTCCGTTCTGTCTTCCTCCGCTCTGTTGTCAGCATCTGTCTTCCTCCGCTCTGTCTTCCTCCGCTCTTGACCGGGGCGCGTCGAGAGATTAAAAGGATTGCCGAAATGAGCGACGTAACCGCAAGCGCTTGCAGCGCAACCAGAAACAGCTACAGCGCCGGGCTGATGTTTTTCGGTGCCGCGCGGCCGCATGACCTCGTCCGAGAGTTCGGCAGCCCCCTTTATGTCTACAATGAACGCGTGTTGCGCGAGCGTTGCCGGGACCTGAAGGGTCTGTCCGAAGACCCCGGTTTCCGGGTCTGCTATTCCACTAAGGCCAACGGCAACCCGCATCTCTTGCGCATAATCCGCGAAGAGGGACTGATCGCCGACGCCATGAGTCCGGGCGAGCTTGCCGTGCTGAAACGCGCAGGGTTTCGCAGGGAAGATATCTGCTATGTCTGCAACAACGTGGACGCTGCGGAACTCGCCCTGGCCAATGCCCGGGCGGACCATGTCAGCGTGGATTCGGTGTCGCAGGTTGAAAGCTTCGGTCGCGTGAATCCGGGGGGACGGGTTATGGCCCGCGTCAACCCGGGCATCGGGGCGGGGCATAGTTCCAAGGTCATAACCGCCGGAAAAAATACAAAATTCGGCATTCACCCGGAAGATTTCGGCGCGTTGCGAGCGGTTCTGAAAAAGCACGGGCTCAAACTTATCGGGCTAAATCAGCACGTCGGCTCCCTGTTCATGGATCCAAAACCCTATCTTGATGCCGCGCGCTGGCTCCTCAAAACCGCCGTTTCCTTCCCCGGCCTTGAAATCATTGACTTTGGCGGGGGATTCGGCATCCCCTACCGCAAGTACGACAGGGAAAAGCGTCTGGGGCTGGCGGAGTTCGGCGCCGGGTTCGGGGCACTGTTGAGCGATTTCCGGGCAAAGCAGGGGTTTTCCGGGATATTCATCATTGAACCCGGCCGCTATATAGCCGCCGAATGCTCCATACTCCTCGGCACGGTGACGGCGGTGAAAAATAACGGGAGGGTCCGCTATGCCGGAACGGACATGGGTTTCAACGTGCTGGCCCGTCCCATGATCTACGATTCCTTCCACGATCTGGAGATTTATCCCGTGGACGGCAAGCCGCGCCCCCTGACGCTTCAGACCGTGGTCGGCAATATCTGCGAAACCGGCGACGTGCTGGCCAAGGACCGGCTGGTTCCCGAACTGGTTGAGGGCGACGTTGTCGGGGTGCTGGATGCCGGGGCTTACGGGCAGGCCATGAGTTCCAACTATAATCAGCGTCTGCGCCCGGCCGAGGCGCTGGTCCGCCCGGACGGGTCCTGCGTCCTCATCCGGCGCAGGGACACGATTGAGGACCTGCTTGCCGTTTATCCGGAATAATCCTGGCTGCCGGTGAACCGTCCGGCGCGATTTTCCCCCGCAAAACCGTGAACCCCGCCCGAAATATGCCAGAAGCCGATTTTTTGCGGCAAAGCTATTTTTATGATTTGCCGCCGGAGCGCGTAGCGCAAAGGCCGTCTCCCGGCCGCGCGGACGCGCGGCTGATGGTTTTAGGCAGGGCGAGCGGGAGGACGCAATGCGGAGTTTTTCCGGACATCCTCCGGCATCTTCCGGAAAACTGCCTGGTGGTGGCCAACAATACGCGCGTGATCAAAGCCCGTCTGTCCGGGAAACGTCCTCAGGGGGGGCGCGTGGAACTGCTGCTCTCCCCGCCCCTGGAAAAGCTGCGGGGTCCTTCGTCCGCCGCCGGGGAAGACAGCGCCGAATGCGAAGCTTTGCTGCGTCCCGCCAAAAAACAGCGTCCGGGTGACCTCATAAGCTTTGCTCCCGGTTTTTACGCGCGTTTTCTGGAGCATCTCGGACAGGGAAAGGGGCGCGTCCGCCTTTTTTGGAAAGGGGATCTGGCAGCGGTTCTGGAGGAGAACGGCCGCACTCCCCTGCCGCCCTACATAAGGCGCGCCCACGCGGAGGACGCGGCGGACGCTGATCGCTACCAGACCGTCTATGCCCGCGTTGACAAGGCCGGGGCCGTCGCCGCTCCCACAGCGGGGCTGCATTTTACCCGTGAACTGCGCCAGGCGCTCATATCCTCCGGACGGGAATGGGCGGAGCTTACGCTTTATGTGGGTCACGGCACCTTTGCCCCGGTGCGTTGCGCGGATATACGCGCGCATGCCCTGCACCCGGAATACGCGCAGTTGCCGGAGGAAACCGCCGGGGCGCTCGCAAGGGCCAAGGCGGAGGGGCGGCCGGTCGTAGCCCTGGGCACCACTTCGGCCCGCGCTCTGGAGGGTATCTTCCAGGCGCAGAACCCGGAACGGTCCGGGCCTGAGCGTGTCGGGCCAAAACGGGTTGCTCCGGAACCCGCTGGGTCTGTCGGGGTGGGAGGATTCCCCCGCTTCGCGCCTTTTGTCGGGCAGGTGGACGTATTTCTTTATCCGGGCCGGCCCTTCCGGGTGATCGACGGGCTGATCACCAATTTTCACCTGCCGGAATCCTCGTTGCTCATGCTCGTTTGCGCCTTCGCGGGACGGGAGCGCGTACTTGCGGCCTACCGGGAGGCCGTCCGCCTCGGATTCAGGTTTTTTTCGTACGGCGACGCCATGTTGCTCCTGTAGGGCATCTTCTGCTTGATGCCAATTCGCTTTCCACTGACGCCAATTTGCGTTCGATAGAAAGCGAATTGGGATGGAGGAGGCGAATCCGCCACCCGCAAGCTTTTGAAAAATCAGGCTTCGCCTGTTCTCCAAAAGCTTTGGCGTCTTACATTCAACTCATTTGAACGCGGCTTGGTATGAAAGCGAATTGGCATGAAAACATTCCGGCCGCTGCACCTCGCGCTAGGCGTCCTTTGCCTCCCCGCCGGCTGCGCCGCGCGCGCGTTTTCTTTTCCATTCCAGCAGGAAGGGAGTAGCCAGGGAAAGTAGTGTGCAGAAAATGAGAATCAGCGCGATATTGCTGTTCAGAAACACCTGCAGAATGGAACCGTCCACTGCTTTGGAAAGACTGACGCACTTGCCGAAGTTTTCTTCAATCATGGGGCCGAGAATGATGCCGAGGGCCATGGCCCCGGTGTCCAGTTTCACCAGGTTGCAGAAATATCCGATAAAGCCGAAGGCGATGACGATCCACACGTCCAGCATACTGTTGCGGATGGCGTAGGAACCGATGAAGGACAGCATGACGATGGCTATGGCGACGAAAGTCAGGCGTATGCTGAGCAGACGCACCATGATCTTGATGAGGACAAGGCCCACCGGGATCATCAGCAGGTTGACGGCGAACTGCGACATGATGAAGGTGTAGGCCAGATCGCCGGTGACCGTAAAGACCTTGAAGCCCGGCTGGATGCCTTTGGCGAGCAGGGCGCCGAGAATGACCGCCGCCACCGCGCTGCCGGGAATGCCCAGAGTGAGCATGGGGATGAGCGCGCCGCCGATGACGGCGTTGTTGGCGCTTTCACTGGCGGCGACGCCTTTGACGATGCCTTTGCCGTAGCGCTCCGGCTCCTTGTCCCAGCGTTTGCTTTCGTTGTAGGAGATTATGGAGGCGATTTCCCCTCCGGCGCCGGGCAGCATGCCGACCAGGGTGCCGATGATGGAGGAACGCAGGAGGATAACCTTGCATGTGCGGGCCAGTTCGCGCGCCACCCGGCCGAAGACCCCCGGCGAAGGCGAATAGCTGGCGATATATGGCTTGTGGCTCCCCACAAGATAGAGCACCTGGGAAAAGGAAAAGAGCCCGATCATGGCCGGGATGACTTCCACGCCTTGGATCAGCGGGTAATAGCCGAAGGTGAAGCGGGGCGCCGCCGCGTGGGGATCGAGGCCGATCGTGGCGACCAGCATGCCGAGCGCGCCTGAGATCAGCCCTTTCACCATGTTGCCCGAGGACATGACGGCAATGGTGGAAAGACCGAACAGGCAGAGCCAGAAGCTTTCCGGCCCGCCGAAGCGCAGGGCGAAGCGGGCCAGGGGAGCCGCCAGAAACAGCAGAAAAACCGTTCCCACGATGCCGCCGAAGGAGGAAGACAGGAGCGAGGCGAGTAGCGCCTTGTCCGCTTCGCCGTTCTGGCACATGGGCCAGCCGTCAAAGGTCGTGGCCACGGACGAGGGCGTGCCGGGCGTGCAGATGAGGCAGGCCGAATTGGCCCCTCCGTAAATGGCGCCCACATAGACGGCCCCCAGCATGATCAGACCGCTGGTCGAATCCAGAGCGAAGGTTACCGGAACAAGCAGGGCGACGCCCATGGTGGCCGTGAGTCCGGGCAACGCGCCGACAATGATGCCCCCCGTGAGGCCGGCGATCATGAGGAAGATGTTGAGAGGGTCAAAAAGATGCCCGATGGCGGGCAGAATAAACTCCGACATGAACGCTCCTGTTGAAAGAGGGAACACGCTGCAATATCCGCCAATTCGCTTTCAATAGAAAGCGAATTGATGTGGCGGAGGCGAAGCTGCCACCAGTAACTGTTTGAAAAATCAAGCTTTACCTGTTTTTTCAAACAGTCCGACGTATTGCATTCAAACTCGTTTGAACGCGCCTTGGTGTCAAAAGGATTTGCGAGCAAATCCCTGCGGGCGTTTCAAGTGTGAAATGCCCTAAAAAAGCAGGCCGTCCGGGGTAGGAACATGCAGGAGCAGGGAAAAACCGGCCCAGACGGCAAGGCACATAATCATGGTCAGAACGGAGGCCGAAAGCGCCGCCTTGCGGGGACCGGCGCCGGTATCGTTCAGCGCCATGGCCGATCCGAATAGAAACACCACGCTGGCCGCATAAAAGCCGAGCAACGGGATGATCAGGGCATAGGCAAGGGAACCGACCGCAATCATGGCTACGCGAGTGCGCGCGACTGCTTCCCCGTCACCTGCTTCGTCACGGCCGGACCTCCGTTTCCACAGGCCGAGGGCGACAAGATATACGCCGCCCGAGGCGATGAAGCCCATGATTAGTTGGGGGTACAAAAGCCCCACCCCTTCCACGTCGCCGCTCTGGCAGAAGAAGGCGGCCGCCGCGAGAAGGGAAAACAGTCCGGCCGCGATATCCTTTACGCCGCTACGCATGGCTTGCCTCCCCGCCGGCTTCGCCGCCGCTCCCTTGCCTTTTTTCCCATTGCAGCAGCAGGGGAGAGGCCAGTGGGAGCAGCGTGCGGAAAATGGGAAACAGCGTAATATGGCTGTTCAGAAACACCTCCCGGCAATACTATTTTTTGCCGGAGCCTACCCTGGCCAGGGCGGCCTTGACGATTTCGTTCTGCGCCTTAACATAGGCGGCGAAGGCGGCGCCGTCCATATATTCGGCCGGCTGCCCCGCGCGCTTCATATCCGCCTGATATTCGGGGTCCGCGCCGATTTTTCCGAAAACGCCGCGCAGGTAGTCCAGGACTTCCTTGCTGACGCCCTTAGGGGCGGTAAAACCCCGGCGGATGTCGGAAACGATGTCGAAGCCTTCTTCTTTCAGCGTCGGCACGTTGGGCAGGAAGTCGTTCCGTTTTTCCGAGGCCATGGCGAGCATCCGCATTTCTTCGACGCTGCGCATCACGTCGTTGAGGTTGCCGAACATCACGTCGATTTCGCCGCCGAGCAGGGCGACGTTCTGGTCAGCCGCGCCCTTGTAAAAGACTTCCGTCACCGGGAAGTCCATTTTGGACCGCACGTCGAGGAACATCAGATGGTGGCCGGAGTTGGGGCCGACCAGACCGAGCTTCAGCTTGCCGGGATTGGCCTTGGCGAAGGCGAAAACATCCGCGGCTTTCTTGAAGGGGCTGTCCTTGCGCACGGCTATGGTCTGGGGATCTTTGACGACCTGGCAGATGTAGGCGAAGTCGTCAATGGAGAACTGGGCTTTCTGGGTCAGGGGCTGGATGATCATGTGCGGCACGTTCACGCCGCCGATGGTGTAGCCGTCGGGCCGGGCCATGGCGATTTCTCCGAAGCCGATGGCCCCGCCCGCTCCGGGCTTATAGACGAAGGTCCACTGCTGCTTTGAATGCTTGTCCCAGTATTTCTGCATGATGCGGGCCTGCACGTCGCTGGAACCGCCCGCGGTGAACGCGATGATCATGTTGATGGGTTTTTCGGGATAGGCGGCAAAGGAAAGGGCGGGAACGGCGAGAGTGAGCATGGCCGCAGCCAGGGCGACTTTGGTCAAAAAACCGGGTTTCATAAAACCTCCATCGGGGTTGAATGGGGAAAAGGCGGGTCTGCTGTCTTTCTTTCACTCTATTGTAACGTCATGCCTGTATTGTCACAACAGGCGTGAAGATCACAAGGCAAAAAACGTGGTTTTTGCTTTGCTCGCGCCGCCTGCGGCGGTGCGCCCGGCTTCGCCTGGAGCGTGTTAACTTTAAGTGTTAACACGCTCTGCAAGGATTTGCAGCGCAAATCCTTGCAGCGAGATGCTTACAGGCGGGCTTTGCCCGCCGTTAAGTAGCATTTCAAGCGTAAATGCCATAGCATCCAGTGTCATGACATTCTGAGAATGGCATGCCGCTATCCCGAACGGCGCTTTCGGGGCAAGAGCATTGCGCCCGCGTTTTCAGGGCATGTATGCAAAAAAACCGCCCGCCGGCCGGCAGGGAAGTTCCCCCGCGCGGGGCGCGGGGGAAAAAGGATCAGGCGCT
>JAISZH010000202.1 GCA_031269345.1 Desulfovibrio sp. | reverse complement strand
TTCAAGCGCTAATTGCTCATGCGCAGTTCACGAATGAAACGAACTGTTTCCAGCGTTAATTGCTCCAGGAGCCGGGTGAAGTGTGATATGGACAAAGACGATTTCATCGCTGCGGTTAAAGCGGCCGGCATAGTGGGCGAAGGCGGGGCCGGGTTCCCGGCGCACGTGAAATACGCCGCGTCAGCGGATACGGTCATCGCCAACGGTTGCGAATGCGAACCGCTCCTGCACACGGACCAGCACATCATGCGCCATAACGCAAAGTCTCTGGCCAGGGCTTTGCGCGCCCTGACGGAGTCCGTCGGCGGCCCGGAGAAACCGGCGCGGGGGGTTCTGGCGCTGAAAAAAAAGCATACGGAGCTCATCGGGCTTCTGCGCGACGCAACTGCCGAACAGGGCCTGGAACTTTTTCTTCTGGACGATTTTTACCCGGCCGGGGACGAGCAGGTGCTGGTGCGCGAAGTCACCGGACGTAGCGTGCCCCCGCTCGGCATTCCTCTGGCCGTCAATACCGTGGTAGCCAACGTGGGCACCCTGGTCAGCGTGGATGCGGCGGTGACCGCCGCGCAACCCGTGACCCGCAAAACCCTGACCGTCACCGGCGCGGTGGCCAGGCCGGGTGTAGTGCGCGCGCCCATCGGCGCCCCGCTGGCCGACTGTCTGGCCGCCTGCGGGGGCGCTTTGCCCGTCGACCCGGTGTTCATCGCGGGAGGACCGATGATGGGCCGGTTTGTGGGCGGACCCCAAGCCCTGGCCCGCGAAAACGTCAGTAAAACCAGCGGAGGACTGATCGCCCTGCCCTCCGGTCACCCTCTGCACCGCAACGCAGTCCTGGAAACGGCGATCATGCGGAGGAGAGCCGGGTCCGCCTGTATCCAGTGCCGGTTCTGCTCGGACCTGTGTCCACGCCGCCTGATCGGACACCCCTTTGAAACGCACCGGGTTATGCGGGCCTTCGGCGGGGGCGTGGAGCTTGAGACCCAGGCCGGGGAACTCGCTCTGCTCTGTTGTGAGTGCGGCATCTGCGAGCATTATTCCTGCCCCATGGAACTTTCCCCCCGTCGCATCAATCAGGCGGTCAAGGCCAGCCTGCGCGAGGCGCGGAAAAACTACGGCGGAGCGCGCGATATTTGCGCCGATCTCCAACTCTGGCGCGACTTCCGCAAAATCCCCGTGCCCCGGCTGGCCGCGCGCATCGGCATAGCCCCCTATATGGGGCTTGAAACTCCGTATCTGGGCGATATTGAGCCGTCCACGGTCTTTTTGTCACTGCGCCAGCACATCGGCGCCCCGGCTCAACCGGTGGTGCGGCCGGGCGATAAGGTAAAGGCCGGAGACCTGATCGCAGAGATACCGGAAAACGCGCTGGGCGCGCGCCTTCACGCCAGCATTGACGGCGTGGTGGCCCGAACCGAAGGCGGCATCGAGATCAAACGGTAAAACGAGGCGCTTATGCAAGCTCACACCGCTGTCGGCATGGCGGAATACACCAGCATCGCCGCGGGCATGGAAGCCGCGGACGCGATGGTCAAGACGGCCGATGTCAGACCGCTCTTTTTCAAGACCATCTGCCCCGGAAAATACACAGCCGCGGTTTCCGGAGACGTCGCGGCCGTGGAGGCGGCCCTGCAAGCCGCGCGTCTGATAAAACCTTCCAGCCTGGCCGACTGGTTCGTCATCCCCAACATCCACCGCACCGTCATCAGCGCCATCGCGGGCTGTCAGCCCATCGTGGAACGCGGCTCCCTGGGCGTCATTGAGACCTATTCGGTCGCCGCCGCCATCAGGGCGGCCGATGCCGCGGTCAAAGCCGCCGAGGTGACGCTGATGGACGTGCGCATGGCCCTGGGGCTGGGAGGCAAGGGCTACGTGCTGCTTCTGGGCGACGTGGCCGCCGTGAAGGCCTCAGTAAACGCCGGAAGCGCCATGGCCGCGGAATCCGGCCTGCTGGTCGGCACACTGGTCATCGCGCGCCCCGCTCCGGCCTTTTTTGACCAGATACTATGACGCCTCAAAGGAATTTCTGATGAAGCCAACCCTCACCTCCCTGGATATAAACGCGGCAAAAAAAGCCGGCAAAACAGAAATCACACTTCCCGAAAACGCGCTGGTCACTTTCCAGGCGCTTGACGACGCCAAAGCCTGCGGCATCACCATAAGACGCGATCCATCCCCGATCCGTGATACGACCTGCAAAACTTGCGCGGGAAAAGCCCCTGTGGGACCGGATGCCGGAGAGCAGGACGCGCTGATCGTGCGTCTGCGGCAAAAAATCGCCGACCGCATGGGTAACCAGGCGGATGCGGCGTCCGTCGACAAGGCGATCCGCGCGGTCCTTAAAGCGACCGACGCTTCAAATAGCCCTTGCGGCGAGCAAAGCCCGCCCGCGACTATTCGACAGCAGGAATCCGCGGACAAATCCCCGCAGAGCGTTTCAGGCGTGAAACTCTCCGACGCGCATGCGCGCAATTCCCCGGACGGACCCGCGCCTTCTCTCCCGGCCTTTACCCGGCACGCCGGGGGGGTGACGCATGTGCGGAAAAACGCCCTGCCCGAGGCCGGCCCAAAAGGTGAACCGCCCTTCCCCGAGGCCGTGGACATTATCGAAGCCCGCCCGCCCACGGACGCCTCCCCCGGAATCGCCTATATGAGCTGGGAAAATTCCTCCTTTTCCTGGACTTGCGCCCATGCGGAGGTGCTCGTGGTCCTTGCGGGCGAAATCGTCGTCGTCCACGAAGGAACGGAGTTCACCGCCTCTGCCGGCGACGCCCTGCATATCACGGCGGGCAGCTCCGTGACCCTGGCCGCCGGAGGCAGGGCGCTTTGTCTGTTGAACTCCTGGCCTGTTTCCGGGCGATGACCGGGCGAAGACGCGGTCCCCGGCCCGGAAAACCTTTCGGAAAATTTGCATGGAGACGGTTATGCGCGCGGATGAAACAAAAAGCCTCCCCGGCGCCCACAGGCGGACGCGATGCCTCTGATCGGCCGCTGTCTGGCCCTGTGCCGCAAAACCCCGATGCGCCTCGTTTTGCCGGACGGAGAAGACGAGCGCGCCGTATCCGCGGCCTTTCGCCTGACCCGCGAAGGCCTGGCCTTTCCGATTCTGCTCGGGCGTCCCTCCAGAATTCGGGAACTGGCGCGCGCGGTGCTGCGTCAGGAGAACACGGCGTCTGTCCCCCTGCGGGTGATAGACCCCGCGGCTCCCGGCCTGCTTCGGAAAAATGCCGGGGACTACCGCGCCATGCAGGAGGCAAAAGGCAAAACGGCCACAGCGGATGAAGCGGAAAGATTCGTCCTCTCCCCCCTTGTCGCCGGGGCCATGATGGTGTGCCGGGGCGAGGCCGAGCTGGGCGTGGGCGGCAACGTCTCTTCCACAGCGGACGTGCTGCGGGCCGGGTTGCGCATCATCGGACCCGCGCCGGGAAACAAGACCGTATCCGGCTTTTTCTTTATGGTTTCGCCTGGCGATACGCCCGAGGAACGCAAAGTGCTGGTCTTCGCCGATGCCGGGGTCATTCCCGAGCCCACGCACGAACAGCTTGTGGACATCGCCCTGGCTTCGGCCGAGCAGTACCGGCGCATGGTCGGCCCCGATCCCAGGGTGGCCCTGCTCTCTTTTTCCAGCCACGGCAGTGCCGACCATCCGCGCTCCCGGCTCATGCGGGCGGCGGCGGAGACGGTGCGGGAGAAGGCGCCGAACCTGATAGTGGACGGGGAACTACAGTTCGACGCGGCTTTCGTGCCGGAGGCGGCGGCCCGGAAAACCCCCGACAGCCCGGTGCAGGGCCGGGCCAACGTGTTTATCTTTCCTTCCCTCGAAGCCGGCAACATTGCCTATAAAATAGCCCAGCGCATGGGCGGCTACACGGCCCTGGGCCCGCTTCTGCAGGGGCTGGCAAAGGGTTGGTACGACCTCTCCAGAGGATGCAGCGCCACGGACATCTATCAGGTCGCGCTCACGGCCGCGGCGCTCACGCGCGGCGGCTTGCCGGCCAAATCCGCTGTCGTCGCCTGACGCGGCGTTGGCGTCAGCCGCGCTGCAAGTCGCGCAGACGGCATTTCACGAGGAGGTTTTCCAGGAAAAGAGAGAGATGTTCGGCTGCTATGTGCGCGAAATCCCGCGTCGCCTCCGTAAGCTTCAACGGGTTTTCACGGGCGAGGCAGAGTACGCCGCGCGTCTTGCTTTGCAATACCAAAGGCAGGGCGAGAACGGTTTGAAAGGCCGGAAGTCCCGCCCCCTTGCCGAGAAGGTATTTTTCCGGAGAAGTTTCCGAACCTTCGTTGCAGATGCGCGCGCTGTTGCGGAAAACCCATCCCACCACCCCGTGGCTCATGGGGAACAAGGGAGGCGCGGAACCGGGCTTTATGGCCAGGGGCAGATTTTCGCCTTCGACGCTGTAATGTTCCCCTGTGGGGTCGCTGGTGCAGAAGAGGACATAGTCAAGACCGGTCGCCTCCGCCAGGATGTCCAGAAAATTGCGCAAAAAATCTGACCAGCGCGAATGGCGGCGGCGCAGATCGCAGATTGACCTCAACGCGGCGTAGTACTTGACGGTTTGCGCGCGCTCCGCGAAGTCCGGCGCGTTCTCCTCAAGGCTGCCCAGGAGATCCGCGAAAAGGTGCAGCATTTTCTGGTCCTGTTCCGAAAAAGAATACTGGCGCTTGCTGTCCACGCACAAGGCGCCCCTCCCGTCCGGCAGGGCGCAGCCCATGAAGGCCTTGATGCTTTGCTCCTCGTTCCCCTTGTAATAACCCAGAAAATTTTGGCGGCGGTCGAAATTGGAAACCAGCAGAGCCTGGCCGTGGCGCAGGATCCATCCCACCAGCCCCATGCCCTCCCGGATCTCGGCGGAAAAATCCAGGCTCCGGCCCAAGCTGAAGCCGGAGGCAAGACAATATCCCCCCCCGTCCCCTCCGCGCACGGGCAGAAACAGTGCCGCGGAATAGGAATTCAGCACGCTGCACAAAATGGCAAGTATCCGGTCATAATGTGAAAGCTGCATTTATTCAAAGTAGCAGAACAGAAAGGCACAGGCAAGAGAGGCGCCTGCGGCGCGCCGGGCTTGTCCGCCCGGCGGATACTACGCTGTTTGATACACATTTTTAAATGTTACAGCGTACTAAAGCGTTTCCTTAACTTTTCAATGCGGATATCAGCGGTTGCTCCAGGCCCGCAGGCGCAGCAGGGCGTAGAGGGCGGCGCCGAACAGCCCGGCTTCCGGGGCGCGCATATGCCATACCGGGACGGAACGCAAAAAATGTTCCGGCGGCGTTTGCGCGTGGAATTCCTCCGCAAACGCCGGGCTGCTCAGGACCGGCACGCGCAGAGCCATGCCGCCGCAGACGTACAGCCCTCCCAGGGCCATGGAGTCAAGCACGTAATTGCGGCAAAAACGCCCATAGAAGCGCGCGTACCATTCAAGTATCTCCGGACGGTCGACGCACATCTTCGCCGCCTGTTCCGGCGACGCGCCCGAGCCTGTAAGGTGGTCAGCGATAAGAGCCAGACCGGCTCCGCTCACTATATCGTCTCCGATCAGCCTGCTTCCGCCCTTTTTGCGCGCCGCGAACCTCGCGAAAGCGAACTCGTCTTCCCCGACAAAGGGAAATTCCGCGTGTCCGCCTTCGCTTGGCAGGACGCGGGCGCTGCCGGCCAGGCGCTCAAGGCGCTCTTTTTTCCCTTCTCCGGAATATCCGCTTTCGCAAAGCAAAAGGGCTTTCCCAAAGCCCGTGCCCGCCGCCGCCACCGCAAGCGGAGCCCGGGGCGCGGCCTTCCCCTCAAGCGCGCAAACCGTGTCCGCCTCGGCGGGGAGCAGACAGGCGTACGCCTGTGCGGACAAATCGTTCAGCAGCAGGACGCGGGAGATGCCGAGCAGTGAGCGGATCTCGTCGCTGCGCAGGACCCAGGGCAGATTCGGCATGGCGCAGACCGCCTCGCCGTCTTGCTCGAAAACTGGTCCGGCCGGGGCAAGAACGGCCGTGTCTACGGGTTCGTCGGGAGAGAGCAGGGCTTGCGTCCCGGCGTCGGCGGCAAAAAGGCCGCGCAGGGCCGTGGCGCAGTCCGGGAAGGCGCGCCCCGGAAATACCCGCTTGCGCCTGATGGAGAGCAGAGGGAGGTCTTCGTTGGAAATTTCCGCCGCGAACAGGGCGAACCGACAGTGCGTCGCCCCGATGTCCGCGGCCAGGATGCGGATCATCGCCCTTTTCGCCTCATCTGGTCCCCACGCGCTGGGTGCGGGTAAACTCCGCAACTCCCACCAGGGCGCGCATGTTCGGCTGTTTATCCGGCTGACGTGCCTTTATGCCGGTTTCGTCCAGGGGACGGGAGAGGTTTTCGTCCAGGCGGACGGCCGCGTCGGCGCGGGAGGAGAATTCCTCCATCTCCCTTTCGCAGCGGCCGGCCAGTTCCCGGCCTTGTAACGGGCCGAATTCCTTGTTTTTCCTGCTTTCAGCGTAGGTCTGCAACTGCTCGCGCATACAGGCGGGCGCCGGTTCGCGGTATTCGGCCACAATGCGCAGTTCGTCGTCCGGGGTGGCGGACCAGCGTTTGGCCAGCCAGAAATCCGGGGTCTGCCTGCCGTTCAGCGTCCAGAGTTCGCTGAACCAGTCGCCGGCGGCCAGCAGGGGGAAAATCTGCACGGTCCAGTTGCGTCTCGCCGCGGTGAGCTTGCTGTACCGCATGGATTCCGGTCTGGCCCAGGTTTCCATTTCCCAGCGCCAGTCGGGATAGGGAAGCTCGCTCAGGATGACATGGGCGCTCGCGCCCACAGGTCCGCTTCCTTCTTCGCCGAAAGCCGCGAAGACGAAATCGGCGGACGGGGAATTGGTCAGGACGTTGGAAGGGGTCGGCACGCTGAATTTGCCGCTTGCCGCAAGCGCGAGGGAAGGGCTTACGGACACGTGCACTCCGGTTCGCCCGCCCGCGTGGAAGCCGTCCCGCTCCGCCCCCGTGTACTGAAGCGCGCAGCCTTGCGCCAAACCCGCCAGGACCAAGATGAGAAAAAGCGGCAGAACGCGCATGCGATTACCCCTTGAAGAAAAAAGACGACCCGCCGCGTTGAAAAGCTTGCTTTTCAACGCGGGCGCGGCGGTATGAAGTTTACTTTTTGACGCGCATGTGGAGAATTGAATATAACGCCGCCTCCGGCAAAGGGCAAGGGATTCATCGTCCCGACGCGCGCCGTCTCCAGTTTGCCGGATAAACGGGCTTTTCATCCTGCCAGATCCCGATTTTGGCGCGGCGCGCCTCTTTTTCCAAAACCAGCCAACGCGCGCAGGCCGGGATATGGCAATAGGCCCTGTAGACCCAGGCCAGACCAGCCCGCACCAGTTCTTCGTTCAGCACCCGCCCGTCTTTGACGCCGACGAGGGCGACGGAGCGGCCGTAGGCGTCCGTGTCCAGTATGTTCAAATCCACATGCTCGAAGAGGACCATGCCTGAAGTGAATTTTTTGGCCTCCCGCCCTGCGGGCTGGCCGTATTCCGGGGCGTCCACCCCGTAAAGCCTTACGGTAAGCCGTTCGCCCCCGCTGGTCAAAAAAACGAAGGAATCCCCGTCGGAAACGGATACGACCATGCCGCCGCGGGAAAAAAAACCGCCGGCGAGAATCAGCAGGGCGAGCACGGAAACCAAGGCCGCCTTAAGCGGCAGCCTTGTCGGGGAAAATATCCGGGGGATGTTCAGGCGGCGCATATCCCGCTGTCTTTTGAGCCGCGCGAAAAGGCCAGGAGCAGCCCGGAAAGCCCGGCCAGGGAAAACCCGGACAGAAAAAGCCCGCTACGCAGCTTGTCCAGAGACTGGACATTAAGTTCCTCCTGGCGCGCCAGGGTCCAGGAGGCGGAAAACCCGCCTT
Organism: Desulfovibrio sp.; assembly: GCA_031269345.1. Classification (GTDB taxonomy): domain Bacteria; phylum Desulfobacterota; class Desulfovibrionia; order Desulfovibrionales; family Desulfovibrionaceae; genus Frigididesulfovibrio. Next base: position 3,482 of record JAISZH010000202.1, on the reverse strand, counting down.
CCCCGACGGGCGCGACGGGCAGGAAGGCCGCGAGGAAAATGCCGGCGCCGCCAGGGATTTGCCGGGCATATATGAGATGTTCCCGCACCGGACCCGGGAATTCCTCATCGGGACGCGTAAGCGGCAGCCTGGCGTGCAAAAGGCCTCCGCCTTTCCCGGCCAAAGATTCCATCTCCAACACAAAGGGTGTTCCGTCGGCGTCCAGGCTTTCGGCAAAATCCAACCCTTCCGCGTCTGGGCTGACGGGCGAGCAGACGTTGCGCGTCCCCTGCCAGGCGGTGAAATAAATCCCTGCGCCCAGTTCAAGGCTCAAAGAGCTTAAGGCGTTGCGCAGCATACGCCTTTTGGCTTCCATATCCAGAGAGGTTTCCTCGGCGAAGGCCCGCCCGAGGCCCAAAGCCACGCTGTCCACAGTGGACTGCAAAAGCGCGGCCCTTTGCGGAAAGACGGAGGAAGACGAAAGCCCCTGGTCGTTCACGGCAAAGGCGGACCCGGGTGAAAGCCCGTAAAGGCCCATGCCGGCGCCCAAAAGCGGCAGAGCGAGGCAGGCCAGGGCGGCGGCGAGGCGTATTCCGGCCAGGGCGGGGCGGCGGTGTTTCGAGGTTGGGGGTTGTCCGTTCACAGGCCCCTCCTTTTTTCGCGGCGCGCCGGGAAAATGGCGCGCCTGCCCAACCTATGCACAATTCAGGCCAAAACGCCCGCCACGAAAATATATCCTCAACTGCGGTAGTCGGCGTTCAGGCTCACATACTCGTGCCCCAGATCCGAGGCGAGCAGCAGATATTCGCCCGGACCGCCGCCCAGGCTGATGTCCAGGGCCAGATCCCTTTTCTCCAGGGCGTCTTTGAGCAGGGCGTCAAAATTCGTGTCCGTGGGTTGTCCGTCTTTGAAAAGCGTCACGCCGCAGAGCGAAAAACTGACCTCTTCCGGTATGAAGTCCGCGCCGGAGCGCCCGAGGGCGCAGATCACCCTCCCCCAGTTGGCGTCCCTGCCGTACATGGCGGTCTTGACCAGTTGCGAGCGGCCGACGGTGCGGGCCGCGGCTTCCGCGTCCTCCCGGCTAACCGCCCCGCGCACCCTGATGTGCATGACCTTGGTCGCTCCTTCGCCGTCTTGCACCAGTTTGTACGCCAAATCCTCCAGCACCCGGACCAGGGCTTCCTCCAGCTTATGCAGGGCGTTTCCCTCAACCTTCGCGCCGGACGCGCCGTTGGCCAGACCGTAGAGCGTGTCGTTGGTGCTGGTATCGTCATCCACAGTGACCCTGTTGAAACTGCGGTCCACCGTTCTTTTGAACATTGCGCGCCAGTCGTCGGCGCGCACTTCGGCGTCGCAGAACACCGCGGAGAGCATGGTGGCCATGTTCGGACAGATCATGCCCGCCCCCTTGGCCACTCCGGCCAGCAGAACCTTTTTTCCGGAAAAATCCAGGCGTTCAGCGCAGAATTTCGGGAAAGCGTCCGTGGTCATGATGGCGGCGGCAAAATCCTCAATTCCAGCTTTTCCCAGGTTTTGCGCGAGCTTCGGCACAGCCCCGGCAAAAGCCTCAAGGTTAATCTGCACCCCGATCACCCCGGTGGAGGCGGGTAAAATGTCGGCGGCCTCAAGGCCCAGCGCGGAAGCGGTCAGGGCGAGGCTTTCCTTGCAGCGCGCGATTCCTTCGGGGCCGGTGCAGGCATTGGCCTGGCCGGAATTTATCAGCACGGCGCGGGCGAAGCGGCGTTCGTCGAGCAACCCCCGGCCCACAAGCACCGGCGCGGCTTTGAAGAGGTTGGTGGTGAACACACCGGCCGAAGCGGCCGGAAAATCGCTCAAAGCCAAGGCCAGATCGTTGCGTCCCGCTTTTTTGAAAGCCGCTTCGGCCACAGCCAGACGAAAACCTTTGGGTATCTGCGTGCTCATCAAAAATTCCTTCGTTCAAAGTGCATCGCAAGCTCAACTCTTGTAGACCGGGCGGAATTTTTTGACAAGCGCGCCCCGGGCGGGTAAACTGCATAGTTTGCCTCACCGGGACTGCCTTTATCTGAGCTTCCTTTACGGTTTGGGACCCCGGCCTTCAGGCCCATGCTACCGTCTTGGTGGCCTGAAGCCCTCCCTTTTTTCAGGACAACGCTTATGTCGGCGCACAACCGGGCTTTTTCAGATCCCATCCTCTGCCGGGGGCTTCTGGAGAAAATTCGAGCCGAGCTCGATTTCCCCCTGCGATTTATGGAAGTGTGCGGAACGCATACCGCCGCGGTCTTTCGCGCGGGACTGCCCTCCCTGTGGCCTGAGGAAATCACCCATATCTCCGGACCCGGCTGCCCGGTCTGCGTGACCCACGTCCGGGATATAGCCGCCTGTCTTGAGCTTGCGGGCAGGGAAAACCTGACCCTGGCCTGTTTCGGGGACATGATGCGCATTCCGGGACCGGGCGGCATGAGTCTGGGAAAGGCCAGAGCGGAGGGGGCGGATGTGCGCGTCGTCTACTCTCCTTTGGAAGCCCTGGACTACGCGGCGGAAAATTCAAAACGGCCGGTCGTTTTTCTGGGCGTAGGTTTTGAGACGACCGCTCCGGCCGCGGCCGCCGTCATTCTCCGCGCCGCGCGCGCGCGCTTGAAAAATTTCGCCGTATTGAGCCTGCACAAGCTGGTTCCCGCGGCCCTGCGCGCCCTGTTGGACGACCAAAACGGTAGCATGGGCCTGAAGGCCGGGGTCTCAAACCGTAAAGGAAGCTCAGATGAGAACGGGCGGGACGGGGAGCGGGCGGCGGCCGGGGGAGACGCTGTCCCTGCGGCGGTGGACGCCCTGCTCCTGCCCGGACACGTTTCCACGATCATCGGCCTTGAGCCGTACTCTTTCATAGCCGGGGAATTTGGGAAACCGGGGGTGGTCGGCGGCTTTGAGCCGGCCGATATCCTGCAATCGCTCCTGTTGATGATCCGGATGCTCAACAGGGGCGAAGCGGAGATACAAAACCAGTACCGGCGCGCCGTGGAACCGGAAGGAAACGCCAAAGCCCGCGCCTTGCTTGAGGAAGTGTTCGCGCCTGCGGACGCTCTCTGGCGCGGCCTGGGCGCCATCCCGCAAAGCGGTCTGGAAATCCGCCCCGCTTACGCGGACTTTGACGCGGCCCGGCGCTTCCTTGCGGACAAGTCCTGGCGGGACAAAACCCGCTACGGCCCGGAGGAAAACCCCGCCTGCAAATGCGGGGAGATACTGCGCGGACGCCTGCGGCCCCGGCAATGCCCCCTCTTCGGCAAAGCCTGCGTCCCGGAACACCCCTCCGGACCCTGCATGGTTTCCGCCGAGGGAAGCTGCGCCGCCGTCTTCCGCTATCAGGCTGACCTGTGACGGTTTTCGTCCCCGCAGGTTGATCTGAGCTTCCTTTACGGTTTGAGACCCCGGCCTTCAGGCCGGCTAGCCCGACCCCGCCCTGAAGGGCGGGGTATCCGTACGGGCGGAAGCCAAGCGGGGTCCAAACCCCGCCCAAGCGCAAGACG
>JAISZH010000112.1 GCA_031269345.1 Desulfovibrio sp. | reverse complement strand
CCGGATAGCCCGACCCCGCCCTGAAGGGCGGGGTTTCCGTACGGGCGGAAGCTTGGGCGGGGTCCAAACCCCGCCCAAGCGCAAGACGCATGGGCCTGAAGGCCCATGCTACCTTCTTGACAGTGGTCCCAAAAGTCCGGACACGGCGCAGCTCATCGCCCTGTCGGCCGCGTTCAGGTTCCGCTTGCGGAGAGGTCTTGCGCCCGCTTTGTTGGAAACGCTCCGCAGTTCAATGAAGGGTATTCCGGCAGCGGCGCAGGCTAAGGCCAGGGCAAAGCCTTCCATGTTTTCCACCAGAGCGCCGCTCAGGGACGCCATGCGCGCGGCGCGGCGCGCGCTTCCCGACACCCCGGCCACCGTGGCCGAAGCGCCCCTCAGCACGGGCCGGGAATCGTTTTCATTATAACCGCTTATATTCTGATTGCCAAGGCCGAGTTCCGCCATGGCGCGATCCGGGAAAAGCTCAAGGCGCGTAAAAACCGGCCCGGACTCCAGGTAAGCCTGGGGCAGAGACATGGGCAGGGGAAAGCCGCATCTTCCGGAAAACGGGAACGTTGCCGCGTCCCGGTCTTTTGTCCGCCTTTGTTCGTGTGCGACGGTTTCATCGGATTCAGCCCATACCCCGTATTCCGGCAAGTGTTCGGAAAGCGCCAGCACCACGCTTCCCACAGGGGCGCGATCGAGATCGTAACTGCCCGCATAGCCGCAATTTATCACTCCGGCCGGCCGGTCCTCCCCGCTAAGGCCGAGATAGAAGCCCAGAGACAAGGCGGCAACGGTGGGACCCACACCGCAGACCAGACAGCGGATCGGCTGGCTTTCGCGGGACAGGACGGGCAAGGCGGGAAGATCCGAAGCGCGTTTTTCTCCGAGGACGGGGGATGGGCGCCTGGGGATTTGCACGGTCTCGCCTCCGGGCAATGCCGCGAGCGCGGCGCGCAATTCCGGAGCGGTCGCGGCGACCAGCAACAAATATTCTTTCCCGTCGTTTCCCCGGCTGTGCCGGGGGGGCGCCGTCCCCTCATCCCCGTGCGTTTTTTTCAAGGGATTATCGCCCGGCTTCGGCTTGAGCGATGACGCTCAACCCGGCGAAAACCTTCTGGCCGGGCGCGACTTTCGCCTGCCATCCCAGGGGGAGGTAAAGGTCTACGCGCGAACCGAATTTGATCATTCCGACCCGTTCCCCTCTTTGCACCCGATCTCCGACCTCGGCGCGGCAGACTATGCGCCGGGCGACAAGCCCGGCTATCTGCACCATGCTCCAGCTTTTTCCGTCCTCATCCTCCAGGGCGTAAGCGCACCGTTCGTTGTCGCTTGAGGCTTTGTCCAGGGAGGCGTTGAAAAATTTTCCTTCGTGGTAGACGATGTTTGTGATTTTGCCTGCCGCCGGGCTTCTGTTCACATGCACGCTGAACAGGTTCATAAAGATGCAGACGCACTGGCGCGGTTCTCCGCTGAAGGGGTCGGGCATGGGGGCGATTTTAACTATCCGCCCGTCCGCCGGGCTGACGGCCAGACCGGGCGCGCGTGGAACAACGCGTTCCGGGTCCCTGAAAAAATTGCAGCAGAAAAGCGTCAGCAGGAAAAAAAAGATCGCGGCCGCGGCGCAACCGAGCAGGGCGGCGAGAAGCGCGGCCAAGGAGCATAAAAATATCGCCGGGCGGCCTTCCGGGGTGATGCCGGCGTTGGCTTTGAGCATATCTGAACCCTTGCGCGCCTTTTTCAATAAGGGTGATCGCCGTGCGTGTCCGTGTTGCGCCGAATCCGGTTGGCCAGTTTGGCCAATTTCGGCAGGGTGAAAAATGTGTAGACCAAGCCGGAAAAAATATAGCCGAAAAGCAGAATGCCGGTAACGATCTTGGGTTGGGCGACGATCAGGGCGATGATCAGAATGGCCGGGATCATGGTCCTGAAAGGACGGGCCTTGAAAAAGCCCAGTTCCTTGAAAGACGCGTAACGTATGCGGCTGACCATGAGGAAGGCCAGGCCCACGGCGCAGAGCAGGGAGAGGCCTTTTACGCCATGAAGGAGAAAACCCGGCAGACTTGGGGCGAACAGTACGATGCTGGCCAAGGTGCATCCGGCCGCCGGACTGGGCAGGCCGGTGAAAAATTTCTTGTCTGCCGTTGCTGTGCTGATATTGAAACGGGCCAGGCGCAGGGCTGCGCATACGGTGAAAAGAAAACAAGCGGCCGTGCCGATGCTGTTGAAATCCTTGAGGGCGTATTGAAAGATCAGGAAAGATGGGGTGACGCCGAAGGCCAGCAGGTCAGCGAGGGAATCGTATTGCACGCCGAACTCGCTGGAGGTGTGGGTCATGCGCGCCACTTTGCCGTCAAGGCCGTCCATGATCGCGCTGATAAACACCGCACAGGCGCTGGATTCGTAGCTGCCCGCAGCCGCCCAGAGCAGGCCGAGAAAACCGGCGAGCAGGCTGGCCGTGGTGAACAGATTGGGCAGAATGTAGACGCTTTTGTTTCTCGGCAGAGCACCGTCCATGCGTCCTCCAGTTTTTGAAAATCCAGAGCGATTTCACTTTGGGAAACACTGAGTTATTCCAGTGAAAGGGCTTTGCCCACTCACACTCCCCCGGCAGGGGCATGATTCCACAGAAACAGTTCGCCTGCGGCGGGCAAAACCCACCTGCGCCTGTTTCGCGGCAAGGATTTGCCGCAACTCCTTGTAGAGGATTTGCCGCAACTCCTTGTAGAGCATTTCACACTTGAAATGCTCTATTGTCTGATTGCAAAAATAACGAACATATTTTTATGGTTATTTTTGCGGGAACGTCGGTGGAAAAACGTGGTTTTCCGCCGAGTTACGCCGCCTGCGGCGGCGTAAAACCCTTCGGGTTCTGTAGTGTTTACTTTTGCAAGCAAACACTGGATGGTAACAACTGAGGGGGTCCGGGGGAAATCATTTCCCCCGGCGGGGTTTGGGGCAAAGCCCCAAGTAATCAGAGTTTCCCTTTGAAACTGCTCTGGCTGCCGCGTGACGCGACACTAGCCCATTCAACGTTTATATGCAAGACCGTGTTCGGACCCATAATCCACCACGCTCCGGCGCGTGAGCGGATGAAATGCACGGAAGAACTTTTTGGAGTGCCATTTGGGGTTCCGAAAACCTCCAGGTGATTCGAAAATGCAACTTTTTGCGCTGTTTTTGTCG
>JAISZH010000097.1 GCA_031269345.1 Desulfovibrio sp. | reverse complement strand
CGGCTTGGTGTATGACAGGGCCGTTATCACACGCGTCATGGAGCGGTTCACGAATGAAACCGGTGTACTGCTCCGCAAGGATTTGCAGCGCGAATCCTTGCCGCGGGATGCTTACAGGCTGGGCTTTGCCCGCCGTCAAGTAAACATCTCAAGCGTAAATGCCATAGAGACAAAGGAGATTTTTATGAAACCACGCGGTCTGTTTCCGGCCTTTTCCGGCAAAGGCTCACCGGCCCTGATCGTTTTCTGCATACTGTTCCTCGCTCTGGCCTCCTGCACGAGCCCGGGAGGGAAAAAACCGGAAAAAGAGGCCGCGCCGGAGGACCCGCGACGGCAGAACCTGGCTTACGGTTTAAGCTTGATATTGCCGGATTCCTGGACGATAGCCAACCGGCTGTCCCCGGAAAACGCTTCCAAAGACGCGCTGGATCAACGGCGCAAGGACGGCAAACCGATTGCCCTTCTGGGCGCGACCGCCCCCGCCCCCGCCAAGGGCAACGCGGCGGTGCTCGCCGTATTTCTGTCGAACGACCGCCCCTACTTCATGCCCAGAGAAATGGCGGAAAGCATGAAAGCCGAGGCCTTTGTCAGGCTGGGTCGGGACATGCTGGAAAAAGAAAAGGCCGACGCTAAAAAAAGGAAAGCCAAGGCCAAAGCCCTGGACATCAAAATCGCGAAGGAAACCTTGGACGGGCGCCTCGCCGTTCTGAGCGACATCCTGCGCACGGACGAGAAAGGGAACCCTTTCCGCGTCCTGATCTGGAACGTATATCTCCCCAACGGGGCCGGCATCACGCTCCACGCGGAATTCGACCCGGACGACGCGACGGCCGAACGCGACATCAAGGGCAGCGCGAGTACCTTGAAAATCCGGTAGAAAATGGAACTGGCTCCGGCGGCAGCGGCCTCACTGAAACTTATTCTGATCTTCGCCCTGATCATCGCGCTGCTCAAGTTCCACGTGAGGCTCTGGCTCACCCTGGCCGCGGCCTGTGTGTTTGCGGCGCTTCTCTCCGGCCTTTGGCCGGGGAGCTGGCCGGGAATAATCGCCGGGCTTCTCACGGACGGGGATTTTCTTCTGCTTTGCCTGATGATCTGGCTGATGCTGCTGCTCTCCGGCGTTCAGGACGCCGGAGGACAGAGCGCGCGTCTGGTGGACGGCCTTGAGCGATACCTGCGCAACCCGCGTTTCCGCCTCGCTCTTTTCCCCGCTCTGGTGGGGCTTATGCCCATGCCTGGGGGGGCGCTTTTTTCCTGCCCCATGATCAAGGCCGCGGCCGGTCACATGAACCTCAGCGACGAGCAGAAAACGCTGCTAAACTACTGGTTCAGGCATATCTGGGAAGCGGCATGGCCGCTTTATCCCGGCTATCTCCTGGTCAGTTCGCTTCTCGGCCTGTCCATAACCACCCTCTGGCGCTATACTTTCCCCCTGGTTTTCCTGGCTTGCGGCATCGGCTGGTTTTTTTTCATGCGCAGCATAGCTCCCGAAAACCTGGCTGAAAACGCGCCCTTTGCCGGACCCGGCGCTGAAACTGACGGGGGCGCGTCCTTAGGGGCTGCGCTGCTGAACGCCCTGCCCCTGGCCGTGACCCTGCTCGGGGCGGTTTTTTTCGGCATCCTCATGGATATTTTTCTGCCTGAAGTTCCGGGACAGGCGGCCTTCTCCCTGTCCCTGCTCCTGGCCGTGGCCACAGCGTTTTTCCAGTGCCGGGGCAAGATGGGCAAGAGCCTCGCAAGCCTGGCCTTCTCCGGTAATATGCTGAATATCCTGTTCCTGCTCGTCGCCATTTTTCTGTTCAAGGACATCATACGCGCGAGCGGCATCGTGCGCGACCTGGGCGAGGTGGACGCGGGCGGCGTAATGCTTTTTGTGACCTGCATGGTCATACCGTTCATATCCGGGTTGTTGACCGGGCTTATGGTGGCCTTTGTCGGCCTCAGCTTTCCCCTTGTCCTGGGCTACGTCCAGCATGCCGGTCTGCAGGAATATCTTGTGCCCCTGGTCATAGTGAGCCTGGTGTCGGGCAACTGCGGACAGTTGCTTTCCCCTATGCACGTATGCCTGGTGGTGACCTGCGAATTTTTTAAGACGGACCTGTCAAAAATTTGGCTGAAACTGCTCAGGCCCATTTCCGTTCTGCTCCTGGCGGGCCTTTCCTGGGCGCTGGCCATGTTCGCGTCCGGGGTGACGTTCTGATACCGATTTGCTTTGGGGAACCTCTAAAAACTCTTTTTCAGACGGGGTTGAGTGCTGCAAATCCAGTATCCGCCAGGGCGACACTTGACATAAGTTCAATTTTTAGAGGTCCCCTTTAGACAGAAAGCGAATCGGGATGATCGATTCACGCTTGAAATGCCGCCGAAGACTTCATAGAATCTTCACAAAGCGCACTATAGAATCTTTACAAAGCGCACTCGAAAAAACTCATGACGACCGGCATCAGCATAAAGCCCCCCCCGCGTTCCCGCAGCCCGCTGCGCCGCTTCATTTTATGGGTGCTGCTGCTTCATCTGCTGCTTGCGGTCTCTCTTCTGGGCTCACTATATATCTTGTGCGTTTCCAAACCGGAGATCGTCATTGCGGCCCTGGAAAAGCACATATCCGCCGTTGCGGGAGTCCCCTTGCGCATCCGCGGCGGAGTCCGCCCCGTACTTGCGCCCTTTCCCGGCATTGAAGCCCTGGACGTGCACATTCCGGCAGACGACGGCAAAGACGCCCCTGCCGGGGTACCGGAAAACGCCTCTCCTCCCCTGGCGGAATTTGAAGCCATCCGCTTCTTTTTCAATCCGACCGGTCTCACCGCCCTTGAACCGCGTCTCGGAGTATCCGGCCGCATGTCTTTGCCGGCTGCCGATCTGCGCCTTGATTTTTCCCTCACGGCGGCTCTGAACCGGGGCAAGGTTCCCGTCAGGGGCGGTTTCGGCGCCACACTGACCATGACCCCGCCCGCAAGCCGGAGCATCCAGGCCATCGTCTCCGGGGACTTCGCCTGGCTTGAGGCAGAGAAAATTCTGGAGCTGCCCGGCGTTGTCCTGCATGCGGAAGGCGACGAACTGCGCGCGGACCTGAAAATCGATCTGGAGGCCCTTGAATGCGCGGGGAAGGTGAAGATTGAGCGCTTGAGCCTGACGCGCTGGTTCGAGTTCGGCCGCGTGCTGCCTCCCGGTCTGAGAGCCGCCCTGCACGGCATGAACGGGGAATTTGACCTGCTGTTCAACAAAAGCAGGGCGGAAGCCCACAACCTCACGGCCCGGGCCGGATCCATGAGTCTGACCGGCTATGTGGGCGCTCCCGACCTGGACAATCCGGTCGTTGTGGTCCACGCGCAACTGTCGGGCAAGCCCGATCTCGATCTGGTATTCCCCTTCCTTGGCGTTGCCGGGCGCGACATTCCCGAACCGGTTCCGCCCGTCTTCGATCACCCTCCCCTGGCCCCCTATCCCGAAGCGCCGGATGCCCCCCCTTCCGCCTCTTCCGAAGAGACGACCGTCGGCTATGACATAAACATCCGCGCCGAGGAGGCGATCGTCCACGGAGTAACCGGCGGACCTCTCGAGGTGCGCGTGCATCCGCATCTGGACGCGAATGGCGCGGACAAAACGCGCGTGAGCATCAAGGCCGGAGGCATGCTGACCGGCTCTGTCGACGGTTTTCTGGACATCGACGTAAACGGCATCCTTATGCATTACGAAGCCCGTGACGTGGAACTGGGACTTCTGCCCGAAAACGAGGGCAGTAATACGCGCATTGCCGGCGTGGCGAACGGTGTGTGCGAAATTGACATGCCCTTTCTGGAAGACGGCTCCGTTGCGGACGACTGGCCGATGCGCGCCGATATCCGGATAAAGGACCTCGCCGTGACGGGAAAATTCCACGGCCAACCCTGGAAACTCTCTTCACCTGCGGCGGCGGGAGCTGGGGAGGCGTCCATCCATGCGGTGCTTGAAGACGGGGTGCGCATTGAGGGGACGTGGAGGCTGGATGCCGGCGCCGTGTATGCCCCCTGGCAGAGCCGGGACGAGGGGGCGCTTAAGGGCACGTTTTCCGGGGGACTCATCTGGCCGGGGATCAAGCCGGAGGCGAAAGGCGAGGACCGAAGATACAGCATGGAAAAACTGAAGGGCAAAGCCGCGATCAGATTGGATACCACAATCCCGCTGCCCGGACAGGATGCCCCGATTGAGGGCGCCCTTGACGCGGAACTGGACTGGGATGTGCGCAATGACAAACTTCTGTTCCCGAAGGCCGCCTTTGAAGGCATGGGTAGCTATGCCGAAGGCGCCGTTTCTCTGGATTTTTCAGGCGCGGACGTAGTTTTTCAGACTCAGACGGCCTTCAGAGTAAACCCGCGCGAACTCTTCTCCGCCTGGAAGATAAAACCACCCGGCAAAGCGGGCGTTCCGAAGCTTTTTTCCGGAAAGGCGGATATTTATCGGGACGCCCGCATACTGCGCGTGGACAAGATAAAGGTGGAAGCGGACTCCGCGCCGATAAGCGGCAACATCTCCTACCGGCGCGCCCCGGACGCGGCCTCTTTGGTGCGCGCCGACGCGAATGGCGGCGGAACTGCGCAGAATATCTGGACCGCCCGCCTGGACGCCGAATTTCTGGACCTGGACAATATCTTTCCTGAAGACCCTCCGCCTGCCGCAGGGGGCAAGCCCGCACAAAACGATAAAAAATCCCTCCTCCCCTGGGATCTGGGTTTCACGAAAGACCTCTCCCTGGACATCCAGTTGTCGGCGCGCAATGTGCGCAAAAGCAAGCTCGTGGCCTCCGCTGTCCAGCTTACGGCCAGGCTTCAGAAAGACCGTTTTTCCCTGTATTGCGGGACGGAAAAATTTTACGGCGGAGCGGGCAACGTGAGCCTGCATGGGACGATTTTCCCGGAGAAGGGACGCCTGACCCTGCGCAAGGGGACGCTTCAGTTGAGCAGGACCGCGCTTGGCAAGCTGCTCTACGATTATACCGGAGAGCAGTCTTATGCCGGGGAAGCCTCTCTCAGCGTGGAGGCGAACGGGGTCTTTGAAAAGAACGCGGATTTGCCCGCAAAGCTTTCCGGTTCGTGGAACATGGTTATCAGGGACGGACAATACCCGGCCTTTCTCAGCGGGCCGGACTCCAAGCTGCGCAACACCTTTTCCCAGGCTTCGGCCTCCGGTCCTCTGGACCGGGGAGTGATCCGCACGGACAACTTCACCTTGCGCGGCCCGATGGTGGATATGAAGGGCGGCGGGTGGTTCGACCTGAACACCAAAGACATGGACATGGAAATCAGCGTAACCTTCGCCAAGGTGCCGACCGTGCCGGTCCGTTTTTACGGCAACGCCTCCGCGCCGAGCATGAGCATCCGGGGCGCGGTCATGGTGGTGGAAACCGTGCAGGCCGTCGGCTCCGGCATTTTCGGCCTGATCCGGGGAGTGCTCACCTTGCCGGCGCAGGCGCTTTCCGGCATCGGCTCGCTTTTTGATAAAGACGATCCGTCCAAAGCGCAGCCTCAAAGCGCCCGGCACCAGGAAAACGCGACCCGTCAGCCTCCTGTGCAAAAGCCCAGCACCATGGAGATCAGACCCCCTTCCCAACGCTGAGCAAATCAACATTGAAGATGCATATAACAACTTTTTATTTTGATAGACAAACAGGCCGGGCAAAACGCACTCCACGCAGATAAGGAGATCGATCGTAAAGATCGGGATAAAGAAGTAAATATGGTCGCCGAGCAGGAACAAGAGAAATGGGATTTACCGGTGAGCCACAATTGTAACGGGAGAATAATGATTGCTGCCAACCTCCAGAAATGGATTGTCTTTATTTTCATATCCATGCTTGCTGTATCATTTTCCGGTTGCCTTGATCAGAGCGAGCAGGCCGTTGCTTACAGAAAGGCGGAAGCCGGACTGGACAACCGTTCGGATATTGTCAAATACAAAGATGCCGCAATTCTGTTTGAAAGCGCTGGTGATTATAAAGACGCCGCCAAAAGGAGCAAAGACTGCTGGATGGAATATGGCCGGTTCCGTCTGCGGACTTATGAAGGAAAACCTTTGCAGGAGCAACTCGAATGGCTGATTGAGGCGAAAAGTGTCTTTGAACGTATAGACGCCAAAGCGCCCGCAGCAACCGCAGACGCCGCCATTGCGTCGGTACAGGCCCGGATCGCCGTGCAAGCGGAACAGGACAAGGGCAACGACGACAATGCCATAGCTCTCCTTGAAGCCATGGACCCCAATGACAAAAAGGCGCTGGAAGCCCTGAAACTCATACGCACCAAGGATGAGCGGCAAGAAAGTGTAACGCGCCTGCGCACATACCTGCAAGGTGTTCCGCAATCCACATTTGCGCCGGACGAAAAGCTGTTGTTTCATGCGAACCTGGATAACCTTTTCCGGACGGACGCCTTTAAAAGCCGGGAGATGATTGCCGACGCCCTGGCATCCATGCGTTGTTATGACGTTATCGCCCATGCCTGGAACAAGCAGGTCAGGGACATGCGTAAACTTTCCTTTGCGGATGTTTCGATAAAAACGCGGCTCCCGGTCGATGTTTTACTTCTTGCGACAATACAACTTGCCGAGTCCGGCGACGAGTCTCCGGAATTTGCCGAAATCCTGTCCCTGGTGCGCGGTCTTGCGATCACCCCGCAGTCGAACTGGAACAGCAATCCATTGACGCGCTATGCCAGTCTGCTTGAACTCTACGATGGCAGGCCGGAATGGGTGCAAAAATGCTTTCCGGCCCAATGGGTGCGGGACGACAAATCCGTGGAGTACCGCGTTCTTCACGCGCCACAGCGTGTCAAAGACGCGCTGTATCAAAAAACCGACCTCCCGCAAGGCCGCTTTACGCGGCTGTATACTGTGCTGGAAGCAAAGGAACAGTTCGAGGGCTTTACCCCGAGCAACCCCCTGAATACAGGATTCATCGTTATTGTGGACAAGGGAACGCCGCCGCCGTCACGCAGTTCGGATGCCGCCGGCCAAATCTTTGATTACAATGCTTATCAAAGCACGGAATTCTTCAAAGTCAGCTATGCGTGGAAAAACGGGCCGACGCAGACAAAAGACGACCCCGCGAAAGCCGGGGTAGCTGCGCTGCACCAGGCGAATCCCATGATAGAAGAACTTGTTTCGCGAAAAGGCAAATACTTTTGCGCGGCCAATCCGGATAACGCCAGGATCGCCATTTACGAAACATACAGTTACAGGCACTATGGCAAATACCAGGTGAGCGGCAGGGCGGACATGGTCGATGTCTATTTGCCTGTCTTAGATATTGAGGTGGTTGATTTGATGACCAAGAAAACGCTGTTTACGGACACAATACGCAATAACGCCAATCAGACGTACAACGTCCCCGCCTCTGTACAGCAGGGCGATGCCTATATTCCGTTACTTCGGTTCAACCGCACAGGCTACCTTGAGAAAAGACTGAAAGGTGTTTTCAAATGATGGCTTTATTCGTACGTTTTCACATCAACGGAGTGAGAGAAGATATTATATCATTCTTTTGTTACTACTCCCAAACTTACTTTTTCTCATGACCAGCTTCTCCTTATACGTTATGGCCCGTAGCGCCAAAAATCCGCAAATCTCAAAACTCGGGTTTCCGGCGCACGCACGATAAGCGGACGGAGAAAACCCTTTTTGATCTGAGCTTCCTTTATGGTTTGAGACCCCGGCCTTCAGGCCGGATAGCCCGACCCCGCCCTGAAGGGCGGGGTATCCGTACGGGCGGAAGCTTGGGCGGGGTCCAAACCCCGCCC
>JAISZH010000117.1 GCA_031269345.1 Desulfovibrio sp. | reverse complement strand
CTTGCGGTATGCGAAGCCTGGACTCGGTTGGGGGTGATTGACGCGCGGAGCATGGCCGAGATCCGGGACAGATCCAGGGTGGACGCGGCGAGGATCCTGGAGATCGAAGAGGAAACCCGGCATGACGTTATCGCCTTTCTGACGGCTCTGGAGGAAGAAGTGGGTGAGGCTGCCCGCTTCATTCACCTGGGCTGCACCTCTTCGGATATTGTAGATACGGCCAACGCGCTGCTCCTGACGCGGGCCGGCCGGATTATCCTCAAGGATTTCGATAATCTCCTTGAAACATTGAAAAACTTGGCCTTTGCCCACAAAGGGCTGTTGTGCATGGGCCGCACGCACGGCATTCACGCCGAGCCCACCAGTTTCGGACTGAAGATGGCCGGATTTCACGCTGAATTTATGCGGCACCGGATGCGCTTTTCCGCCGCTTTGGAAGACGTGCGCGTCGGAAAGATTTCCGGGGCCGTGGGCACTTACAGCGCGCTCACCCCGGAGGTGGAAAGCATTGCTCTGGGCCTGCTCGGTCTGAAGACGGATCCGGTGTCCACCCAGGTCATCCAACGGGATCGCCATGCGCATTATTTCACCTCCCTGGCGCTTGCGGCGGGCGGGGTGGAGCGGATCTGCGTGGAACTTCGGCATTTGCAGCGCACCGAACTCATGGAGGTAGAAGAAGGCTTCGCGAAGGGACAGAAAGGGTCGTCCGCCATGCCCCACAAAAAAAACCCCATATCCGCCGAGAACATGAGCGGTCTGGCGCGCCTGCTGCGCGGCAACGCGCTCGCGGCCATGGAAAACACCGCTCTCTGGCATGAGCGGGACATCAGCCATTCCTCGGTGGAGCGAGTGATCATGCCGGATTCAACCATCCTTGCGGACTACATTCTGCAGCGCCTGGACGGGCTGCTGCGCGGACTGCGCGTTCTGCCGGAGAACATGAAGAAAAACCTCATGGCCTCGCAGGGGCTTTTCTTTTCCCAGTCCGTGCTTCTTGCCCTTGTTGAGGAAGCGGCCCTCCCCCGGCAGGAGGCCTATTCCCTGGTGCAGGAGTTGGCCATGCGCAGTTGGGAGGAAAAAACCTCTTTCCCGGATCTGGTGCGCGCGGATTCCCGTTTGCGCGCGCTTTTCACCTCCGAGCGTCTGGAAGCGCTTTTTGATCCCGCCCGGTACCTGCGCTATGAGGATGAAATATTTGCCAGGGCGTTCGGAGGGGCGGATGTTTGAGAACGGGGCCGTGCAGCGGCAAAGGGCGGACCTTGCGGCGATTCTGTATGAGAAGTCCTATCTTGAAGGCGAGTTCACCCTGAGTTCCGGACGCAAAAGCGACTATTATTTTGATTGCCGGCAAAGTTCCCTGTATCCTCCTGGCGCGCGTCTCATCGGCTCGCTTTTCCTGCACATGCTGGACGGGCTGGATGTGCGGGCCGTAGCAGGCATGACGCTCGGCGCCGACCCCCTGCTTACGGCCGTATCTTTGGCGGCCCTGGACGCCGGACGCATCATTCCCGCCCTTATTGTGCGCAAGGAGGCCAAAAGCCACGGGGCCGCCCTTCTGGTGGAAGGACTGAAAAACGTCCGCCCCGGAGACAGGGTGGTCATGCTCGAAGATGTTGTCAGCACCGGTGCTTCCGTGTTAAAAGCGGCGAAGAGGATCGAGCAGGCCGGTCTTGAGGTGGCCGCCGTTTTCTGCATACTGAACCGGGAAGAGCTAGGTTGCGCCGAAGCCTTTGCCGCCGCGCGCCTGGAACTGAAGTCTCTTTTCACCAGAGGTGAGCTGACCAAATTGGCGCGGCCGGCCAAAGCTTTTTAACATTCGAGCATGCCCATGCCCGATTTTTGCATTCAGCGCAAAGAGGGTCCTCCGACCCCCGGAGGGAGGGGAGACTTGCGCCTTTGCGTCCTTTTGCGCCGTGTTTCCGCCGCCTGCCTGCTTTGCGCGCTTGCCGCCAGCCTTTTTTTCCCCGCTCAGGCCTTTGCCTCCTGGGATGCGGTCATTGCCGACCATTACGCCAACCCGGCCTACCTGATCGCCGTGGACAAATCCCGGCAGAAGCTGGCTTTTTTTGAAAAACGCAGCCCTTTTCGCCTGTCCCGCGTTTTTATCTGCACCACCGGCCAGAAAAAAGGCGACAAGGAAGTGGAAGGAGATATGAAGACGCCTGAAGGCGTCTATTTTGTCGTGCGCCGTATAGGGGGCGGGCTTGACTTCACCAAATACGGGCAGGAGGCGTTTACCCTCAATTATCCGAACCCGGTGGATCGTCTGCGCGGGAAAACAGGCTCGGGGATCTGGATCCACGGCCGGGGCGAACCTCTGGTGCCCTTGCAGACCGAAGGCTGCGTGGCTATGAACAACGGGGATCTTTCGGCCTTGGGCAAGCTTCTGCTGCCAGGGACGCCGGTCGCTCTCACCCGCAGTCTGGCCGTGCGCCCGGAAGGAGTTCCCGAGCAGAGCCTTACCGTCAGGCAACTTGAGCAGAAGGTCAAGGGCTGGGCCGAGGCTTGGTCGGGCAGAAGCCGCAACTACTTTGATTTTTATGACGAACAGGCTTACAGTCAGGCTCAGGGCGAATCTTTTTCCGCCTTCAGATCCAACAAGGAACGTCTTTTCAAGATCTTGCCCTGGATTCGCACGACGGTAAGCGATGTCCAGATTTTGCAGGGTCCCGGCTACTGGGTGACTTGGTTTTGGCAGGATTACAAGGCGCCCAATTTGTCCACGCGCGGAATACGGCGCCTGTACTGGGGAAAAGGCGCCTCGGGGGAATTTAAAATTCTCGGCATGGAGTGGGAACCGGGTCTTGAATCCAAGCTGGTCGCCTCAGCCGAACAGTTTCTGCCGCCCGCGCATGGCGGCGCCACTGACGCCATAGCCCAGCTTGACGCCGAATGGAAGGCTCCGCCGCTCATTATTCCAGGAAAACCAAGTAAGGGAACTCTTGCCGTGTTCCCGGCGCTGGATCGCGCGATACAGGACGCCGACGGCACTCCCCTGGCCCTTACGCCGGCCCTTGATGCCGCAGTGGAAAAGGTTCGCCCGGAGGAGGAACAAAAGACGCGTCCTCCCGCGGTTTCAGCAGAACCGGGGCGGAGTGCGGACGTACTGGCGGCGGCCGGTTTCGGACGGAGCAAGAGCAGCCCGGATCACATAGAGGACCCTGCCTACGGGCCGATGGCCAGACCCGCTCCCGAAGCCTTTCGTCTGGCAGAACAGCTCGGATTTTCCGGCGCTTCCGCTTTTCCCGCCGCTCACACGGTCGCGCAACAGCCGCCTGGAGCCGCGGGCGCGGAAAATTCCGGACCCCATCCGGCTGTGCCGGATCAGCGCCAGGAAGCGGCGCGGCCGGTTGTTTCGTCCGCAAAGAGCCCGGACACCGCTTTGGCAGCCGTGCCGGAGGGAGAAAAAGGCGGGAATGAGGCCAAACCCGCCCGGACGGGAAAGCCGGCCGGGGGAGCAAAGACCGCCGGAGCGGATAAGCCAACAGGGGGAGCAAAGACCGCCGGAGCGGATAAGCCAACCGGGGAAGCTAAGACCGCCGGAGCGGATAAGCCAACAGGGGGAGCAAAGACCGCCGGAGCGGATAAGCCAACAGGGGAAGCAAAGATCGCCGGAGCGGATAAGCCGGTCGGGGAAGCAAAGACCGCCGGGGCGGATAAGCCGGGACGGACAGGAGGAGAAGCGATTGAACCCGGGGCGCGGGAGAAAAATGGTTCCGGAGTTTCCGCTCTGGTCGGGGTCGTGTCCGCGCAGGTGGAAAAGTGGCGCAAAGCATGGGAATCCGGCGACATTGAAGCCTATGCGGCCTGTTACGCCAAAGACGCGCGGCAGGGAGCGCATATAGGGAGGAACGGCATCCGCCGGCATAAGGAAAAGCTTTGGGCAAAGGCCGCGCCGGCTGCCATACAGATTTCGGATGTCCGTTTGCGGGTGAGCGGCGAAAACGTCGTCGCGGACATGAATCAGGTGTACTCCAGCAAGACCGGACGTAGCGACAAAGGGATTAAAACTCTGATCTTTTCCTATATCAACGGCTCCTGGTTGATCACCAGGGAAGAATGGAGCGCTTTTGAATCCGGTAATTAAAAAACAGACCCATTATAATGTCCTGTTCATGCGCGATGACAAAGAAGCGCGGACTTTTCGCATACATAGCGTCTTCCTGCATTTTTGCCTGTATTTTTTCCTGCTTGTCGCGCTTGGCGGAGGCGTGAGCATTTTTCTGGGCGTGAAATTTTTCGACAGATACCGGAGCACGTTTGATTCCAAGGCTGCGCTGGAGCGTGAAAATGCGGAGCTGCGCCTTCAACTGGAGCGTCTGGCCAACTTGGAAACATTGCTCTCCGCCAGCAACAATTCGGCGCCGAAGACCAGCTACACCGAAGTGGGAGGGGGCGCCTCGCCCGCCCGGAGCCAGAATGGCGGTCTTGTTGCCGTCCAGCCGCCTTCGCTGCCTTCGCCGCCTTCGCCGCCCGCGCAACCGACGCAACCGGCGGCGCAAAGCGCCCCGGTCGCGCCGGTACAAAACGCTTCGGCCGAACCCGCCGTTGCGGCCGCGAGTGAACCACAAACGGACGCAAGCAAGGCTGCTGCGGGAACAGGAGAAGAAACCCCGCCTTCGGTGGAGAAGGTTACGGGCTATCCTTCCCTGAGCGCGCCGGACAGCCCGTTGCGCATCGGGGACTTCAGCGCGCGCGGCGCAGGGCCGCAACGACTGCGCATCAGTTATGATCTGTCCACCGCAACCGTTGACAGTCAGCGCACCATCGCCGGTTCAGTGCGCTATGTGGGCGTTCTTGCGGATGGCACGCGCCTGGAACTGGGTTTGACGGATACGGAAGGCACGCGTTTTTCCATTGTGCGCATGAAGCCGATGCAGAGCACAGCGCGCCTTCCTCAGGAAATCAAGGTGGAGGACGTAGCGAACATTGAGATTTTTATTGAAATAGCTGAAGGAAAAACTTATCGGCAGACCTATGCCGTGCGCCGTTGAAAGGAACTGGAAGCCGTCGCAGCGCAAAGGGATTGTGATATGGGAAAAGACGCTCCGGGACTGTCATTGGGGAGCAATGCGAATGAGGCGGGCGGACGGGGCCGGGATTTCATCCGGGCCATGATTGAGGAGGATCTGGCACTGGGGCGCAAAAAAACAGTGCACACCCGCTTTCCTCCGGAACCTAACGGCTATCTGCATCTGGGGCATGCGAAGTCCATCTGTCTCAACTTCGGCGTGGCCGAAGAATTCGGCGGACTTTGCAACCTGCGTTTTGACGATACCAATCCCCTCAAGGAAAACCAGGAATATGTTGACGCCATCCGGAAAGACGTGCGGTGGCTGGGCGGGGACTGGGGAGATCGCGAATATTACGCCTCGGATTATTTCGAGCGTCTCTACGAGTTTGCCGAAGAGCTCATCCGCATGGGCAAGGCCTATGTGGACAGTTTGTCCGCTGAAGAAATCCGGGAATACCGCGGCACTCTGACCGAACCGGGCAAAAACAGTCCGTATCGGGACCGGGGCGTGAAGGAGAACCTGGACCTTTTCAGGCGCATGCGCGCGGGTGAATTTCCGGACGGCGCCCATGTCCTGCGGGCCAAAATAGATATGGCTTCGTCGAACATCGTCATGCGCGACCCGGTGCTCTACCGCATCCGCCACGCCGAACACCATCGCACCGGGAACAAGTGGCATATCTATCCCTTGTACGACTATACCCACTGTATAAGCGATTCCCTGGAGGGGATCACCTATTCCTTGTGCACACTGGAATTTGTCAACAACCGCGAGCTCTACGACTGGGTGCTGGATACTCTGGGCATTTTCCGTTCGGAGCAGACGGAATTCGCGCGTTTGAGCGTCACGCGCACCGTGCTTTCCAAACGCAAGTTGATCCAGCTTGTGGAAGAAGGCCACGTGCTGGGCTGGGACGACCCGCGCATGCCCACGCTTTCCGGCTTGCGCAGGCGAGGTGTGCCCGCCGCCGCCCTGCGCGAGTTCGTGTCCCGCATCGGTCTGGCCAGGGCGGACAACGTGGTGGACTACTCAATGCTGGAATTTTGCATCCGGGAGTGTCTGAACGCCACGGCGCCGCGCGCCATGGCCGTCCTCAATCCGCTTAAGGTAATTATCGAAAACTATCCGGAAGGGCGGGTGGAATGGCTGGAACTGCCCCTGAATCCGGAACGTCCGGAACAGGGAGCGCGCCGCGTTCCTTTTTCCCGCGAACTGTATATTGAGCGCGATGATTTTCGGGAAGACCCGCCCAAAAAATTTTTCCGCCTTTCTCCGGGAAGCGAGGTGCGCTTGCGCTTTGCCTATTACGTCACCTGCCGTGAGGTGCAAAAAGACGCGCAGGGCAATGTCAGCGCGCTGGTCTGCTCCTATGATCCGCAAAGCCGGGGTGGGGGCAGCGCGGACGGGCGCAAGGTCCGGGGCACTCTGCACTGGGTTGCGGCGCCGTATGCCGTAGAGGCCGAGATGCGCCTTTATGACCACCTCTTTCTCAAGGACGACCCTTCCGACGTGGACCCCGGCAAGAGCTTTCCCGACTGCATCAATACGGATTCTCTGGTCCTGGCGTCCGGTTTTATAGACCCCAGCCTGCGCGATTTGAAGCCGGGAGAGAACATCCAGTTTGAGCGCCTGGGCTATTTTTGCGCGGATTCTGATTCCACCCCGGAACGCCCGGTCTTCAACCGCACAGTCACCCTGAAAGATACCTGGGCAAAGCTGGAGAAGCGGGGGTAATTCCAGATATAAATCCCCCCGCTACGGTATGAAGGGGACTTCTAAAAACTCTGTTTACGACGGGTTTCAGCCAAGATTCCCCTTCATAACAGGTGAGAAAATTTGTTAATTTCGAGTTTTTAGAGGTTTCCTGAATGCAAATCGGGCGGGATTTCAGGGCAGTTTCATTTCCCTGCCGGCGTCGCGCAGTTCGGCGGTTTCCTTGAGGTTCTGGCGCTGATCGTGCAGTTTTCGGCCACGGGCGAGGGCGAGTTCGACCTTGATTTTGCCGCGGCTGAAATGCAGGTTCACCGGGATGAGCGCCAGCCCTTTCTGCTCCACCTTGGCGGCCAGCGTCCTGATCTCGCGGGCGTGCAGGAGAAGTTTCCGGTCCCTGTCCGGTTCCTGGGGAGTATAGCCGGCGTTGGCGTAAGGGGCGATATGCAGGCCCGTGAGAAAGGCTTCGCCCTGGCGGAAAATGACATGGGCGTCGTGAAAGTTGGCGTCGCCCTTGCGAAGACTTTTGACTTCCGCGCCGCTCAGGGCTATGCCCGCCTCCGTGAATTCCATGAACTCAAAATAGTGGCGGGCTTTTTTATTGCGCAGGATGGGAGGGCGGCGTTCGTCGTGCATCCGCGCATATTATCCCCTGGAAAGCCGCTAGGCAATATCCGTATCCGGCAGGCAGGTGAAAAAGTCGGAGTCTTCGGGAAAACGGTTGTAGAGGGCCAGACGGGCCATGTTGCCGATAGTCTGGCCGCTGGGCGCGGACAGGGCTTCGCGCAGCAGTTCCCGGCAGTCAGAGGCGCGCATTTGGCGGATCAGGTGTTTGGCTGTGGGGATGGATTGCGGGGCCAGGGAAATTTCGTCCACGCGCATTCCCACAAGCAGGGGCAGATTGTAGAGATCGGCGGCCAGTTCTCCGCAGACGCAGACCGGGATGCCCGCGGAATGGGCGTTGTCCACGACCAGTTTGATGGAACGGACAACGGCCGGGTGCAGTGTCCGGGTGAGGTAGGCGACTTGGGGATTATCCCGGTCCGCCCCCAGTGAATATTGAATCAGATCATTGGTGCCGACGCTGAAAAAATCAACCTCGCACGCCAGAATGTCGGAAATCAGCACTGTTGACGGCAGCTCAAGCATAATGCCCAGGGGGATGTCACGGGCATGGGGAATTTTTTCCGCGTCCAGTTCCTGCTTTACCTCGTTGAGAACGGATTTGGCCAGTTTGAGTTCGTCCTGGCCGGAGATCATGGGAAAGAGCAGCGCCGCGTTGCCGGACACCCCGGCGCGCAGTATGGCTCGCAGCTGTGTGCGGAAGATGTCCTGGTAATGCAGAGAAAAGCGTATCCCGCGCAGACCCAGGGCGGGGTTCGCCTCCGGGGGGGCCTTGCGGCTGCCGATGACCTTGTCGCCGCCCGCGTCAAAGGTGCGGAAGACGATTTTATGCCGACCCGCCGCCCTGACCATGCCCAGATATTCCTGGTAGAGGTCCTCCTCCTCCGGCAGAGCGGGTTTGGAGATATAGGCGAATTCCGTGCGCACCAGCCCTACTCCTTCCGCCCCGCAGGATGCGATATCCGGGTGTTCCACCATGTTTTCCAGGTTGGCCAGCACGCTTATGCGTTCGCCGTCTTCCGTCTCCGCGGGCAGGGCGGCGTCTTTGCGCACCTTTTTTTCATACTCGGCGAAGCGTTCGCGCATGGCTTGGTATTCCGCGATCTCCGCCGGCTCCGGGTCCAGGATCAGGCGTCCGCTCAATCCGTCTACTATGGCCGTACTCGCTTGGGAGGCTTTTTCACCCAGATTCAGGACCCCGACCAGAGCGGGGATGAGCAGGCCGCGCGCCAGGATGCCGCTGTGCGAGGTAGGGCCGCCCTGTTCCAAGGCAAAGGCCGCTATGTTTCCTTTGGAAAGACCGGCTACGTCCGCCGGGGTCAGATCTGTGGCCAATATGATGCCGTTTTCCATCTTCGGGAAGAGGGCGTCGGCCGCGCCGGCCAAGCGCGTCTGAATGCGGTCCGCGACCAGGCGCACGTCTTCGATGCGCTCGCGGATGTAGGGAGAAGAAAGCCGGCTGAAGGTGTCGGCTATTTGCGTCACGCACTCCTCAAGCGCCCATTCGGCGTTCATGCGGTGCTCCCGGATGCGCCGCGCGGCTTCGCTGCCCAGTTTGCGGTCCTGGCAGATCATGAGCTGGGAAGTGAGGATGTCCCTTTGAATTTTCAACTCCGGAGGCAGCCCGGAGCGCACGCGTTCAAAGCCCGCCGCGGCCTCCTCTATGGCGCGGGCCAGACGTTCGCTTTCTTCCTGCACGCGGTCTTTGGGGACGAGCGCATGGCGTATGCTCTGCCTGCGCCGTTTCAGGAAAAGGCAAGGACCGATGGCGATGCCGACGGATACGGTTATGCCGCGCAGAATTGCCCTGGCCATTATTCCTCCGCTCCGAAGTCCTCAAATATTTCCCCGAGACTCGCGGCCGCCTCCCCGGCGTCCGAGCCGCGCGCACGCAAGGTAAGGACGGCGCCTTTGGCGGCAGAAAGGCTCAGAATGTCCAAAACGCTTTTGGCGTCCACATGCTGGTTTCCGTATCCCAGAGAAATTTCTGATGAGAACTTTTGGGCGGCCTGAGCCAGACGCGCCGCCGGACGGGCATGCAGGCCGATTTCCTCACGCACGGTGAACTTTCTTTCGATCTCGGAGGAGGCGGGGGGGGCGGCAAAGTCCTTCACTGTCCCCCCGCGGTGTCGTTCAGTTTCTGTAAAATGGCCTCCAGGCGTTTAAGCCGGGATTTTATTTTTTCCAGTTCCTCCGAGGGTCTGTCACTTGCCGCTTTTTCAAGGTCGGCGAGGGTCGAGGAGATTTCCCGGCGCAGCAAGGCATATCCGTCCAACAGGGCGGCGTATGCCGCGCGCAACTGACCGAGATGCTCCGCGAATTCAAACTGCTGAAGGATGCACAGGTGTTTGTTCAGTAAATCCAGAATATGCCTGTTCACCAAAATTTCCTTTATGGTCTTATTCGGATTCC
>JAISZH010000096.1 GCA_031269345.1 Desulfovibrio sp. | reverse complement strand
GCGGAGCGCCCGGCGTCGTCAAGCACGTGCAGCGTGCCGCTTCCGCCCGGCGGGCTCCAGGACAGGACTGCGTCCGGAGCGCTGCGGCCTATAAATTTATCCTCATAGAACCAGTAGAGTTCGCTGGCCTCCGCGTCCGCCCTGGCCCGCAGGCCGATGCTTCCGCCCTGGTTACGCGAGGCGTTGCGCAGATACACAAAGCCTTCTTTGGGGCTCAAAATCATGGGAGCCTGCCCCCGGGCCGCCTGCGCGCACTCCGGGCCGAAAGGCGGCGGACGCTTTTTGCCGGCGCCGGCGGCGCTGAACATGGCCTGCAAATCCGAGGGCCAGAAAGCCCACACCTCGCGCCTCGTCCGCCCCTCATCCTCCGCGCAGGCTCGAAGCCCCGTACGCGTATCCACCAGAATTTCCCTGTAGATTCCGGAATCCGCTATGGGCGACACCCCGGGAATAAACCAGCCGCTAACCGTTTCCGGGCAGAGATCGGTTTTCACGTCGCCGGTGTCGGCGCACATGCGCACACGCTTGAGATTCAAGTCCTGCATATGCGCCAGAGGCAGATCCCGCAAATTTCCCGAAGCGTTCAACGCTCCGGCCGTATCAAGAAAAAGAACCGCAGCCGAGGATGCGCCGACAAAAGCCGGATTGGGGCTGCCGTCAAAATTTCCTACCCAGACAACCAGGACGTACGGCCCGAATACCCCGGCGGCCCAGGCGTCGCGCCGCCCGTTGGAAGTGCCGGTTTTCCAGTACAGGGGGAGTTTCGGAAAGTTGCGCCCGATATAGTGCATCCTTAGAGACGAAGGATTATCCCGCAGCATATCCAATGTCAGTGCCGCCGCTTCCGGCGAAAGCAACGGCGTCATGGGCAGGGCCGGGGCGGGCGCGTCGTTTCGAACCGCCCGCACCCTCGCCGGAACAGACGCGCCGAGTCCGGAACGAAACAAAACAGGCTCCCGCCAGCGTCCCTTGTTGGCCAGCAGGGCATATAGAGAGGCCAGGACGCGCGGGCTTATTTCCCCGCCGCCAAGCACCAGAGCCAGACCATAGCGCTCCCGGTCATAGGGCAGGCCGGCGTGCCCCATCTGCAAAAAAGCGTAAAGGTCCGGAGCGGACAGACGGTTGGCGAGATGCACGGCCGGGACATTGCGGCTTAATACCAAGGCGTCACGCGCGGAAAGCGGCCCGCGAAACATGCCGTCGGCGTTTTCCGGATCATAGCCCTTGAAGTTCACAGGCGCGTCATAGAGTACGCTTTGCGGATGAATCAGACCCTGGTCCAGTGCCAGGGCATAAATGAAAGGCTTCAGTGTGGATCCGGGCGAGCGGCGCGCCCTGGTGCCGTCCACCTGCCCCAAAATGGCGCGGTTGTGAAAATCCGCGGATCCGACCAGGGCGCGGATCTCCATGTCCGGCCAGTGCAGCAGCACCGCGCAGGCGTTGTTTATGCCAAGGCCCGACCCGCGCCTCGTAAAGGCGCGCACCTGCTCCTCAAGCAGCGACTGGAGGCGGGAATCGATTGTAGTGTGAATCCCGGCGCCCCGTCCGGCATCGGCGAGCAGGGCTTCAGCCGCCACATGAGGAGCAAGGAAAGGCAGCCTGGACGCACCCTGCACGGCGATGGGCAAATGATGGAAAAAAGCGTTGCGCGCATCTTGCGGGTGCCTTGACAGCCAAATTTCGGAAAGACGGGCGCGGGAAGCCTCAAGGACGTGAGAACTTTGTTTTTCGGCGCGCAAGGGGTTTCTCTGTGTGGGGTTTTGCGGAACGCCAACCAGGGACAGGCTCTCCGTGAGGGTCAGGGCGCGCGCCTCGGTCCCGAAATAAATCCGCGCAGCCGCGCCCGCCCCCTCTATGTTTCCCCCGTAAGGGGCGAGATTGAAGTAGGCTTCCAGTATCTCCTTTTTGCTGTAATGCCTTTCCAGAGCGAAGGCGCTCCGGATCTGACGCAGTTTGCCGGCTATGTCCGAGGTGTCCAGACGATAGCGCAGACGTGCCACCTGCATGGTGATGGTGGACGCGCCCATACGCCGTCCGCCGAAACAGGTGGACCGGACGGCCCGCAGCACGGAAAAGGGGTTGACGCCGGGATGGCGGTAGAAATGACGGTCCTCGTAAAGCAGGGTGGCTTCTATAAGCTCAGGGGCGATGTCCTCAAGCGCGGTGCGGATACGATATTTTTCATCCGCGGCCAGCCCCAGCCGCATAAGGTATCCGTCCCGGTCGAAGACGCGCGCGGAGAAAGGCACGCCGTCCAGCAAGGGGGGCTTGGGGACAAAGGCCCACCACATTCCGGCCCCGGCGCAGAAAACGGCGGAGAGCAAAAGCGCCCGGCTTTTCACTGCGGCCCGCGCAAACTTGCAAAGCAAAGCGCAGAGAGCCGTCCCCCGGTTCTTCACCGCGCCTCCACCACCCCCGTGCCGGTGCGCGCGCGCGCCTCCGGGTCGTAAAGCGCTTCGGCGTAGGTGGCCGGCAGGGTAAAACGCCCTCTGTTCACAGCCTTGATGCGGTAGGCGAACATGCGTTCGCTGCCGTCAAGCGAGGCGTAGATCAGCATCCTGTCTTCGCGCCGCTCGACATGGGCCGTGCGCATGGCTTCCACATGTTCCAGCCCGGCCGCTTTGAGCGCTTCGCGCGCGCCGCTTCCGGTCTCTTCAATTTCTCCCGCTCTGGACACCACCATTTCGAAACCGCCGGGCAAAAGGGAAGTGATGGCGATATTGTCAATTTTTTCCCCGTTCAGCGTTTTCGCCCGCACCAGCACAAGGAGGTCGTCGCCCTGCCTGAGTTCGGCAAGCGCACGCCCGTCCGGCAGAAGATAGTCCGCCTTTACCTCAATCTTTTTCGCTTCCGTTCCGGGCGGGAGTACCCGGTCGAAGCCCTCGCTGCCGATCTGCCAGTATAGACCCTTGCCGCCGGAAAAGACAAATTCGGCTATTTCGGCGCCGCCGCGCAGCTGCCTGACCTCGGTCCCGGAGCTTTCCAGGGGCAGAAGCCGGTGTTCGCCGTCCCTGGCCTTGATGTCAAAGGGCGCGTTCGCGTTTTTCCCGGCGCCTTTAGCCTGCGCTACGGCATAGGCGGTTATGCCGCGTATGGCCTGAACCGCCCCGGTCGTACTGTAGCTGCCTTCAGCCACGGCATTGATCAGGGCGATCAGAAGCCCGCGCCCGGCGCTGCTTTGCAGCTTGGCCGGAAAGTGTTCGGCCAGTGCGTACATGAACAGGCCGTTGGCCCAAAGATGGTTCATAAACCAGGAGTCCCCGCGCCAGGGCGTTTTCCCCCGCGGATCCGCGAAAACCACATCTTTGATCATCTCCGCGGCCTCCTTGTCCTGGCGCATCAGGCTGTACGTTGCGGCGAAAAGCGCGGCGCTTACGTCGTTTCTCCAGCCGGGCAGGCCTTCGTCGCAGTGCCGGATCAAACGGGAAATGTCGCGGAAGCGCTCTCCACCCACGCCCATGGCCACGGCGCGGGTATGCGTCAGGGCGGCATAGGCGATCATGCGGGCCGAATCAAGGTTGGCGGGGAGATCGGAAAGCATGGAGCGCGTCTCGGAGGCGCAGGCGGCAATCATATCCTGGGGAACTGAAAACCCGGACTCCCTTGCCGTCAGCAGGAAATCAAGCCCGTAGACGGTCAAAAACCGCTGCTGGACGTCCTGCCCGGGCCACAGGGAAAAGGCGCCCGCTCTGACCTGGCGTTCCCGCAAGGTCTGCACTGCTCTGGCTACGGCCTTGACCGCGGCTTCCCCATCCGTCCGCGCGGGCAGCATTTCCTTGTGTCCGTGCAGCAGAGCGTAAGGGAAGGCCATGCTCAGCACCTGCTCGGTGCAGCCGTGGGGGAACTCCGTCAGAAAACGCGCCGGACCCTGGACAAGGGGGAGCGGCAATCCGGACAGACTGGCCACCACCACCGCGAACTGCGGATAGAGCTCCCGGGCCACGGGCACCGTCTTTTCGGCCGCATCCAGCCGCCCGGCGGCAGAGGAACTGATGCGCGGAACAGCCGGTCGCACGGACAGGGAAACCGGCCGTTGCGCAGCCTTGCGTTCTTGCCCTTCTCCAACGGCGGCGCCAAGACGCAGCACGCTCTCGCCCAGACGCTCCGTAGCCTTGAGCCGGAAAACCACCCGGGCCTCGCCTCCCTCGTCGACGGCAACCGCCTTTACCGCTTCGCTTTCGAAAACCAGACCCGCATCGGGCAGTACCTCCAGGCTTACCTGTGCGCCTTTGCCGCTGCCTTCAACATTGTTGGCCAAAGAAACCGCCACGTCAAAAACATCGCCGGGAGCAACCACCACCGGCAAGGTGGGGGTGATGATCACCGGGGCGCGCGCCAAAAGCGCGGTTTCAGATTCGCCCACGGCCCCTGTCCCCGCAGCTATGGCCATGACCCGCAGCCTGCCGTTGAAATGGGCGGGAGTATTCCAGGACAAGATACGGGGCGAAGGTCCCACGTCCACAAGGCCGGACCAGTAGACCGCAGGTCCTTCGCCCTTGCGGCGGAACGGATTCAGTTTGCTCAGGGCGTCCCGGCTCAGATCCCCGCCAAAGGCGGACTGCTGTTGTACCAGTCCGTATTCCGGCATGAGCAGGTTCCAGTTCTGATCCCCCGTCACCTCGTGCGGCTTGTCGCGCATAAACCAGGTCAGGGGCGAGGGGGTTTTGAAGCCGGTAAGCTGGAGTATCCCTTCGTCCACGGCAAAAACCAGGGCCTTGCCCGCTTTCGCCGCGCTTACCGTGATCTCCAGTTTCTCGCCTGGAACGACCTTTTCCGGGGTTTCCACCTTCAATCCCATATCGCGCCGTTCTATGTCCCCGAGAAAAAGCAGGGTCACATTCGCGGCCGGATCGCTGTGAATGGCGTTCGAAGCCGCGTCGCGCAGCAGATGGACGACAAGATAGCCGCGTCCCTCAAACCCGGCGGGCAAAACTATCTTTTGCACGGAATCCGTGGTCTCGGACCGGAACCAGGCATGGGCGCGCACAGAGTCGTTTTCCAGGGTGATCAGGCCGGTACCGGCATAGGGGGCGCTGATGAAGACCTGCATTTCCTCGCCGGGCTGGTAACTTTCCTTGTCCAGACGCGCGCGCAGGGTGGCGTCACGCTTCAGCCCCAGGTAACGGTTCGCGCCACCGGCAACCGTGAAATTCAGGGCGGCCCGCAAGGCTCCGTTTTCGTCTTCCAGACGCAGTTCGAAATCGCCTGTTTGCCCGACAGGCAAATCCAGGCTGTACCCGGAAGCCGGTATGCCGATCTTTTCCTCCCGCGTAATCCGGGTCTGGCGCCGGACTTCATAACGATAAGCCCCGGACGCGTTCTTCACCAGGACGGTGGGGTAATCCACCGCCAGTATTTTCAGGTTCAGGGTTTCAGAATCCGCCGGATTGCCCGCACGGTCCACAGAGATGAACTCCAGGCGCGCCGGGGCATCCTTGGCCAGAAAATCCAGATTGGCGTCGCTGCGCGTGCCTATGAAACGGCTGAAAGGCGAAACCAGGGTCACAGTGCGGGTGAGCACGCTGCGCCCGCCTCCGGCCTCAAAGCCTTCGGCGGAAAAGGTCAGGATATAGGTGGCCTGCTCCAGCTTGCGCAGGGGCAGGGTAAAATACGCCGCTCCCGTTTCATCCGTGAAATGTTCGCCTAATGCCCCTTCCTCAAACCGGGAACTGCCGGTCGGCGCGGGGGCGAAAAAGGAATAATCCTGATACTTCAGGAAGCCGGCCTCAACCCGTTGCGCCCTGAAGGAGCCGCGCACCAGACTGTTCACAGAGGCCCCGCCGTAGAGGTTCGCGACGCGCGCCTCAATCTTCAGGTCTTCGGCAGAGGCGTCATCTTCGTTCAAAAAGCGGCTGCTCACCTTGATGCGGTCAGGCTGGAAATCTTCCACCTGAACGGATGTCGAGCCCAGTTGCCGCGTGTCCAGTTGAACGTTCAGATACCAGCGTCCGGTGGGTGTTTCAAAGCCGGAGAAAACCGCCTCCCCAATGCCGTCCGGTCCCAGGCGCACCGTTTTGACCCCTCTTTCCCTGCCCAGGGGGTCCACAAGGCGCGCGGAGAGCGGCAGCCCCTGCGCGGCCGACGGATCCCAGTCCGCGTTCTTGGCGATCAGGCCAAAACGCAACGTCTCGCCGGGACGGAAAATTCCCCGCTCACTGAAGACATAGACGCTCAGCCCGTCGTTGCGCGCGCTTTCCCGCTTGTTCGCCATGCCGGTTTTGATGCGCGTCTGTCGATCCCCGTCCAGCGGCATATAAGTCATATCCATGCCCAGACGCGCCTCAATCGCCACAGGGGATTTTTCCCTGACCAGCCCCTCGAAATCCGGCAAATCAGCCCTCCCCTGCGCATCCGCCGTCACCGTGAACAGGGTCACGCCGTTGCGGGCGATGACGCGCACCCCGGCCCCGGCGGCCGGCCCGCCTTCTCCCAGAGAACTGACGAACACGGCGCGTTCCCCGCGCAGACCCTTCTTGACGACCATGCCGAGATCGGTCAGCAGGATGAAACGGCTTGCTCTTTTTATTTCCTTGTGTCCTTTGACGCCTATCAGCTGTATCTGGAAGATGCCGCGCCGGTCTTCCTGCATAAGCCTGCCCAAATCCAGGAAGGCGTACTGCGGGTTGATCCCGTCGGAGCCGGGCAGATTTATAACGCCCTCCGTCGCCTCGCTGATTTCATCCAGTTCCACGGGCCCGTAGTCCCCGGCTATTTCCGGCTCGGTAAAACTCCCGCTGTGGTTGGCCAGAATGTTCAGATAATCCGTTCTCACCTGTCTGGCGCGCCATTGTATGACATCCAGGCCGCGCGCCTCCAGGGCGAGTTTGCGCGCTCCGCCGAGACCCAGGATGTGCCCCTCCTGCATGAAACGCAGCTCGGCCGCCACCTCGGGCACGCGGCGCACGCCATACCAACCACTGTGCATGACATAGCCTGGTGAGCCGGAAATCCCGCCCCCGCCCTCAATATAGAGAAACCGCCCGGACGGAGCCTTGTAGGCAAAGGCCAGACTCTGCGCGAAGCCTTCCGCTTTGCCTTGCAAAGCAAAGTCAACCGCCGGAGAATTCGCCAGAACCTTCGCAGGCACGTCATCGGGTGAATCACCCCAGTCAAAGGGCTTGTCCTTTTTGCGGTCTTCTTCCGTTCTATACATGGGCAAAAGCCGTCCCTTGATTGAAGCCGCAACGGCCGCGACGTCCACCGGGCAGGTAAACTCCAGAATCACCATGGGCCGCGCTGTGGCGTTGTCGTCAATCAGGGTGTTCATCTCCACGGCGCTGACGGCGATAAAAGCGTCGCGTCCCGGCACCTTGACCCCCTTACGTAAAGCGGCGGCGCTCGTCCCGTTGCCCTTGAGGCGGGATACTCCCTTGTCCACAGCGACTACAATGCCCCCGTCGGCAAGCGGAAGACTCTTGAGTTCCAGAACAGCCGCGCAGGAATAATCGTTTTCCCAGCGCGTCACCGGAGCCCCGGCGGCAAAACCTTCGCCCTCAAAGCTGAACTGTAAGCGTTTTTCCAGGCTTTCCCGGTTCAGGGGCAGGGAGCTTTTCACCACGGCCTGGACAAGCAGACGGGAAGGATTCTCCGGGTCCGCGAATACCCGGGAAAGATCAAGGTCCAGATTCCACTGGGGAAACTCCGTCTCAAGCCCTTCATGGCCCTTGGCAAGGCTGATCTCCACATTCTCCCCGAAGGACGGGAGGGCAATTTTCAACTTCCGCCCTCTGGCCGGGTCGGGGACGTCTTCCAAGGCGACGGAAAGATCCAGCCTGACCCTCCCGTTCTGTTTTTCCGTTTCCCAGGCCGCGGGCAAAGGCGGCGCGATCTTCCATTCCCCGGGACGCAGAGGAAGCTTGTCCAGAAGTGCCCTGCACTGCTCCGCGTTGCCGGCATAAGAGGAGCATTTCTCCTCATCGGCAAGCAGCAGCCAGGATACTTTCCAGACCCCCCCGTCGATCTGTCCGGACAGCTCCTCAGCGCGCAGAAAGAGCTTCGGCTTTTTTTCCGCTCCGCTTTTTGCCGCCTCCAGTTCTTTCTGTTTTTCGGCCTGCCGCGCCGCGTCGTCCTGCAGCAGGCGGGCGGCCGTGCCGGTAGCCGGAGGCTTTGGATTTTCCACAAATTTCCATATGGCGATGAAAGCGACGATAACAATCAGGAACAGAACCGTCTCCTTCATCCGCCCGGAAGCGGGCTTTTCAGGCGGCGGGGGCGTTTGGTTCCGGGCATCTTGCGTACTCATATGAAAGTCTCCATGTCCTGGCTTGCGGGTTGCTTTCGCTCATTTTCGTGTCCGGGGAACCCTACACCGATCCAAACGAAAGGTGAAGCCGTCGATGGGGTCGAGGCAAAAAAGGTGTCGAGGCAAAAAAGGTTGACATATGTTTGGCATATGTTGCAGATTTCCATGTGGAAATCTGCAATTATCGCGGCCGGGCAGGCCGTGTCAGCCTGTGGAGCGGGAAAGGCTCAAGCGCCCGCGTTGAAGCAGAAACCCGCCTATGGTGCGTCCGTAAGGGCGCTTCCGATAGGAACCCCCTCACTTTAGGGAGGGGAGGGCGTCAACGCTCAACCATAAAAGGGATACGTCGCCCGTCCCGTCGAAGATTACGGGAGAAACGGAGGCAAAATAACAGCCCTTTGTTGCGGGGAGCCGCCCAAAGGGCGGACGCGATGGACGTTATGGCTGTCGGAGGACGTGTTGGACGCAGTTTCTTGTGCAAATTCGAATTGCTGAGTGCCGGAGCGTGTCAGGACCTGAAGTCAACACGCTCCGCGCCATCCCAAAATCATTTTTTTGATGGCTTGCAATGCGTGGCGATAGCTTTCTGATTTTCAACATGGGTTGCAAGATCAACCGCTACGAGGGTCAGGCCCTGCGCGAGGCGTGGCTTGGGCTTGGGATGACGGAGGCAGATGGCGTGGAGCGGGCTGACGTCATAGTCCTCAATTCCTGTGCGGTGACGGCCGCGGCCGAGGCGGATTTGCGCTCCTCCCTGCGCCGTTTCGCGCGTCTTGCGCCCAGGGCCGGAATAATCGTCACCGGCTGCGCGGCAAAACTTCCGGGCGCCGCCTCGCTGCCCGGCATACGCCGCCTTGTGGAGCAGAATGACAAGGCGTCGCTCCTGCGCGGACCTTGGGCCGACCCCGGCCTGGAGGTATTTCCCGCTCCCGGCTTGGACGATCTTTCTTGCGCGCCTGCCAGGACGCGGGGCGAAAAGGGCAAGGGTTTTCCCCCTCCCGCGGATTTCCGCGCCCAAGGCGCACGAGGCATCCAAAGCGCCGGAAGCGGCGGTCGGGACGCCTTTCCCGGTTTTGCCCTATCCTCCTGCGAGCGCTCCCGCGCCGCCATCAAAATCCAGGACGGCTGTTCGCAGGGTTGCGCTTATTGCATAGTTCCCCTGGTCAGAGGCAAGGCGCGCTCGCGTCCTTTTCCGGAAACCCTGGCCGAGGCCCGCCGCCTGTTGCGGACTGGTTTCCGGGAGCTGGTGATAAGCGGGGTGAACCTGCGTCAGTATAATGACGGTGGAGATGATTTCTGGGATTTTCTGGCCCGCCTGGAGGAGGCTTTGGCCCCGGAATGGGCCGGGAGAATGCGTCTGCGTCTGAGCTCCCTGGAACCCGGCCAGCTTGGGGACAAGGCTCTTCGGGTTATTGCGCAAAGCGGTCTGCTTGCCCCGCATCTGCATCTTTCCCTGCAAAGCGGCAGCCTTGGCGTGCTGCGACGCATGGGGCGCGCTTTTTGCGATCTTCAAGCCCTGCCTGGTTTTCTGGATCGCTTGGGGTTGATCTGGCCGCGTTTCGCCTTGGGCGCGGATCTCCTGGTCGCCTTCCCCGGCGAGACAGAGGCGGAATTTCTTGAGAACCTGGATTTTGTCCGCGCCCTGCCCCTGAGCTACGCGCATGTTTTCCCCTATTCCCGCCGCCCCGGCACGGCGGCGGCGGACATGCCGGGACAGGTAGGGGCGGGGGCGCGCAAAGAGCGGGCGGCAAAGTTGCGCGCTCTGGCCGGGGAAAAAAAGACGGCCTTTTTGCACGGATTGCTTGAGGAGGAGACTTTGCGCGTGGTTTTTGAGAATAACCGGGGGGGCGGTTGCCTGGGCGTCTGCGAATATTACGCGGACTGCGTGCTTGCGGATGCGCGGGGCAGGCCGGAGCCGCGCGTCCTCACTCCGGTTTCGCCCCTTGGGGTGGAGGGGGAAAAATTGCTGGTGCGGGCGCAACCGGAGGGGGTATGACTTTGGCCGGGTCCGCGTCCTTGCGCAAGAGGGGCAAAAGGCGGATTTTTCCTCCTCCGTCGTTTTCAGCCCGTCTTTATGTCTATATCAGCGCGGAAAAGGTCGGTCTTTTCCGGTACATGCTGGAGGCGCACGACAACCTGGGTTTGATGACGGTTGTGGACCGTTGGCGCGCAGCCCTGCTGCTGCGGTTTTCCCCGCACCGGGGCGGGGAGATGCGGGAATTTTTGCGGGATATGCGTGATTTTCTCGGTTGCGGTGAACCTTTTCTGCCCGGAGGCGGTGAGTGAATCCGCCCGAAGCGTTGCGCGCGGTCCGGCGGGTGGGCATTCTCCTGGTGGCTTACGGCGTGGCGGCTCCGGCCGGGGACAAGGCCCTGGAACTTTTTACGCGCCGGGTACGCGGGGAATTTCCGGACTGCCCGGCGCGCTGGGCTTTTACCTCGGATTTGCTGCGCGGGCGGCTGGCGGCTGCGGGCAAAAAGACGGATTCCGTCTACAAGGCCCTGATGCGCATGGCTTTTGAGCGCTATTCCCATGTCGCCGTGCAGAGCCTGCACCTGATTTCCGGAGAAGAGTACGAAGCCCTGTGCGGCGAGGTGGACAAGGCCAGGGCCGGAGGGGGACCGGAGCGGATCAGTCTCGGATTTCCCCTTTTGCATGGGGGGGAAGACGTCGCGGCGGCGGCCGCGGCCTTGCTCGCGCATCTGCCTGCGGAGCGCGAAGCGGGTGAGCCTGTGGTTTTTGTGGGACACGGCGGCAGACAGGACCGGGCCTATGCAGCCTTGGAACACGCCGCGGCCGCGCGCGACGGGGGTATTTTAATCGGCACTCTCAGCCGGGACGGGGAAGCGGAAAAAATTATCGAGCGTCTTCGCGTCCTCTGTCCGCCAAAGAGCGCGGACGCCGGAGGGCGCAGGGTCTGGCTTTTGCCCCTGCTCGCCCTGATCGGCAAACACGCGGTTGAAGACATTGCCGGGGAAAACTCCCGTTCCTGGCGCGGGCGCATCGAAGCGGCGGGATTTTCCTGCCGCGTCCTGCTTCGGGGAACGGTGGAGTGCGACGGCTTCGCCCGTATCTGGCTGAACCATCTGCGCATCGCCTTGGAAGAGCTTCGTTAGAGCGGTTCACGAATGAAACGAGTGAACCGCTCTGCAAGGATTTGCGTGCAAATCCCTGCCGCGAAACAGGAGCAGGCGGGCTTTGCCCGCCGTAAGCGAACTGTTTCAAGCGCTAAGTGCTCTAAGACAGTTCACGAATGAAACGAGTGAACTGTTTCAAACCTTAATCCGTACAACGTTACCGTTAATTGCTCTAGGTGAGGGGGCGAGGGGTGCTTCTCCAGAAAAAGTACGCTCTAAGGTTGAGGTCTTTGCAGGCGGTCTTCGGGGCGCTGGCCTTTTTTTCCGTTTTGTTCGCCTCCTGCGCGAAGCCCCCGTCGGAAGAATTTCCCGCTTATCCGCCAAGGGCGCTTGAGGGTACGAAAGCCGAGCGGTTTGACGCTTTGCGCGCGCAGGCGCGGGATGTGCGCTCCTGCGTGGTGCTGATCATAGGGGACAGTCTGGTGGAGGGTTTTTACAAGACTTACCACGGCCCCGGTATTTTCGCCGCAGGTGTGCGGGGGGCCGGGGTCAGGGACTGGCTTGGCCAGGCGCCGGCGCTCCTTGGCCTGTTGAAGCCCCGGCGCGTCATTCTGGCCCTTGGAGTGAACGATTCCCGTATCCCCGTGGACAAGCTGCCGGAATTTTTTCGGGATTATGAGGAGCTTTGCCGTGCCGCAAGCCTTGCCGCTCCGCTTTCCCTTTCCACAATTTTGCCGGTGCGCCGGGGCAAAGGCCGCGCGACGCGGTTCGGCGACCGCATAAATCCCGGCATGATTCGGCGCATGAACGAGGGAATAGCGCGCATTGCCGCGGCCAGAGGGTATGAAGTGATCGATTCCCATCGGGCCATGGCCGACGCTTACGGCATGTTGCCGGAGGAACTGACCTTTGACGGCGTCCATCTGACCGGGGAGGGGTATGCGAAATGGGGGGCGGTTCTCTTTCCCGGTTATAGCGCTGGTGTCTTTGGCGGTTGATTCCCGCGCATGAACTTTGTCACCCTGCAATTCGCGTTTTTCTTTCTCGCCGTTTTGGGCGGAGGCTGGGTTCTGCGTGCCCGCCCTCTCGTCTACCGCCGGTTTCTGCTGCTTGCCAACCTGGTTTTCTACGCCTCTGGAGGATGGTATTTTCTGCCCCTTCCTTTACTGGTCAGTCTGATTGTGTGGGGGACGGGGCGGCGGCTTGGCGCGGGTTCTTCCCGGAGTTGCGTCTTTGCGGCCGGGGTGGCGCTCTGCCTGTTCACGCTCGGTCTTCTCAAGTATTATGAATTTATCCTGCAAATTTTGAACGACCTGCTGGCCTGGTGCGGGTCAGGGGCGTTCAGTCCGGCGGCGCTCGCCGATCTGCCCTTTCCCGTGGGCATTTCCTTTTACACTTTCCAGGGAATAGCCTACCTCGTGGAGCTACGCAGGCATCCGGAGGAGAGTCCCCGCTCATATCTTGAAGTTCTGACTTATCTTTCCTTTTTCCCCACTGTGCTCGCCGGTCCTATCCTGCGTCCGGGTGAATTTTTCCCCCAACTGGAGCAGGTTCCCGGTCAGGGCGCGCATCTGGCCGAGGGCGCGTCTCTTATCCTCGGAGGACTTTTCAAGAAGGTCGTTCTGGCCTCTTTTTTGTCCGAACAGGTGGTGGCGGGCGTTTTTCAGACCCCGGAACTTTTTGCCTCCCCGGCGGTACTGATCGCGGTTTATGCCTATGCCGTGCAGATATACTGCGATTTTTCCGGCTATACGGACCTCGCTTTGGGCGTGGGCAGGCTTATGGGCTTTGATCTGCCGCAGAATTTCCGTGCGCCCTACCTAAGTCTCAACATCCGGGATTTCTGGCGGCGCTGGCACATATCCCTGTCTATGTGGCTGCGCGATTACCTGTACATTCCTCTGGGGGGCGACAGAGGGGGAATGGGGGCGCTTTGCCGCAACCTGCTGATCACCATGTTGCTTGGGGGACTGTGGCACGGGGCGCATCTGCGTTTTCTGGTCTGGGGCCTGTTGCACGGTCTGGCCCTGATGCTTTTGCGTCTGGCCCGCAAATTCCGTCCCGCGCCGCCGGATGAGGACGGGCAAATGCCGGGGAAGCTGACCCCGGCCCGTTTCTGTTCCTGGTTTTTAACCTTCCATTTTATCTGTCTGGCCTGGATTTTTTTCCGGGCGGAGGACCTTTCCACGGCCTGGATCATTTTTGAGCGTCTGTTTTTTTGGGGGAGGCCTGGCGAGGGGGTTCCCCTGCTCGCCCTGCCGGCCATAGCCGCGGGTCTTGGCCTGCAATGGGCGGGACCGGGGCTGCGCGATTCATTCATGCGTTTCCAGTCCCGCCTCCCCTGGCCGGTCCAGGCCGCGCTATGCGCCTTTCTGGCCGGGATAATCCTGCGCCTCGGTCCGGAAGGAACGTTGCCTTTTATTTATTTTCAATTTTGAGCGGCTTCCGAAGCGCAATCTACAGCCTGGCCCCGCGTTCATGGCGGCCGCGAGAGCTGGCGTCCACCGCGAAGACGCAATTCGAATTCCGGATAAAAATTGCTCCAATTTTTATCCGGAACTGAAATAAGCAGCGTATCTATTTGGTTTTTTTTACCTTTTTCCAAAGTTCTTCGCGTCAAGATGTTCGTACTTGGGCAGGTGGCGCGTGGGCAGGGCCAGGGCGTCGCGGCGGAACGGGGGCGCCAGTTTCCAACCGTCAGTCATGATTTCAATGACGGCCGGGCGGCGGTTGTTCTTCGCCGTTTCCAGCGCCTCGGCCAGGTCCTTTTGGGTGTTGACGGTATAGCCGTCCGCGCCCATGGCCTCGCCGATCTTCGCGTAGGATTTGGACCAGATGTCCGCGCCGACGAAACGGTTGTTGTAAAAATCGATCTGGTTCTTTTTTTCCGCGCACCAGGCGCCGTTGTTGTACACGGTGGAGATGACCGGAAGGTTGAACTGGCAGGCGGTGGGCACTTCAAAGAGACTCATGCCCCAGGCGCCGTCGCCGACAATGGAGACCACGACATCGTCCGGGCAGGCCAGTTGCGCGCCGAGGGCCGCCTGGTAGGCGAAGCCGGTGTTGCCGAAGGTCAGGGTCGCGATTTGCCGTTTGGGTTTGGTAAAGCGCAGGTAACTGTTGGCCGTGGACGAGGTGTTGCCGATATCCGTGGTGGCTATGGCGTTGTTCTCCGTAATGAATTTGCCGACCACTTCAAGCGCCTTGCGCGGATGCATTCTGCCCGCTTCGCAGGGTTCTTCGGCAATGGCGGCGATTTCCCGGTACCAGTCGTCCAGTTCGGCCTTCACCAGATTGTGGACAGGGCCGAGATTGGCCCGGGCCGGGAGGGCGGCGCGCAGGCGGGCGAAGAGTTCCTCGGAGGCGTCTTTGGCGTCGGCGCACAGACCGACCGCCACGGGATGGGTTTTGGCGATATGGCGCGGGTTGATGTCGATCTGGACGATTTTCGCGCTTTTGGGGAAATAGTTGATGTCGTACTGCGGCAGGGTGCCGAAATAGGACAGGCGGGTACCCACGGCCAGAATGACGTCGGCCTTTTGCAGAATGCGCATGGCCGCCTTGGACCCCATGTAGCCGATGGGGCCGGTCCAGAGGGGATGGTCGCAGGGGAAGGCGTCGTTGTGCAGGTAGGTGGTGGCGACCGGAGCGCCGAGGTGTTCGGCCATGGCCCGGATGGTGTCGATGCAGCCAGCGTCCACGACCCCCCTGCCGGAGATGATGACCGGATTTTTCGCGCTTTTGAGCACCTCGACCGCGGCCTCGAAGTGTTCTGGCTTGCCGATGCCGCCTGGGGCCACGCGGTACCGGGAAGGAGGCAGGATGTCCTCTTCCAGTTCGCCGTAGAAGTAGTCGCGGGGTATGTCCACCAGCACGGGGCCGCGTTCGGCGTAGGCAATGCGGAAGGCCGTGCGCAGAACGTCGCCCGCCCGTTTGGGGTGGGGCACACGCAAGGAAGCCTTGGTGATGGGTTTGAACAGGCTCCAGGTGTCGCATTCCTGAAAACCGTCCCAGCCGACGGAAATGGTGCCGGCGCTCGGCGAAAGGACGATCAGGGGGGTATGCGCCATATTGGCCGTGGCTACGGCGGTGACAAAATTCGTCATGCCGGGCCCGTTCTGCCCGGTCACTACCCCGGCCCGCCCGGTCAGGCGGGCGTAGGCGTCCTCCATGTGTCCCGCCGTCTGCTCATGGCGGACGGAAATAAAATCGATTCCCGCGGCGGGAAAGAGATCCAGCAGGTCCATGAACGCGGACCCCAGAATCCCGCTGACATGGTTGACGCCTTCCTGGACCAGGACCTCCGCCATTGCTTCGCTGGGTGTCATTTTGGGCATGTGCGCAACTCCACTTTGTTTTTACAGGGTGTTTG
This sequence comes from Desulfovibrio sp., assembly GCA_031269345.1. Taxonomy (GTDB): domain Bacteria; phylum Desulfobacterota; class Desulfovibrionia; order Desulfovibrionales; family Desulfovibrionaceae; genus Frigididesulfovibrio. Next base: position 5,475 of record JAISZH010000096.1, on the reverse strand, counting down.
CAGCGGGGTGGGATTACCGGCACGAAACGCTGCCGTTGCGACGTAGCAAACTCCATGCCAGGGGGAAGGGGGAAAAACTCCCGGAAAAACAGGGATATTCGCCGGCGTTTGCCGGCAACGGATCTCAAACTGTCTTGTCGGCCGGACAGTTGTCAGGCTTTACCGCATGGTTGCATACAGCGGGGTCCGGACGCTTTCAGCCGCTCATGCCCCCCCGCCTGGAGAGGGAGATACAGTTGTTCCGGTTGAGCCCGTATCGTTTCAGCTTTTCATACAGGGTCGCCCGGGAGATGCCGAGCTTCGTGGCGGAGCGGGTCATGTTCCAGCCCTGTTCCTGCAAGGTGAGGATAATCAGGCGCAACTCGTTTTCGGCGAGAATGGATTGCAGATTTTGGGACGACGGTTGCGGGGCGAGTTCCTGCACGGTGCCGTGGTAGCTGAAAAGTTCCGGCGAAAGGGCGCACATGTCGATGATCTTGTCCCTGCACAAGCCGAGAGAACTGGCGATGACGTTGCGCAACTCTCTGATGTTGCCGGGCCAGTTGTAGGACATGAGCACTTCCATGGCGCTGTCGGTTACGCGCACTTCCCCCTTGCCCATGCGCTCCAGAAAATGGGCGGTGAGCAGGGGGATATCGTCTCTGCGCTCGCACAAGGAGGGAATTTTCAGCGTCGCCGGGCTGACCCGGTAATAGAGATCGTCGCGGAACAGCCCTTCGGCGAGCAGTTTTTTCAGGTCGCGGTTGGTCGCCGTCACCAGACGGAAGTCCACCTCGCGCGGCTCTGTGGAACCGACGCGGTACAGGATACGCTCTTCCAGCACCCGGAGCAGCTTGGCCTGGGCGGGAAGCGGCATATCGCCGATTTCGTCCAGGAAAAGCGTGCCGCCGTCGGCCAGCGCGATCAGCCCGGCCTTGCCGTCCTTGTGCGCCCCGGAAAAAGCCCCGCCGACATAGCCGAACAGCTCGGATTCGAACAGTTCCTTGGGAATGGCGGCACAGTTGATGCAGACAAAGGGGCCTTCCCTGCGCGGACTTTCACAGTGGATGGCGGAGGCGGCAAGCTCCTTGCCGGTTCCTGTGGCTCCCGTGATCAGCACCGACACTTCCGTGCGCGCGTATTGCACAAGAATGTCGCGAAAGGCGCGGATCGTCTTGCTGTTTCCCTTGATGGAATCCAGGCAATAGCGCGGAGCAAGGGCGCTTTTCATGCGCCGCGCGTAGCGCGCGACCTGTTTGTCAAGTGTTTCTATCCGCTTGGCTACGACATTGAATTCTTCCCGGGAACTGAAAATGGCGGAGGCAAGCATGCCCAGCACGCGCCCCTGGTACTTGAAGGGCAGACGGTTCACCACGATGACCCGCTCGCCTTCCCGGTTTTTGAAGGTGCGCAGTTCCCCCATCTCCGCCATGCCGGAGGCCGTGACGCGGGGCGCGCTGGAATCGGGGATGAAATCGGTGATGGGCCGGCCGACGATTTCCTCGCGGGGAAAGCCGAGATAGCTGGCGTAGGCCTCGTTGATGAAACGGACGATATAGTCTTTGTCCGTTACGAAAATGCCCGTGGTCAGGCTGTTCAAGATGCAATCGAAGAGATTTTGCTGCCGGCTCGCGTCAAAGATGTCTTCTGTCATGGAAGGTAGCCCTCATAACCGTACGTCATACAGAGTTGCATTCAAACGAGTTTGACTGCAAGACGCCAAAGTTTTTGAAAAACAGGCGAAGCCTGATTTTTCAAAAACTTGCGGGCGACGGTTTCGCCTCCGCCATACCAATCCGCTTTTTATGAAAGCGAATTGGCATCACAACGCTCGTCGCATGAGTGTATAACTATGGGGCATAACCCGGCCGGGAGCAAGAATTTTGTGTTTCAATAAAGGAAATTTTGGTGAGGAGGAGGCGAAGCCCGGGCAATGCCCCCTCCTGGTACAAGCGTGACGTCTCATTCGAATGCGCACCGGCAACCGCGTCCGCGCAGTTGCCTGTGCCCGGCTGCGGCGGGAGTACGGTCCCGCCTTGTCTCCCGAAATGCTTTGATTTCGGCGCGACATCCTGCCGCGCCATGCCAATTCATGGTAAAATAAAGACAATTTCTATCGCGAATTGGCGTCACAAGCGTGAAATGCTTTATTTTTTGACCAGATCCTTGAGCAGAACCTCCAGCTTTGCCTTCTGGCTGTTGAACATCTTCTGTGTTTCCACGTTGTTCATCACTTTCAGCGGACTGCCGCTTTCCTTCATTTTCTTCACGACCATGGGATCATTGAACATGGCCGGGGCGACCTTGATGGCCTTGTCGACGGCTTCCTGGGACACGCCCTTTACGAAGCAATACCCGCGGTAGTTCACGCTGGCGTCGTCAATGTCATAGCCAAGTTCCTGGAAAGTGGGGACATCGGGCAGGAATTCGTGCCGTTTGGTGTCGGCGATGGCCAGGATGTTCAGGTTGTCGGTATTGCGAAAGGCGTCGGCCAGATTGTTGAATCCGGCCATGACCTTGTTGGAGTATACGGCCTGGAAGGCGTCCGTGCCGCCTTTTTCCGGAATGTAGGTGAGCTTGATGCCCGCCGCCTTTTCCAGTTGCAAGGTGGCGATGTGGTGCCCGACGTAGAGGCCCGCGCCGTTGATGGTCACTTTACCGGGATTGGCCTTGGCGTATTCCACGAATTCTTTCACGTTTTTCAGAGGGCTTTTCTTGGGCACGATGAGCACGGCCGGGTCCGCCCCCCAGTTGGCGACGGGTATGAAGGAATCCGCGGTAAAGGACGGTTTGCTGACTATGGACTGGGCAATCAGATGGGGCATGTTGTAGGAAACCAGGGTGTAGCCGTCCTTGCCGCCTTTTTCCACGCACCAGTTCCACGCGGTCATGCCGCCGGCGCCGGGTTTGTTGACGATGACGATGGGCTGGCCGAAGTATCTTTCTTCACCCGCGGGCATGCTCACGATGCGGGCTTGGAAGTCCGTCGCCCCGCCCGGCGTATAGGCCACGATCAGGCTGATGGGCGACGAGGGGTAGGGGTCGGCCGCGCCGGCGACGCCGGCGACGCTTCCCAACAGGAGAACCAGACAAAACAGGATCGCTTTTTTCATACCATTCTCCTTTGACGGGTAACAGGGGATCAGATCAGTATGCCTTTGGGTATCTGCACCTGGAGCAGCAGGGTGAAGAGGATGTAAAGAAAGATAACGAAGCCGAAGGCGAGGCCGGCCCGCGTGACGAGCGCCCGGGGCGTGCGCGGCGTGGTCTGCACCGCCACGGTGACGAGAAAGAAGAACAGGAGGCTGGAGAGATAGAAACCCACTGGCTCAATGGCCGCTATGTACAAGATGACGGCCAGGACGACCACGAGGACGCGGACCAGAGGGAAGGGCTCCTTCGCCTTTCCGGAATCCCGTTTCGGGAAGCGCAGTTCGGTCACGGCCTTGACGGCCGTGAGGCCGAGCATCAGGAACATCATCATGCCGGGAAAAAGGGAGGAACCCGCCTCGGCTTCGTCCGGCAACTGGAAATAGAAGAACGCGATGATACCGAGCATTCCGGCTATGCAGAGCCATTCTTTTGTTGCGGCTTTCATCAAAACTTCCTTTACGGTTTGAAACAAACGTCATGCGGGTCGCCTTTCAGGCCGCGGCGGCGGAGGCCGCCTGCGCGTTTTGCCGTTTCCTGTGGCGGGAGTGTTCTCCGTACAGGCCCCAGGCAAGGGAGCCGACCGAGAGGGCGATGAACAGCAGGTTTATGCCGCCGGTGAAGAAATACGAGAACACCCCCACGTCCGTTTCGGCGATCATCTTGCCGCGCAGGAAGCTTTCTTCGGCGATGGGGCCGAGGATGACGCCGAGGACCACCGGGGCGGAAGGAAATTCCGCCTTGGCGCCGAGATACATGAGCAGGCCGAGGGCGAACATGACGATGACGTCGTCCATGTTGTTCTGGACGCAATATGTGCCGATGACGGCCAGAATGACCACCGAGGCCATCATGATCAGGTTCGGGATGTTCATGATGGCGTGGGAATAGCGCGCGAAAAGCAGCCCGATGCCGCACATGAAGAACTGGGCGACCAGCATGCCGGCGATGAAGGTGTAGGTTATGTCCGCATGCTTGCCGAACAGCTCGGGTCCGGGAAAGAGGCCGTGGATGAGCAGTCCGCCCAGCAGGACGGCGGCGGTGGGGCTGCCCGGCACGCCGAGGGTGAGCAGGGGGATGAGGGCCGCGCCCACGGTGGCGTTGTTGGAAACTTCCGAAGCGACGACTCCCTCGGGCTCCCCGGTGCCGAAGGTTTCCGGGTGTTTGGACATTTTCCTGGCCTGATCGTAGTTGATCAGCCCGGCCACCTGGCCGCCCGCGCCCGGGATAATGCCGATGATGATGCCGACGATATTGCCTATGACCACGGTCTTCCACCATTCCCGGAATTTTCGGACCGTTGGCCAGAAAACGCCTTTTTTCGGCATATATTTGTTTTTGGTCACTTGCAGGTGGACTTCGGCGGCGAGATCGAGCACCTGGGGAATGGCGAACAGTCCGATCAGGGCGGGCACCATGGCGATGCCGCTGATCAGCGTGTCGTGGAAGACGAAGCGAGGCTCGCCGAGCATGGGACTGTAGCCTATGCAACTGATCAGCATGCCGAGGACGCCGCCGAACAGACCCTTGATCAGCCTGCCGTCGGACAGGCCCGCGATGACAGTGATGCCGAACACGCTGACCCAGAACAGTTCCGAGGGTCCGAAACTCAAGGCGAAGGCGGCCAGGGGCGGGGTGAGCAGGATCAGGGCCAGCACGCCGCACACCCCGCCGATCAGGGAACCCACGAAGGCGATGTACAGGGCCTGCTGTCCTTCGCCCTTTTTGGCCATGGGGTGCCCGTCAAGCAGCGTGGCGATGCTGGCCGGAGCGCCGGGGATATTGATAAGCACGGCCGTGATCGCTCCCCCGGCAACGGCCGAGGTGTACACGCTGCCGAGCAGGATCAGACCCGTGGTCGCGTCCATGTAAAAGGTGAACGGCACGAGCAGGGCCACGGCCATGGTCGGGCTCAGTCCAGGCATGGCCCCGAAGAAGATCCCCCCGACAGACCCGAGCAGGAGTACGAGAAAATTGCCCAGACTGAGCAGATTCCCCATATGTTGCAAGGTTTCAAGCATGGCATCCTCCGGTCTCCTGTTGCAATATATCGTTCCGCTCAATACCCATCGCTCTGGCGACATAGGTGGAAAAATTTTCGACACGCAGTGAACGTCGCAGTTCGGGATCCGACCGAGCGGCCGAGACAAAAATCCAATGGCAGGTGTGACAGAGATCGATCAGGGTATCAGCGCCGGTGGCCACGGCTTCCCGCAGTCTTGCGATTGTAACCGCGTTGCCGAGTTCCGGCATGCCGTCAACAGTTCTGCAGCCGCAACACATGGTGTCTTTGCCGTGATGCTCCATCTCGACGATCCCGGTTCCGGGGATGGCGCGCAAAACCTG
>JAISZH010000090.1 GCA_031269345.1 Desulfovibrio sp. | reverse complement strand
TGGGGGCCTTTGTGTTTCGCCTTGCGGCAATATTTGGATTTGTCCTTGTGGTACTGGACCGCCTTCGCCGTTTTCTTGCGCACCTTGGGATCAGGCAGGCGCAGGGTCATGACGATTTTGCCCATGACGACCTCCTTGTGAAATTATGATAACGCGGTTTACCGTCCTGGGCAACAGCCGCTCAATCTCCGATACGCCTGATAACTCCATGCCGAAGCAGGTCGATGACATGCTCCTCAAAATTCTCCGCGCTATAGATTTTGCCGTCCCACTTTGAGCATCTTTCGGCATGGTCGCGCATCCATTCCTCCAGGGAATCCGTCCAGCGAAACTTCATGGAGTTGTGGATGGCCGCGCAGATTTCTTCCGGGGTGTCGGCTTCAAAGCGGAATCCGTCATCGTATTCGTATCTCATGGTTTTTCTCCTTTGACCCTCGCCCATCGCCCTCAGGCGAGGGCGGCGGCGCGGTTGCTGTAAAAGTTCCGGATGCTATCGTCAATTCCGTTGAAAAGCGTGTCGGCGACCTGGGCCGCGCCCTGCGCCAGGCGGTAAATCGTCTGTCCGTTGCGGCGGGCGCTTTCGATGCCTACCCCGGCGCGGCGCAGGTAGCTGATGGCTGCCCGCAGGCTGTGCGGCAGGAGGTTCAAAGTTTCCTGCAGGAAGTCCGCGCTCCGGCCTTCATCGGCAAGCAGGCTCACCAGCTTCGCCTGGGCTCCTTTCAGGGTCGGAAGGTTCGCGCATCCCCGGCTCCTGCAGCGGCTCTCGGTGATGAAACCGTTCAGGAAGTACACCCAGTTGTGTATCTTTTCGGCGTTCACCGTGCCGCCGTGCTGGCGGAATTCTATGGTCTGGTGGCGGCGGTAGCTCTGGAGGTTCAACTTGAAGTAGCGGCTTCCTTGAGCGTCGATCAGTTCGTCTACCGTTTCCGCGCTCTGGAAGGCGGCGCTTTCAAAAATCCGGCGCGTGCTTTTGCAGTAGGTGTTCGCATCACCCCGGCGGCTGCGGGGCATGAAGGCGTCAATCTCAGCTTCGTGTTTGGCGTAGCGGGTTGCAATGGTGCGGATTTCATTCACTTCAAGACCGGCGGCATCGAAATGCACATGCAGCCCGCAGGTGGTGTTGATCTTCGCTCCCGCCGTTTCCAGGGCTGTGGCGGCGCTTTCCGCTTCCTGAAGTCCATGCTCGCCGCGCAGGATAGGGCTGACCACCTCGAAACCGTTTCTTACGCTGGAGTCGGTGACAATCTTCCAATGCGGCCGCGCAATGTGGTTGTATCCTTCAATCTCGGCCCGGAGTCCGGCGCTGCGCAGGGCGCTCAGGGCTTGGGTCTGGGTGATGTCGGCGAGTTCCATCTCAATTCCGAAGTTCCGTGCAATCATGGCTTTCTCCTTTGTTTTCAGGCTGTTGTCTTGTCCAACTGTGTTGAGTGGACATTTGCGTTGCCTTGGGAGAAAGCCAAGTTAATAATGCTTGATTATTTGAAAATTTTTACTTTTTCAAAAAGCCGGTGCCTCGGCCCTGCAGTCAGACCTCCCGAAGGCAGGCGCCGATTGCGGAACGGCGGCGTTCGGATTTTTTCCAGGCGCGATTTTTTGCAGCGCCGCTGGTGTTGCGTTTACGAACAATGCAACAGAGCAGTCCGATGCTGTGATTGTTCTCGTCAAAAAGGTGTCTACCCACAGAGGAATATGCGCTAAGGGTGAAACGAGGTTTTCCGTAAGCTTTCATAGCTGTCCTCCTCCTTATGCTTTGATTGATGTTCTCAATTATTTTTCTCGACTCTCAATTTGTTGTCGGTGGGATTCAGAGAAATATCTTTGTAATAGCCGCCTCCAATGCGCGTCCAGAAACTCTGAGGCTTGCCGTCATAGCTCGGAATGATGCTTTCACGCTCCACCCGCAGACTGTTCGCCTGGAGTTTGTACCGGGTGCGCTTGCCGTGCTCGCCCTTGATGAAATGACCATGTGCCGTCCGGATGTAACCTTTAGCAATCAGGAATTCGCCGAGTTCGGATTTCGTCATGGCCTTGCTCCTTGATGTTATGCGTTGGTTCGATAAACCCGTTCGCCGCCGCTTACTTTTTCAGATGCCAAAGCGATGCCCAGATCTTTCTGGATGGTGCGGGAAAGCACCGCCCTGGCTGTATGTATTTTCCAGCCGGTGGCTTCCATGATTTGCGTGAGGGTCGCGCCTTCAGGTCGCTTCAAAAGGTCGATGACCTGCGCCTGCTTGGTGCCGTCCCGCAATTTGCGCTTCTTGGGAGCGGGCGCTTGCTCATCAGCAGGAGGCTCTGTTGTGACCGATTCTGCCGGCGCGTTGCCCATCGCCAGAGTCGCTTCCCCGCCGAGGGCTTCAAACAAGGCGACTTCCAAGGGCTGTTCCGCTTCCGGGGCGGATTCAGGCTCAGTTTCATGCCTCTGGTGTTCAATGCCCAGAAGTGCGTAGGCCGCTTCCGAGAGGCGCCACAGACTGCTGTCTTCGCCTTCAAGCAAACCGAGGTTCTTCAGCTTCGTCCCTACAGCTTCGTAGGCTCCGCCGTGCAGTCCGACATGCCCGGCAGCGGGAAGGGTGTTGCCGAAATACCGGGTCGCAGCCAGTTGCAGAAGGTCATACTGCTTGGGAGTAAGGGTGATTTCCGTGGTCATGGTCTTTGCTCCTTAATTTTCCGAGGCGTCTTCCGCCTCAATGTTGGGCCAATAGGTGATGGTTCCAAGTCCGAGGTTGTCCTGCCTGGCGTCCTTGAGGCTCCGCAGGATTGCCGCGGCGTTCTCAATGGCGTCGTCGTTCACGCTCTCAAGAAGATATGCGGCAAGGCGCGTTATCACTTCCGCCGTGGTGTCCTTGTGCGAAATGCCGATGCACTTGCGCCCGTACATGCCCCGCCCGGAATAGTCGGGATAAAATTCGTACCCTTCATCAAGGCAAAAGTTACGCACGATGTCCGCTGTCTCTTTGTTGTACTGCGTGCTGCTCACAGCTGCTCTCCTTACTTGCGGAAGGAGGAAAGGTTGAAAGCGGAAGCGATGGCCTTGCGTACCGTGAGGTCGTTGTGGACGTATCCGCTCCAGCTTATCTGCCTGGTTTCGCCGGTTTCCGTGTTGCGGGCGAAGGTGCCGCGTCTGGAAAAGTCGCTGTAGGTTTCAAAAGTCTGTCCCGCCACTTTGCGATTGGTCGTGTTGCCCATGGTCTTTCTCCTTGTGTTGCTTCGTTGAGTGGACATTTGCGTTGATGCGGGGGAAAGCCAAGTCCAATTTGCAATAAAAATTTATATTTTTCAGGTAATTATGTGCAAAGAAAACTGGAAGACAATGAGGAAAGCCGACGGCAGGGATTGGCGCCCGACCCGAAGCTGTCCGTCAACGACTGGGCCGAGAAACATCGCGTCCTGTCGTCGGTCGCGGCTTCCGAGCCTGGCGCGTGGTCGACCGGACGCACTCCGTACCTGAAAGAGATTATGGATGTTCTGTCCGCGCAGGATCGGACGGAGCGGGTGGTGTTCATGAAAGGCGCGCAGCTTGGCGGCACGGAAACCGGCCTGAACTGGCTGGGCTATGTGGTCCATCACGCGCCGGGGCCCATGCTTATGGTGCAGCCGACTGTGGAGACGGCCAAGCGCGTTTCCAAGCAGCGGGTTGATTCGCTGATTGAAAGCTGCCCGGCCATTGCCGAGCGTATCAAAAGCCCCCGGGCGCGGGATTCCGGCAACACCGTTCTGATGAAAGAATTCCCCGGCGGCGTTCTTGTCATTACCGGCGCGAATTCCGCAGTAGGACTGCGCTCCATGCCGGTACGTTTTCTGTTTCTGGATGAAGTTGACGGCTATCCCGGCGATGCCGGCGGAGAAGGCGACCCTGTGGCTCTGGCCATGCAGCGCGCCGTCACCTTTGTGAACCGCAAGGTGCTGATGGTTTCAACGCCCACAGTCAAGGGTTTCTCCCGCATAGAAGCGGCCTATGAGGAGAGCGACAAGCGGGTATTTACCGTGCCCTGCGACCACTGCGGAGTATTTTCGCAACTCTTCTGGCGGGACATCCGTTGGCCGGAAGGCAGGATTCAGGAAGCGGCCTGGCATTGTCCGCATTGTGGCGGCACACACCCTGAGTACAGGAAGCCAGCTTTGCTGGCTCAGGGACATTGGCAAGTCACCGCTTCCGGCGATGGCAAGACGGCGGGCTTTCATCTGTCGAGCCTGTATTCGCCTTGGGTGATCTGGGCGGAAATCGCTGAGGAACATCGGGACGCCAAAGACGATCCGGTTCGCCTGAAGGTTTGGGTCAACACCAAACTGGCTGAAACGTGGGAAGAGCGCGATGGCGAGCGAATGGACGAGGAGTCGCTGATGGCGCGGCGTGAGCAATACGGCCCGGCCATACCCGCTGAAGTCGCCGTGCTGACCTGCGGCGTGGACGTGCAGGACAACCGGCTGGAGATTGAACTGGTGGGCTGGGGCCGCGATGAGGAGTCGTGGTCGTGCGACTATAAAATCCTTTGGGGCGATCCGTCAGCGCCGGAACTCTGGCATGAACTGGAGCAGTATCTTACGGCGACCTTCGAGCATGAAACCCTGGCCAACGGCCTGACCATCCATGCGGCCTGTCTGGATACGGGCGGCCATCACACCCAGGCGGCCTACGCCTTTTGCCGGGGACGGGAACGGCAGCGCATCTGGGCCATCAAGGGACTTGCCGGCAAACGCCCCATCTGGCCCAAACGTCCTACCAAGACCGCCAAGGGCAAGGTGAATCTCTTCGGCATCGGAGTGGACGCGGCAAAGGAAGCCGTCTTTGCCCGCTTGAAAAAGCAGGAACATGGGGCCGGTTTTTGCCATTTCCCTCTGGACAGGGACGCGGCCTATTTCGAGCAGTTGACGGCGGAACGCTTGCGCACCCGCTATGTGAAAGGCTTTGCCCAGCAATACTGGTGGAAGCCGGACGGACGGCGCAACGAAGCCCTGGACTGCCGGGTCTATGCCTATGCCGCCCTGCACGGTCTTTTGAGTATGGGGCTGAATCTGAACAGACGGGCCGATGCCCTGCCGCCGATACCGGAGAATCGTGTTCGCCGGAATGATGTGAGGGTAACTGCTGCGGCGGCTGCTCCGACACCAAGAAGGCGGCGGGCTATCTCGTCAAATTACATTTGAGTCCAGGGTGTTCACCGGCAACACCAAGACCGGAACCAGCCAGCGGCGTCTTGCGGGAGAAGTCAAAATGTCAGGGCATTGAGTCATTGGGAGGACGTACCATGACCATTGATGAATTACAAACCATGCGCGACACCCTCCGGGCCGCCCGATACAACGGCGCTTTGACCGTCCGGGCCGGAGACAAGTGGGTGACGTACAAATCGGACAAGGAAATGGCGACCGCTCTGGACGCTCTGGAGCGGGAGATCGCGGCCAAGACCGGCAAGCGCGGCAAGAAACGTGTGCTGACCTATGCGGAAAAGGGATTGTGATGGGCAGGTTCACGGCAATGCGGCAGCGCTTGGGAGCCTTTATCGGAGGCTTTGAAGGCGGCCTGTCCGCTCGGCGGCTCAAGAGTTTTCACGCTTCCCGCGCCCATGTGAATACCCTGATCCAGGCTTCCGGCAACGACATGACGGCGCGGGCGCGTTTCCTTATCCG
>JAISZH010000089.1 GCA_031269345.1 Desulfovibrio sp. | reverse complement strand
CTCCGGCGGCGCGCATCCCCTTGAGGTGTTGCGACTAGGGTATTAGGGTATATTCACGTTCCACCCCGATGTCAAGATCGCCATAATCCTGGGTTCTCCCCGAACCCCTGACACACCCTTGATGTGCCCTGACGCGCCCTAGTGTTGCGTCCTAAAAATAAGTAAGTTATATTGTCTCTCAACATGGGAGGCAATAAACCGGCTTGGGTTCGTATAAAACTTTCTGATGAGGACAGGGCCGAGCTCAGTGTGTGGCTAACTCCGGCAAAATAGAACTGCGCTTGGCAAAGCGGGCCGCTGTCATTCTGCGGAGTGATGAAGGCACGCTGTTGTCGGAAATTTCTACGCGGACGGGATTGACCTGTAAAATTTGCAGTAAATGGCGCAAGCGCTTTGCATAATATGGAATATCCGGCCTTTCCGATATACCGGGCCGGGGAAAACCCAAGGTCTACGGTACGGAAAGCCGGGTGAATGTTCTGGCTCTGGCGTGCACGATTCCGCCCCATCTCCTTTTTTTCTGATAGGGATATCCTGCCATAAATATATGTTTTAGTCAACACTATCTTTGAAGGTTTGACAGCTTTTCCGATTCCATTGGTATATTGTTTTTATATCACTATGATGATAAATTGCTGCCTCATACGGCGAGAAAACAGGAGGCCTTTGTGAATTCTCCATATGCAGGCAGTTGCGCAAAGTCAAAACTTCTTAAGTTTGTAGATCATAATGAAACATACGGCCTGTGTGTTATCAAAGGATATTTAGAACGCATTAGCTCTGTTGAGTCAGCAGTTGACTTAGGCGCCGGAATAGGGCGTGATCTCGGCTTTATTAAAACAAAATTTCCCGATGCGTCACTCTATGCGGTTGAATGCATGCATGACAATATTACCAGCCTGGAAAATAAAGGGATAAAAACATACCCCATTAATATTGAAGCCGGAATTCTTCCTTTTCAGGATGAAAGTATTGATCTTTTCATCTGCAATCAAATTTTGGAGCATACAAAGGAGCTATTCTTTATACTGCATGAAATTACCAGGTCCCTCAAAATAGGAGGTATCCTTATTGTTGGCGTGCCGAACGTTGCATCACTGCATAATAGAATAGGCCTATTGTTCGGCAAGCATCCTACGCAAGCTAAAGCATGTTCGGCCCACATTCGCTGTTTCTCAAAAAATGACTTTTTGTTGTTTTTGCAAGAGTGCTTCCCCAAAGGCTATTCTCTAAACAGTTTTGATGGAAGCCAGTTTTACCCCTTCCCTCGTTTCCTTTCTCGCCCCTTAGCGCGCTTGTTTCCAAGCATGGCTTTTTCCATCTTTTTTTTGCTGCAAAAAACAAAAGAGTACAAAAGCTCATTTCTTGAATATCCGATCAAGGCATCTTTAGAGACAAATTTTAAAGTAAATCCGTAGAGATTGTCAATCGGCATTGAAATTTTGTATTTGCGCTTTATGATGTCGCGTATGTTGTTTCTTGTCCACATACAACCCGACGGTATGCAATATGCCGGCTTGGATTCGTATAAAACTTTCTGATGAGGACAGGGCCGTGCTCAGTGTGTGGGCTAACTCCGGCAAAACAGAACAACGCTTGGCAAAGCGGCCCGCCGTCATTCTGCAGAGTGATGAAGGTACGCTGTTGTCGGAAATTTCCATGCGGACGGGACTGACCTGTAAAATTAGCTGCAAATGGCGCAAGCGCTTTGCAGAACTCGGAATATCCTGTCTTTCCGATATGCTAGGCCGGGGAAGACCCAAGGTCTACGATGCGGAAAACTGGGTTGATGTTCTGGCTCTGGCGTGCACGACCCCTGTGGACGGCTCGACCAGATGGTGTGTTCGCAAGCTGGCGGAGGTCGTCGGATTGAGTAAATCCACGGTGCATGCCATTGTGTTGGAGGGAAAAATCAAACTGCATAAAACCTGGTACCGGTGTGGAAAAAGCCCTGACCCAGAGTTCGCAGAAAAGCGCTCGTAGATAGTCGGCCTTTACTGGGAAGGTGCGTCCAAAAGCCGAAATAGATCTTTCAGGCGACATGAAAAACCGCAAAAACCTCATTTTTGAATCATCTGAAGGATGCCAGAATCCAAATTGGCGTCTTAAAAAATCTCTTCCGTGAAGTTCACCCGCTTACGCGCAAGGGCGTGGTTGATTATGGACTAGACGCGCCCTTGACTTCCGCGTCCGATAATTTTACCGTTTTCTATAGAAATCAGTAAACACCGGCGCATGGCCGATACGTCCCGAAGCGGCGTAAAACTCTTATATTTCAATGTTATGGCTGTTTCTTTCTCGCGCGCCCAGCGCATCGTACTCGGCATAGTGCAGGAAAATATACCGGACTGCCTTGACCCGTACGCGGAAATCGCCGCCAGAGCCGGTCTTGGTGAAGCGGAGGTCATTGATTTTTTGCGCGCCTTGCTCGCCCAGGGCGCGATCCGGCGCTTCGGGGCCAGTATAAAACATCAGAAAGCCGGATATGCCCACAACGCCATGGCGGCCTGGAAAATTACCCCGGAAAAGGCGGATGAGGCGGGCAGGCTTGCCGCCCGGCACCCCGGGGTCTCGCACTGCTATTATCGCCCTTCTTCCTTTCCGGACTGGCCTTATGAGCTTTACACGATGGTCCACGGACGCTCGCGCGCGGAATGCTGCCGGGCGATTGAGGAAATTGCCGGCAACGCGTCGCTTTCGGAGCATATTGTTTTGGACAGTCTGAAAGAACTGAAGAAAAGTTCCATGCGCTATTTCCCGCTTTCCGGGGAAAACCCGGAATAGAGCGCGAACCCAAGCCTTCACCCGTGGAGGGTCTTATGTCAGGAGTTTCTCAGACCCTTTTCAATGAGGCCAGGCTATATATGCCCGGCGGGGTGAACAGCCCGGTCCGCGCCTGCGCGGCGGTCGGCGCGGAGCCTCTTTTCATCGAGCGCGGCCGTGGCAGCCGCGTTATATGCGCGGATGGCGAAAACCTTGTGGATTTCGTGCTTTCCTGGGGACCGCTGATTTTGGGCCACGCCCATCCAGCGGTTAACCAGGCCATTCGAGAAGCGGTGGACCGCGGTTCCAGTTTCGGAGCGCCCTGCCGTGCTGAGGTGGAACTGGCCAAAGCCATGGTCACGGCTTTGCCCGGCCTTGAAATGGTGCGCATGGTCAATTCCGGCACGGAAGCCGCGATGAGCGCCCTGCGTCTGGCCCGCGCCTGCACCGGCAAAGTAAAATTTATCAAGTTTGACGGCTGTTACCACGGACATGCCGACCCCTTTCTGGCCGGCGCCGGTTCCGGGGTCGCCACGCTCTCCATACCTGGAACTCCTGGGGTTCCGGAGGCCGCTGTGGCCGACACCATCCTCTGTCCCTATAATGATCTCGGAAGCGTCAAAGACGCCTTTTCTGCGCATTCCGGCGATCTGGCGGCGGTGATCGTCGAACCGGTTGCCGGAAATATGGGTCTGGTCCTTCCCGAAGAAGGCTTTCTGGAAGGCCTGCGCGAGCTTTGCACCAAGCACGGCGCCTTGCTCATCTTTGACGAGGTGATCACAGGCTTTCGCCTTGCCTATGCAGGGGCGCAGGGGCGTTTCGGCATTGACCCCGACCTCGCCGCCTTCGGCAAGATCATCGGCGGCGGGCTTCCCGTGGGGGCTTACGGGGGGAAGGCCGTGTACATGAGACATATCGCCCCTCAAGGTCAGGTTTACCAAGCCGGCACCCTGTCCGGAAATCCCCTTGCCATGGCAGCGGGTCTCGCTGCCTTGAGCGTCCTGCGCGGCAGCGACTATGTCGCCCTCGAACAAAAGGTTGAAGATTTCTGCAAAGAACTCGAATCCGTTTTCACAAGCAGATCCATAGACGCCAGGATTAACCGCATTGCCAGCATGTTCACCGTTTTCTTCACCTCCCGGCCGGTGCGCGATTTTGCGGGCGCCAGGACGGCTGATGCCGGACGCTATGCGCGCTTTTTCCTGCATATGCGCGAGCGGGGGTTTTTCCTCGCTCCTTCGGCTTTTGAAACAGCCATGGCGTCCTTTGCCCACAGCGATGAAGACTTTCTCGGTTTTCTCAAAGCGGCCGCTGCCTTCGCCGGCTAGAGCGATTCACGAATGAAACTGGTGAACTGTTCTGCAAGGATTTGCGGGCAAAACCCTGCCTCGAAACAGGGGCAGGCGGGCTTTGTGCACCGTAAACGAACTGTTTCAAGCGTTAACTGCTCTAGTGCCGGGGCCATCTCCTACGCTATCTCAATTCGCTTTCCATTGAAAGCAAATAGGCATAAACCGAGGCGAACGCGCGGTTTCACGCGATACGCGAAACCGGGTTGTTCAAAGTCGCGGCCGGCCGTGCCGCGCCCGGAAATTACCGGCAGCGCCGCCCTTCATTCGGGCGTAATTTATGTGTTTACCATGCAGGGGCTGAAAATTGCCCTCCAGTTGCTCGGCTCCCTCCCCTTTTGCTTATGCGCCCCTGTTTCGCTGCAAAGCGCGGGCCAAATCCCGGTCAAGACCGGACGCCTTGTTTTTTTCGAGCGTCTGTCCGACTGTGTGGCCGAAAATTTTTACCGCCGCAAAGCCCACATCTTCATTAGCGCTGCCGGCATAGCCGTGCGCGCCATAGCCCCTCTCCTCGTCTCCAAAAGAACCGACCCCGCCGTTTTGCTTTTGGACCAGTCAGGCCGACATGTGATCAGCCTCCTGTCCGGACACCTGGGCGGGGCAAACGCCCTGGCCCGGCAGGTGGCGGAAATTCTCGGAGCGGAGCCGGTAATCACCACTGCCACGGATCTTGAAGACCTTCCCGCCATTGACCTTATTGCCGGAGCTGCCGGGCTGGCTTCCTCGAATCCGGAGGTGTTGGGGAAAATTTCCGCGGCCCTGCTGGCCGGCAGGAAAGTTAATCTTTTTGATCCTGAGAACCGCCTGGGATTGATCGGCGGGCGATGGGAAGATCATTTCCGCGTTCTCGCCCGGCCTCCTGATGCCGGAGAATACCTTGGAGAATTTGCAGCGGTTGACGCTTCAAACAATCTTAGCGCCGGGCAAAGTCCGCCTGGGACGGTCTGGCGGCCGAGATTTGCGGGTAAATCCCCGCGCTGCGTTTCAAGCGCCAAAGGCATTGATGACAGGTTGCATTCAAACGAGTTAAAATGCAACACGCCTAAGTTTTTGAAAAACAAGCGAAGCCCGATTTTTCAAAAAATTGCGGGCGGCGGCTTCGCTACCTCCATCCCAATTCGCTTTCTCTCGAAAGCGAATTGGGATGAGACGCCGGCCATAGTGGTCAGTGAACATTTGTTTCCCTCCGATTTTTCGCGAAACGTGCTGCGTTTGCACCCTCCCCTGCTGTACGCCGGCATCGGGTGCAGACGCGGAACGCCGGCGCCGGAAATACGGCAGGCCCTGATTGACGTTTTGCTCGTTCATGGACTGGCCGCGGCCTCCCTGGCTGGGATTGCCTGCATTTCCGCCAAGAGCGGCGAGAAGGGCCTGCTTGCGGCGGCGGAGGATCTCGGTTTGCCCCTGGAATTTTTTTCGCCCGCCGAACTGTCGGCCTTTCCTGTAACTTCCCCAAGCGCCAAGGCCCTTGAAGTTTTTGGCATAGCGGGGGTATGCGAGTCCGCTGCCCTGGCGTCGGCCGCGAAAGCGGACGGGGTCTCCCGCCCCGAAACGGCTGTGCTGGTCGTCCCCAAGCAAATTCGCGGGAGGGTAACAGTGGCTGTCGCGAAAACAAAAATTTCTTGACTTATTCCCATGTTCAGACATTTTGAAAAAAACGGGAGGCAGTTATGCGTCTGCTCATTCATCTGCCGGCTGTGGTCCTCGCCGCCTTTATCCTTGCTGGTTGCGCGGCGGACGGGTCTTTCAAAAACCCCTTCGCCACTGAACCGGATGCGCAGAACCAGGGATCGAACCTCTATTTCAGCGAATTCGCGGATATTCCCATACCTTTGGAATTAAGTGAAAATCGCGGCGACACCTTCATCACCTTCGCGCCTTCTGGCTTGAAATGCGGAGTGCAGCACTTTAGCGGTCGCGTTGAAGTTGTTTCGCTCATGAACACCATGCGCCGCAATATGGCGGCAAACGGCTGGAAACTGCGTTCACTGCTGAGGGCTGTCGAATCGGTCATGGTCTTTGAAAAAACCGACCGGCTGGCGGCCTTGCAGGTCAGCGACGGAATTTTCAACACCGATTTGCGCGTAGTCGTTACCTCGCGCCTGGAGGGGGATTCGCCTCCTGACAATGTTACCTCGCAAGCGATCACCACATCCCGGCCGATCACCCAATGAACACTCCGCTTCCAGGCATTGCCCTGGAAAACAGGCGGCTGCATCTCGGCGTCTGCGGTTCCGTAGCAGCGTATAAGTCCGTAGAGGTTATGCGGGACCTGCAAAAAGCCGGGGTTCTTGTCTCTGTTACCCTTACCGGGTCTGCCGCGCGGTTTGTCGCTCCGCTGACTTTCGCTTCCTTGGGCGCCTCGCCGGTGTACGGCCGGATGTTTGACGACAACGCCGAGCCTTTTGCCCACTTGGAGCCCGGCCGCTGCGCGCACGCCCTGCTTGTCGCGCCGGCCAGCGCGACGACCCTGGCTCGTCTGGCCGGCGGGTTTGCGGACGAGATGCTGGCCGCGCAGGCCCTGGCTTTCCCCGGTCCGCTGGTGATCGCTCCGGCCATGAACCCGATCATGTGGGCACATCCCGCTACGAGGCGCAATGTCGCGATGTTACGGGAACGGGGGGTTATTTTCGTCCCCCCGGATTCCGGGCCGGTGGCATGTGGTGACAACGGCGAGGGGAAACTTGCTTCGCGTAAGGAAATTGTGTTTGCCGCCGCAAAGGCACTGCTTGAGCAGGACATGGCTGGCAAAAAGGTTCTCGTTACCTTGGGTCCGACGCGCGAGCCGTGGGACGGGGTGCGGGTATGGACCAACTCCTCCAGCGGACGCATGGGCGCGGCCCTGGCTCTGGCCGCTTATCTGCGCGGCGCCGAGGTGTACGCCCTGGCCGGGCCGGGAGTTCCCGCCCTTCCGGAAAAGGTGCAGCGCACTGATGTGAATGGGGCGCGGCAAATGTTCGAGGCGGCGGTGGACCTTTGGCCGCGCATGGACTTTGGGATTTTTTCCGCCGCGGTAGCGGATTTTTCCCCTGTCCCCAAGGGTCCGGAGAAATTTAAGAAATCAGCCGCGGCAGACGATATCAGCATCAGATTTACGCGCAACCCCGACATTCTGGCCACCCTCGCCCAGGACGCCCGGCCGGAGCAGAGAATTCTCGGCTTTGCCGCGGAAACGG
Source organism: Desulfovibrio sp. (assembly GCA_031269345.1). Classification (GTDB taxonomy): domain Bacteria; phylum Desulfobacterota; class Desulfovibrionia; order Desulfovibrionales; family Desulfovibrionaceae; genus Frigididesulfovibrio. The sequence goes on along the minus strand of JAISZH010000089.1, from coordinate 10,362 downwards.
GCGACCTGGAGCAAAACGCCCGCGTCAAACTGCATGCTAAAGGCATGCATCTTACCGCAGCCAACCTGATCGGTCTGCCGGGTTCCGGTTTCATTTCTGTAAACAACACGGTTTTTGTCTGCGATTGCCGGGGTAGAGAAGAAAACTGGCCCACGATGCAAAAGACCGATATCGCCTGGAGACTGCTGGATTGGCTGCTGACCCTCTGAAAATCCCGGAATCTCTGCGCCCCTGGCACTATGCCGGCATATACTGTTTTCTTGCGAACAGTCCTGTTAACGATTTTACCTCTTTACCTTTGGAGCCTCCCGGCGGCTCAATTGCGGAGCACGAAGCCCGCCGATTTGCCTTTACCCGGTCAACAGATTTGACTGACGACCGTGTGCGCGGGCGTGTTTTCTTCGCCCCACCTGAGGCGTTTTCCGGAAGAGACCGGCCGGGACAGGACGCGCGCCGCGCAGCTGGCATCGGCATGTCGGCTTTGCCTGTGCGCGACAACTGCCCATCAGGGGTTATGGACGATCCTGACCCAGGTTTTTTTATCACCTCCGGCGGGGGGAAAAATTTTCCAGCCGGGAAGGCTTTGGAGAGCACCCTTGCAGAGGATGGTATCATTTCGGCCTGGCCCGACCCCTGGAAGGCGATATTCGAAAAAACGATCCGCGCCCCCCTGCTTTGGACCTATTGGGAACTGGGCAGGGATTTGACCGGTGGGGGAGATCCCGGCCGGGCGAAATTTTTGCGCGACCTGATCTTTCGTTTGGATCTTCCTCGCGGCTCAAGCGCTTTTTGGCCGGTTTGCCTTGGAACGGCCGCAGAAGCCCCGGCTGATGACAAAGCGGCAATCTGCCCTGAAGAGCGGGAAATTTTTTATCAGGGCTTGCGGCTTATTCGTCCTCTGATGGTTATTTTTTTCGGGACTGAATGCGCGGACAATGTCTGTCTCGGGCTTGAAAATCTTAATCCTTTCGGTTTCCAGATTAAGGATGGCGCACTTTATGTCTTTTTCCCCCCCTTGGAACGACTTCTTGCTAATATCGCCGCGGTTGACCTTTGCGCGGAATTTTTGCGAAAAGTTTTCTCCGATTTTCCAGCCCTTGACGAGCAGGTGCGTAGGCGTCGGGGCCACTGATACCGAGTTCATAAGTTTCATTCGCTTGACTTTATGCGTCGCGCATAATATTTCATTCCTGCCGGGGAAACAACTTCCCGGATGCCCTCTATCGCAACCCGCAGCGTTGACTATCGGCGACGCTGAGGGATCGTCGCCCCGCCGGTGGGAGCGACGGAGGCTTCGTCCTCCCATCTGTTTCACGTGAAACAATTTCACCCAAGGAATATTTGTGGCCAGAATCGTTGCCATCGCCAATCAGAAAGGCGGCGTGGGGAAAACAACAACGGCCATCAATTTGGCCGCCTCCCTTGCGATTATGGAGAAGAAGGCACTGCTTGTGGATTGCGACCCGCAGGCCAACTCCACCAGCGGTTTGGAGGTAAACACGGGGCAGATAAATCTTTACCCCTGTTTTTTTCAGCCGGAACTTGCGTCCCAGGCGATAATTGAGACGAAATACCCCTTTCTCTCCGTCCTGCCTTCCACCACGGACCTGGTGGCTGTGGAAATGGAACTGGTGGACAAGATCGGCAGGGAATACTATCTGGCGGAGGTCCTGCGCCAGATAGAAAATCGCTATGAATATATCCTGCTGGATTGTCCGCCCTCTCTGGGTCTGCTGACCCTGAACGCCTTGTGCGCCGCCAGGGAGTTGCTCATCCCCCTGCAATGCGAATATTTCGCGCTGGAGGGGGTCGCAAAGCTCCTGCACACCTTCGACCTGGTAAAAAAACGGTTAAACCCCGGGCTTTCGCTGCTGGGGGTTGTGCTGACCATGTACGACACCCGCAACAGGCTGACGCGCCAAGTAAAAAACGAGGTGCGCAAATGTTTTCAGGATCGTCTTTTTGAAACAGTGGTCCCCAGGAATGTCCGTCTGTCGGAAGCGCCGAGCCACGGCAAATCCATCATTCACTACGACATAAAATCCAAAGGGGCGGACGCTTATCTCGGTCTGGCCAAAGAAGTGGTCCTGCGCAAACCCCCGCGCAGGGATTAGCGTCAGGTCATGCGCATAATTCGAATTCCTGATAAAAATTGCTCCAATTTTATCTGACATTTGAATCGCGCCTGCCCGCGCAGGCGCCAACACCGTAGGTTTTGCAAGGAACAGGCGGGCTTTGCCTGCATGCTGCTCTCCAAATAAAATGGCACATTTTATTTGGAATCCGAATAAGGAGGATTTGAATGGCCGCAAACATAACCGGTCTTGGCAAGGGTCTGGACGCACTGATACGGGAAAGACGGGACAGCGTAACCGCTACGGGGCAGCGCACGGTGCCGCTTGAGGACATCGTGCCCAATCCGCGCCAGCCGCGACGCCATTTCAGCGCCAAAAGCATGGATGAATTGGCGGATTCCATCCGCGGGCAGGGGTTGCTGCAGCCGCTTCTCGTGCGGCCCGCCGGTACATCGCAACCGGGGAAATACGAGATCGTCTCCGGAGAACGCCGCTGGCGCGCGTGCAAAATGGTCGGATTGGAGGAGGTGCCGGTGTATGTGCGCATCCTTTCCGAACAGGATACCCTGGCTTCGGCGCTCATCGAAAATTTGCAGCGCGAAGACCTGAATCCTTTGGAGGAAGCCGCCGCCCTGCAAATTCTCAAGGAAGAGTTCGGCCTGAGCCAGGACGAGCTGGCCGGGAAAATCGGCAAGAGCCGGTCTTACATCGCCAATAGCCTGCGCCTGCTCGCCCTGCCGGATGCCGTGCGCTCCTGTCTGACTGACGGCAGATTAAGCCCGGGACACGCGCGGGCGCTGTTGAGCGTAACAGACGCCGAGGCGCAGGAAAAACTCAAGGACCTCATTCTGGACAAACACCTTTCGGTGCGCGAAGCGGAAGGACTGGCCGTTCTCTGGAAAGAAAAGGGCGAATTCGACCGGGTAGACGGACCGGGCCGGGACGCAATCCGCAGGGAAGATGAAAAAGGCGCGGTCCCGCGTGCCGCTCACGGACATGAGGCAGGCTCTTCCGCGCAGCAAGCGCAAAACGCTGAACGCGAAATCGGAAAAAAAGTCCAGAGCGCAATCCTGCTGGATTTGCAGACGCGCATCAGCGCCTGCCTGCAAATGCCGGTGCGCGTAACCGGCCGGGAGGACAGGGGGAGAGTCAGCTTCACCTATAACAGCAAAGAGGAACTGGAGGAATTTATAAACAGGTTCCAGTCCGCTGGCGCTGCTTTTGCCAAACCTGGCCGGCCGTGAGCGCCATGTCATTGCAAATGGCGGAAGTCGAAGATCTCAAGCGGTTTTTGCCCGCAGCCCTGGAATGCATCGCCGGACCCCGGGTGATGGTAATCGGGGACCTGATGCTGGACCGCTATCTGACCGGCGACGCCACTCGCATCTCCCCGGAGGCTCCGATCCCTGTAGTGCTGGTGGAAAAGGAAGATCACCTGATCGGCGGAGCCGGAAACGTGGCCCGCAACATCAAAAGTCTGGGCGGCGAAGTTGTCCTGATCGGCAGGCGCGGGGGTGACGAAGCAGGCCGCGCTCTGGAGGATCGTCTGCAAAATGAAGGCATCGAAGCCTGTCTTTTTATGCAGGAGAACTACCCGACCCCGCTCAAAACCAGAATTTTGGCGCGCGGCCAGCAAATGCTGCGCGTGGACCGCGAAAAGCGCGCGTCTTTGACGCCTGAAGTCCGCCGGGGGCTTTTGGGCAAGGCCATGGAGCATCTGCCGCGTTGTTCGGCAATAGTCGTTTCCGATTACGACAAAGGCCTGGTATGTCCGGAAGTCATGGACGGCTTGCGCGGGCTTTGCGCAGCGGGCAAAAAGAAAATCCCGCTGCTGGTGGACCCCAAGCCGGAAAATTTTCATCTCTACAAAGAAGTAACGGCCCTGACCCCGAATTTGCACGAGAGCGGAGCCTGCGCCAACATGCCCGTATCCAGCCCGCGGGAGATAGTCGCGGCAGGCCGGGCCATCATGCGGGAATGCGCCTGCCCGCACCTCGTCATCACGCTCGGCGGCCAGGGAATGGCGGTGTTCGTTTCCCCTGAGAATGTCAGCCATATCCCGACCTCCGCCAGGCAGGTGTTCGACGTGACCGGGGCGGGGGATTCCGTCATAGCCACACTGGCCTTGGGGGCCGCCGCCTCTTTGCCGCTCATAACCTCCTGCCTTCTGGCGAATTACGCTGCCGGCCTGGTGGTCGGCAAAACCGGCGCCGCAGTCGCGACCCCCGAAGAAATAAGAGAAGCCATAGCGCTTCTGCCCTTGCCGAATATTGAAAGATGGGGGTAATTCGAATTCCAGATAAAAATTGCTTCGATTTTATCCGGAATTCGAATTGTTCCCGCCCGCGCAGGCGCCAAAACCGCAAGTTCTGCAAGGAGCAGGCAGGTTTTACCCGCCGTCAGCGAACTGTTTCAAGCGTTAATTGCGTCAGAACAATTTCACTTTGAAATTGTTCTGACGGCCGCGAGAGCGGATGCCCGCCGCGAAGAAGCAAGCGCAATTTATTTGCGTATCGCTTAAAACGAAGCGATTGCCAAGTTTTAAGCGATACCTGGTACTAAAGCACCACCCATTTGGAATGCTCCGGTTGACTTTTATTTTCATTTAGAGTACCCCATAGGGGTATATGGTACAAGGAGAGAGGAAGCATATGCGCGAAGGGTAGGAGACGAAACAATGGGCGTGTTAAGAGAACTTACCGGGGACGAAGGGGAAAGGCATGTCCTTCTTGCGGGCATCGGCGGGGTTTCATTGGTATTCAGCTTTTCAGGTCTGCGTGGACCGTTGCCTTTTGACCCGGCATGGGTAGCAGTCATCCTGTGCGGCCTTCCCATCCTCAGAGGGGCGTTTGCCGGCCTGGCGGCAGGGTTTGACGTAAAGGCGGATGTGCTGGTGGCGATGGCGCTGGTCGCGGCGGTATATATCGGAGAAATTTTCGCCGCAGGCGAGGTGGCCTTTATCATGACGATCGGTTCGCTGCTTGAGGAGCGTACCGTGCGCAAAGCCCGTGAGGGCATTGAAAAAATGGTGAGGCTGCCGCCCCGCACGGCCCGTGTCCTGCGTGATGGCGCCGAAACGATCATTTCGGCGGAAGACGTGCGTGTCGGCGACATCCTGCGAGTGCATCCCGGCGAAACCATCGCTGCCGATGGGGTAATCACGCTGGGCAGGACGGCCGTGGACCAGTCGTTGATGACCGGCGAATCTCTCCCGGTGGATAAGGGTATCAATGATGAAGTTTTCAGCGGAACCGTAAACCAGCTGGGCGGGTTTGACATGCTGGCGACAAAGGCGGGCGTGGACAGTTCCCTGCAACGCATGATTCGCCTTGTCGAGTCGGCGGACGCTTCAAAAACGCCCATAGTGCGCATCGTGGATAAATGGGCGACGTGGATAGTGGCTGCTGCCCTGCTTGCCGCCGCGGGCACATGGCTCTATACGGGCGAGATCATCAGAGCGGTGACCATTCTTGTCGTTTTCTGCCCTTGCGCCCTGGTGCTTTCAACTCCGACGGCCATAATGGCGGGCATAGGCAACGCCACCCGTTTCGGGGTGCTGATATCCACCGGTGATGCCCTTGAACGTCTGGCAAAAGTCAATCATGTCGTTTTCGATAAAACAGGCACCTTGACTTTTGGCAAACCGGAGGTCGTCGCGGTGAGATCTTTCACGCCGGACTATACCGATGCCGGATTGCTCGGACTTGCGGCCACCATCGAGCAACGCTCGGAGCATCCTCTGGGGCGGGCTGTCGTGCGCCACGCCGAAGCTCAAGGCGTGCGCCACGGGGAGTTGGAGCAATGCGCCACCGTCCCCGGCAGGGGTGTAGTTGTAAAAACCGGCGGAAAACACGCTCTTTGCGGCACGTTGCAACTGATGAACGACAACGGCGTGGAACCGGCCGGAGAAATCCTCGAGACAGTCAAGCGATACAATGAATCGGGGAGCACGGTTGTTTATGTCGGAATTGACAAGGCAATCGCCGGGATTGTCGTGTTGGCGGATACGTTGCGCCCGGATGCCCGGGAAACAGTAACGCGCCTGCATCACGAAAGAGTCCGGACGACTTTGCTTACAGGCGACAACGTCAGGGCTGCAAAAAACATTGCCGAAGCTGTAGGCATAGATCAGGTCAAGGCGGAATTGCAGCCCGAAGATAAAGTCGACATCATCAGAAACGAATTGCAGAAATTCAGCTTTGACAAAGTCTGCATGGTCGGTGACGGGATAAATGACGCCCCGGCTTTGAAAGCGGCCCATGTTGGTCTCGCGATGGGTAGTGTGGGGAGCGATATCGCCGTTGACGCTGCCGATGCCGTGCTGGTGCGCGACGACATCAAACGCCTGCCGCAACTTATCATGCTGGGGCGCAGGACTGCCCTGATCATCAGGGCAAACATCATTATGTCCATGTTCCTGAACCTCGTCACAGTGGTTCTTGCGGCTTTGGGGCTGATGGGGCCTGTACTCGGAGCTTTGGCGCACAATGCCGGCGCATTGCTGATAGTGTTGAATTCCGCCGGACTCTTAGGGTGGCGGTATCAGCACAGGCATTGATGCGGGGAAGCGAAAAGCGGCTTTGAAACCTGATGCGGCATAGAAAATTTCCATGCTCTCCGCGCGTGAGCTCTCCGGTTTTACAAGCCTGACCCGTGAAAAATGCCGTCCAATCGCCTCGGTGAGCTCTTTTGCTTCCGGTCCCATGAAAAATTTCAGCACCAGTCCGCCCCCCTCGTCCAGACAACTGCGGGCGATCTCCAGGGCCTGCGCGCACAGGGCGAAGGAGCGCGCCTGATCCGTGCCCCGGTGTCCGGTAGTTGAAGGCGCCATGTCCGAAAGCACCAGTTGAAAAGGTCCCTTTTCCCTGAGCAGGGCGGAAAATTCCGGGGAAGGACAGAATACGTCCTCGCGCCGGAAAAGGACGTTGGCCGGGAAGACAGTATCTGTGTCCTTTATGTCCACGGCGAGAACAAACCCCTGTTCACCCACCTTTTGCGCCGCTCCCAGAGACCATGAGCCGGGGCTGGCCCCGAGGTCCAGAACCCGCATCCCCTTTTTAAAAATGCGCAGGCGCCGGTCTATTTCCTGAAGCTTGTAGATCGAGCGGGCCGGGTAATTTTCCCTCTTGGCCTTGCGGAAATAATAATCGCGGTATTGCTTCATGTCTTGCTCCGTTATGGCCCCCCTTTCGTAATTCACTATGCAAAAAGGCGCAGTTGCGAGAATAGTTGGGAATTAGGGAACATTCCTTCACAGAGACTTTTACGAAAATACGCTTTTTACGCGATGTTGCGTCTTGTAGTGGTGGATCGCCGCCTTCGGCCGCCTTGAAGCGGAAGGGCTTCGGCGTTATGATAATCTACGCCGGAAAACAAGACAACTCCAGGACGGGTTATGTCCCCATGGTCAGGGAATTGCGCAAAGTCATAGTGCCGGGAAGCGGCAGGGAACTGTTGCGCCGCGAACTGGTCATGGCCTTTGCCGGCGCCGGCTTCGCCGCGGAGGAGGCGGACCCGGAGGCCTTGAATGATCCATGTTCCCCGAGCCGGCTTGAGGAAAAACTTGATGCGCCGGCACTTCTTTTCAGTGTGAATTTCCAGGGTCTGGGCGATTTGCGCCGCAGCCTGGACGTGCTTGCCCGCGCCAGAGGCCGGGCGGCTGTCTGGTTTGTGGACAATCCCTGGAACATCCTCTCCGGGGTGCGGGACAAGGCTTGGCGCGACCTTCCCCTTTTCGTGACCGACGATTACTTTATAGCCCCGCTCAAGGCCGCCGGCGCAACCCACGTTTTCCATCTGCCGCTGGCCTGCTGTCCTGAACTTTTTTCTCCGCACCGGGCCAGGGATAAGGCGTTTCCCGCGCCTCAGGGGCTTGCCCCCTTCGTCTTTGTCGGGCGCTCCGCTTTTCCGGGCAGAGATGCTTTTTTCGCCGGTCTTGAGCTGCCGGAGCCCCTTGTCCGCAAAGCGGGGATATGCGGGGAGCCGGGAGACGGGGATGAAGACGGCGCGTGTTTTTCCGGGCAAAGGGCGGATCTGGGCTGGTGGGAGAAGGAACTGGGTCTTGACTCCGCCCGTTTCTGGCCCGGAAAGACAGCGCGCCTGCCCGCACTTGGAGCGGAGACGGCCAATCTCCGGCACCGCTTTCGCTGTCTTGCGGCAGCGGCCCGCGTCAGTGTTTTTGCCGGCACTGGCCTGGATATTTTCGGGGACCGGGGATGGGAAAACTTTTTGCCCGAAGGGGCGAAACTGCATCCGCCGGTGGACTACTACGCGCGTCTGCCCGGTATTTACGCAGCGGCCACATTCAATATCTGCCCGACCAGCCTGCAACTGCCGCGCGGCTTGAGCCAACGTCATTTTGACGTCTGGATGGCTGGGGGGTTGGCGTTAAGCGACGCAAGCCCCGGACTTTCTCTTTTCCCACCCGAACTGACCAGGCCGATCACTTTCAACGGCCGACGGGACCTGGAAAAGCTCGCTGGGCGTCTTGCGGGCGGAGCGGCGCGCGAAGGGCTTATCCGGGATTGGCGGCAGTGCCTTGCCGGGGCGCATTGCTACCGGCACAGGATCGAAACCCTGCTTGAATGCCTGGAGCGGGCGCGATAGTGAGATGTCACGCCTGTACAGTTGTAACAGGCGTGAGCAAAGCAAAAAATACGGTTTTTGCTTTGCTCACGCCGTCTGCGGCGGCGCGCACCTCCTTGGGGGATTGCGACTATTGTCGCGGGACGCGACGCTGGTAAAGTGTCATCCGCTCCCGACTGTGTGCGCGGCGCATTGTGCGCGCGGCGCATTTGACACTTGAGGTTTTGCGAGCTATTCTTCCGCCCCGGAACAGGCTTGGCGCATCCTTTAAACTCCCGGACCTATTTCCCGCGAGAGTGGCGGAACTGGTAGACGCACCGGACTTAGAATCCGGCGGTATGTCCGTGGGGGTTCAACTCCCCCCTCTCGCACCAAACACACTTCCATAGCCTTCCGTAACTTTCCGCATTGGCTTACTCCGATGCGGATTTTTATATCCTATTTCCCGTCGCTGTCCGTTATTTTCCTTCATTTCCTGTTGGCTTCCGGGGCAACTCAGGGGGTAACTTCCCCCTCAAAAAAGAGAGTTGCCTCCATGCCCGCACCAGTCATGGATTTGAAGAATACCGCTGCATTGCGGAATTGGATACAAGAACAATATCAGGGACACATTGTCAAAATTGAGGATGACGGAAAACTTGTTTTACCCGGTCGAGACGGAATCGAAGCATCGGTAAAAAAACGGGGGGAAGAACAGCGTCAGGCTTATGCCGGACTTGATACGGTCATTGAAAAAGCTGTTCATGATTTATTTGTAGAAACGGATGATAGGCATTCTCGCATTAAGGGGCAGGAAATTTACTATGGGCCCATGCGATTGGATGATGATTATTATAGCATACGCATCAAATTTGACAATACTGGCGGATCAAAAACTGCACTACAAGGATCACAAGGTTTCAAAATAAAAATAGCGCCGTCTCTGAACCTGAGGCCTGACCAACATCCACAAGGGCATGGGGGCTACCCACTAGAAAAGGGCGCTATTCGTGGAATCAGCCTATCTGTTCTCAAGAGGGAAGTCAACCCCTCAAGAATTGAAAACGGGGTACTTTTCCAATACGCCGAAGAAGGCTCGGCCATGTCGCCGGAAGTGCGGGTGAACCTTGCCAGGGTACAGGAGCTTGCCGCAACCGGAACGGACAATGAGGCCATACGACAGCAGACAGGCTGGTTCATAGGCATGGGCGGGCGATGACGGTATGAGATTCCGGATAGTCAAGTCGGCATATGGGAAGGGAGACAATAAACCTGCGGTACAGTGGTTTCTTAATCAGGCAAAAACAAATACCCGCTACATGAACGGGCAAAAGTTTACTGATTGGGCGCAAAACGCAAGGGTCAAATTCCCTATTGGGGCAACCTCCAATCAGCACGAAACACCATACATACCGAAGCCTATCTTGTCAAGCTCCGGCATGAAAATTCCACGCTTTACCAGGATCGGATGAACGCCCCGGGCGCGCGAAGTCGCGGCTATGTGGAATTTAGGCCCGATCAATATCGCATAGTCCTCGGCAAAAACGCCGATCTCTCCACATTGATCCACGAAACCGGCCATGTCTTTGAGGAAGAACTGCGGCGCATTGTCGCTTCCGGTCAAGCCGATGAACGCCAGATCGCGGACCTTCAAATATTCGACAAATGGCTTGTCCGCATGGATGGTGATGGGAGTTGAAAATCGAGTACTACAGATGGCTCC
>JAISZH010000103.1 GCA_031269345.1 Desulfovibrio sp. | reverse complement strand
ATTATCGATTCCTCAAGGGCGGTTTCCAGAGACAGCACCTTCTCTTTCTGGCGCGCGTAGGCGTTGCGTCGGGCTTCGGAGAGGGCGCGTCCGGAGTTTCCGCTTTGCCGCTGTTTGTTTCTGTTGCGGATCTCCGCGCTCAGTTCCGCGCGTTTGCGGCTTTGGGCTTCAAATTCCCGCCTTGCTTCCGCCAGATCCCGGCGCGCGACCAGCAGATTTTTTTCCAGCAACGCCTGTTTTTCCGTCCGGTTTTTTTCGCGGTTTTGACGCGCCAGAGCCTGGTTGTACTCTACGGCCGCTCCGGCCTCGCGTCCCGAGGCTTCCTGCACGCGCTGGCGCGCCTCGTCTTCAAGGAGGCGCAACTGTTCCTCGCGCAGGGCCAGAGCTTCTCCGTCTTTCTCGTCAAAGGCGGCCTGTACGGGCTCAGCCAGGCTCTCCAGCCTGCGCTTCTCCTCGAACAGGGCGGAGCGGATATGGGAGTCGTCCAGGCGCAACAGTTCCCGCCCCTGTTCCGCCTCGTCCCCTGCCTTTACCAGCAGGGCCAGCACCGTCCCCTCCCTGGGGACGAGCAGGCGCATGAGATTTTGCGCGGGTTCCGTGCGTCCGCGCTTCTGCAGAAAGTGCCTGAAGGCCGCGCCTGCACCCAGGGCCAGGAGCAGGACCAGGGCGATAAGCAGAATGCGCGGGGCCTTATTTTTTCTTTCCGCTTTGGGCAGGGTAAGGCGTGTGTCGTCCATGGCTTTTCGGGGGATTGAGGATACTTCGCGATCCGCACGCCTGTTACGACAGTACAGGCGTGACATTTCACTGGAGAAATTTCAAAGTGAAATTGCTCTATGCGGTGTCGTCATAAAATCTATAATACGTTGAAAATATTTGAGATTTTATAGGAACACAGCATAAGAATAATCAAATAAATTCAATGTATTATCCGTACATGACGACACTCTCTAAACACTGGTTTGGGCCAGAATAAGCTCCACCTCGTCCACGGAGATGCCGGCGGATTTGGCAAGCTGGGCAGTGCTGAGGCCTTTTTTCTTTCCGGAGACGATAACTTCGCGCAGGAGCTGGGGAGAGCGGCCCAGCTTTTCCGCACGTTCCAGCAAGGCGCGCAACTGCGCGGCGCGGACTTCAATGTCCTCGCCCAGTTTTTGCAGTTCCGCCTGACGCACGGCGAAACTTTGCACCAGTTCCCGCTCCAGTTCGGAATTGACGCGCAGCTTTTCCATCAGGTCCTGCTGTCCGTTGGAGAGCGTCAGAAGCAGGTCCTCGGACTTGCGCAGCCGGACGAAAAAGCGCAAAAGCAGGAAAAAAAGCGCCAGCTCCGCTATGCTTATGATTATGAGAACCCAGATCTGCATGGTCAGATTTTGATGTCAATCAGCGAACCGGCGGGGAGGGCGCCCGGTTCGGCTTCATCATCGGGCACAATCCGCGCTTCCACGTCGAGGAAATCATCATCGCTCGTCTTGTCTTCCTGCCGGGGGCGGCGGTCGCCTTTGCCGCCGTCGCGTTCGCGCACACGGCTTGACGCTGTGGATTTAGGGGAGGCCGCGACTTTTTCCCGTTCGGATTTCAGGGACTGGACGGCCGTTTCCCTGGCGACAAGCTGCTGTACATAAGGTTGATTTTGCTGCATCTCCACGATTTTTTCCACATGCCCCATCTGGATGACAGGCGCGGGCAGGGTGTTGATGACGCTCATTTTGTCCCCCGGGGTGCAGGATCTGCGATACCTTCCTTAATCTGAACTTACGAGATATTCTTCTATATACACGGTCTGAATCTTCTCAGTGGCGATATTTTCGTTGACGACGCTGGCTATGTCCTCTTTGAGCGTTGCGGCCGATTTGGCGTCCGCGAGAAAAGTCAGCGGCTTGTTGGTCAGATAGTAATATATGGAGTCGCGCACGGCAATGTTTTTCGCCGCCAGTTCGGCCATGAGGGTTTCGTTGTCCGTGGGAATGGAAAAGCCGCAACGCAGAAAGCGTATTTCCCCTTCAGCGCCGCGCAGTTCTATGAAGAATCTGTCCATGTGGTACATGAACTTGGCGGTTGGGTTTTCACCGCGCGGGGCGGTGGATGGCACGACCACCGTGGTGGTGGCGGGCGGCGGCCCCGCGGATTTTTGCGGCTCGGACGCGCCCGGCAGAAAAAAGTACAGGCCGCCGCCCGCCATGGCCGGGACAAGCAGGACCGCAACGGCGATTATGCGCCGCCGCCTGGTATTGAGACGGTTTTTCAAAAGCGTGATGAGGCTGCGGAGACGATCTTTGAACTTTGCGAAAAACTTTGGCTTTTCCGGAGGCTGCTCGGGTGTGGGGAGCAGGGTGGGATGCTCTTCGGGTGCGGCTTTTTCTTCTTCTTTTTCTTTCAGGAAAGGGGCGTCGTCTATATCCAACTCTACTTTAAAGGCGTTCGCTTTTTCCTCTCCCGTGTCGGGGGCTGTCGAAGCCGGGTCTTTGCCGGCGGCCGGCGAGGTTTTTTCGTCAGGGGCCATAAGCGGGCACCGTCCCGCTCCAGGGCGGGAGCGCTGTTTTCAGGGCGGCGCGGGGGAAGGGGCTGCTCCGCAATGCGCGTGCCCTTATGGGAAAATTTTGTCTATTTTTTGCTTCAGGACTTCGGCGGTGAAAGGTTTGACTATGTAGTTCGACACTTTGGCCTGCACGGCTTCGATTATGTTTTCCTGCTGCGCCTCGGCTGTGACCATGAGGAAGGGCAAATCGGCGAATTCTTCGCTGGCGCGCACCTTGCGCAACAAATCAATGCCCGTCATCTGCGGCATGTTCCAGTCGGAAATGATGAATTCCACCCTGTCTTTGTTCAGCACGTCCCAGGCGGTGGTTCCGTCGTCGGCCTCGACCACGTTGGTGAAACCGAGTTGGCGCAGAATGTTCTTTATGATGCGTCGCATGGTGGAAAAATCATCTACAATCAGCACCCGCATGTTGGGATTAAATGGCATGTGTTGTTCTCCTTTGCGGTTACCGCTTGACCGCTTCCCCGTAACGCGTATTAAACTCGCGGCGCAGGCGGGTCAGCGCCTGCGCATGCAACTGGGACACTCTGCCTTCTGTGATGCCCATAACTTCCGCTGTTTCACGCATGTTCAGCTCATCTGCATAATAGAGCGACAATACCAGCTTTTCCCGGGCTGTCAATCGCCCGACAAGCCCCGCGATCCTGCTGACGATCTCGCTGAATGACGCGGAGACAAAAGGCTCGTCGCCCAAGGAATTTTCGGCCGGTATCAGCGATTCCTGGATAAGGTCCAAAGAGACTGTAAACTGGTTGTGCAGGGCTTCCAGTCCTTCGCGCACTTCGTCGATGTTCAGGCCCGTCTCGTCCGCCAGAGCCTCCTCGTCCGGGGTCAGCCCGGTTTCGCGTTCCAGCTTGTGTACGGCTTCATCCAGGGTACGCACCACCTTGCGCAGGGAACGGGGGAACCAGTCCATGTGCCGCAATTCGTCAAGCATGGCGCCGCGGATGCGGTTTTCCGCGTAGGTGTCGAATTTTACGCCCAGTCCCGGCCGGAATTTGATGAAAGATTCCATAAGCCCCAAGGTGCCGGAGCTGATCAGGTCGGAAAGCTCCACGTTGCGCGGCAGGCGGGCCTTAAGACGCAAGGCCAGGTATTTGACCTTGGGAGCGAAGTGCCGGACTATTTTCTCCTGTTGCGCTGGGCTGCACTCCGGCCAGGCAAGGGCGCCGTCGCCGAAGAGTTCCCATGCCTCTGCGGCTCTATTGCCGGAAGAGGAGGCGTTTCCAGAAAAATTTGATGTTGCCGTCAAGGGCATGTGGAACATCCCAGCTTTGTATGGTTTTAGCTATGTTGGACACGGCGCGGCAGGCTGGTCCGTCCTTGTCCAACGCGCAAAACGGCTTCTGGCTGATTACCGCCTTGCGCACTCCGGCGTCCCTTGGAACCATGCCCACATAGTCCAGGCCGACTCCGGAAAGGAAATGATCGCAGGCCCGGTACAGGCGGCGGAAAATGTCCAGGGCGGACTTGTCGTCGCCGGCCATGTTCACCAGGATCCTGAAGTCGTTGACGTCGTGATTCTGCTGCATCACTTTGATCAGGGCGTAGGCGTCGGTCAGCGAGGTCGGCTCCGGAGTCAATATCACCAGTCGCTCCTGGGCCGCAAGGTTGAAATACATGACGTTCTCGTTGATGCCGGCGCCCGTGTCAACTATCAGATAGTCTACCGCGTCCTCCAACTCGTCCATGGCTTCAAGCAGGGTCATTTTTTGCCCGGCCGACAGCGAAAGCATCTCGCTCACCCCGGAGGAAGCGGGAAGTATCTTGAAACCGTACGGGGTGTCCATGAGGACGTCGGAGAGGCTGACCCCTTCGTGGAAAAGATGAAAGAGGTTGTGCGCCGGCGTCAGGCCGAGCAGCACGTCCACGTTGGCCAGGCCGAGATCGGCGTCAAGCAGGACTACCCTTTTGCCGTCCGCGGCGAGGCGGCTGGCAAGATTGACCGAAATGTTCGTCTTGCCCACTCCGCCTTTGCCGGAGGTGACGGAGATGACCAGAGGCAGTTCAGTGTTCATCAAAAATTCCTTTATGGTATTTATCCTCTCCCCTTCAGGGAGATTCCCGCTTGACGCCCGGCTGTGCCGGGCATGCCGTTATCGACTTTCACCAAACAGGCGAAGGCGCCGGATTGGCCCTCACCGGCCGAGGGGCAGCTCTCTTTTGAAGATCAGCCTCCAAAGCATGTTTTCCTTTACCGGCACCAGGGAATTCCCCAGGCCCGCCCCAAAGGAGAGGGCGGAGACGGGCAGTCCGCTGTCCACGGCCACGTTGACCACCTGTCCGTAATGCTCGGCTTCGTCGAGCTTGGTCCAGATGATGCTTCCGGAGTGGTTCGTGCGGTAGCGTTCCAGAATCCCCTTGAGTTGCAGGCCGCCGTAATGCGGGGGCAGGACCAGATGAACGGCCATGCCTTTCGGCCCGGCCCCGTTAAGCCCGGCCAACCCGGAGTCCGCGAGCAGAGAACTCAGGTAGCGTCCGCGCGCAAGTCCCGGCATATCCACGATCACCCGGTCAAAGCCTTCTTCCAGGGCCTGGTTTAAGGCGCCGACCAGATCCAGCGTGGTTGCGGCTTCCTTGTACGCCAGTTCCGAGAGTTCGCAATAATGGCGCAGAAGCAGGCGCCCGTTGCCGCGCGTGGGGTCCGCGTTCAAAAGGCAGATGCGCATGTCGGGGGTCGTTTTGCGCAGGGTCAGGGCCAGGCGGATGGCCACCGAGGTTTTTCCGGCGCCGAAGGGCCCGGCGATCACCTGGATGGACTGGCGCCAGTTTTCCTTGTCCCAGGCGGACATGGGCACCAGCCGGGATAGGGGGGACAGGATGGAGACGGAGGGATCGCGTTGAAGCATGCCGCACAGATGCATCACCGCCGCGTCATCCACCCCCTCGCGCTGCAGGAATTCTATGGCCAGACGCTGTCTCGGCGGCAGGCTGTCCAGGCGCATGGCCGGTTTCATCAAAGCCAGAAGATGGCTTTTGATGCTGCTCCATTCCTCGTGCCAGCGCTGCCAGCCGGCTGGCAGCGCCTCCTGTTCCCATGCCGGATGCGCGGAGTTTTGCGGGTAGACGGCGAAGCGGCCGGGCCGGTATTGCTCCTCCCGCTCGCCTGGAGCGGTTGCGCTTCGCGGCGTTTGCGGATCTTCCGAAGCCCGCGCCTGCCCGCAAGCCGCCCCGTGCGTTGCGGCAGACGGGTTTCGGCGCGCAGTTTCCCGTTCCAGGGCGGCGGTCATGGTGATCAGGCCGTCTTCTTCCTGGGTGTCGAGAATTACCGCGTCCGGGCCGAGTTCCTCCTTGATCAGGGCCAGCACCTCTTTGGTGCTTTTCGCGCTGAAACTTTTGACTTGCATCAGTCAACTCCCGCGACGCCTATGGAAGTCAAGCGGATGTCATTAGGTATCTCGGCCTGGGAAATGACCGGGACAGAAGGCAGGAAACGCATGACAAGCTGGGCGAGATGGGGACGGGTGAGGGGTGAAACCAGCACTACGGGTTGTCCGTCCGTGTTCACCGCCGCTTCCACCGTCTTGTTTATGTTTTGGATGAGCTTTTGCGCGACTCCGGGGGAGAGGGCGAGGTAGGCGCCGTTTTCCGTCTGGCGCAGGGATTCCTGCAAAAGCTGCTCGGTTTTGGCGTCCAGAGTGATGATCGGCAGCGAACCTCTGTTGTCCAGGTATGGCTTAACTATGGTCCGCGCGAGGCGTTCGCGCACGTATTCCGTAAGCACTTCCGAATTTTTCGTCGCATGCCCGTGGTCGGACAAGGTTTCCACGACGCTCAGCAGGTCGCGCACGGATACGTTTTCACGCACCAGGTTTTGCAGGACCTTCTGCACGACCCCCAGGGAAAGGGTGCCGGGGCTCAATTCCTCTACCGCCTTGGGAGCGGTTTTTGCCAGGTTGTCCAACAGTGTCTGGGTTTCCTGGCGTCCGATGAAGTCAGCAAGATGCCGCCTGAAGACTTCCGTGAGATGGGTGGCGATTACCGTGGATGGGTCCACAACCGTGTATCCGGCCAGCATGGCCTCGTCCTTGCGGGATTCCGGTATCCATAGAGCGGGCAGGTTAAAGGCCGGTTCGCGTGTTTCCACGCCTTTTATATTGTGGCGGGCGTTGCCGGGGTCCATAGCCAGGAGGTGGTCCACAAGTATTTCAGCCGAAGCCACCTCGTTGCCCTTGATGAGCAGGCTGTACTGGCCGGGTTTCAGTTGCAGGTTGTCGCGCAGGTGCATGGAGGGCAGGATTACCCCCATATCCAGAGCGAACTGTCTGCGGATGGAGCGCACGCGCGACAGAAGATTGCCGTTCTGGCTCTCATCCACCAGGGGCACCAGCCCGTAGCCGACCTCAAGCTCCAGAGTGTCCAGGGGCAGAAGGGCCTGCACTTCCTCCGGGGTATCCGCGGAAGGCGCGCCGGCGCCGCTTGCTCCGCCGGCGGAGGCGCCGGAGGCGGACTGCGTCTTTCCTTTCGCCGCCGCCCCTTTGCCGGCGCCAGCCCCGGCAGGGGCATCCTCGTTTTTGAACCGGACGGAAACCCTGGCTATCAGGAAAAGGGTCAGGGATATGCCGAGGAAGGGCAGGGCGGGCAGCCCCGGGGTCAGGGCGAAAAGCAGGAGCACCCCGGCCACCAGGTTCATGGCCCGGTGATTATAGGTGAGCTGGCCGATGAATTCTTCGCCCATCTTGGCCTCGGCGGCGGCGCGGGAGACTATTATGCCCGCCGCGGTCGAGGTGATGATCGAGGGGATGGTGGAAACCAGCCCGTCGCCGATGGTCAGCAGGCTGTACGTCTGCAACGCCTGCTGCCAGGTCATGTCCTTTTGGAGCGCTCCCAGAAGAACGCCGCCGACGATGTTGACAAAGGTGATGAACAACCCGGCGTTTACATCGCCCTGCACGAATTTGCCCGCGCCGTCCATGGCTCCGTAAAAGTCCGCCTCTTTGCGGATGTTTTTGCGCATGGCCACGGCCTCGTCTTCATTGATCAGGCCGGCGTTCAAGTCGGCCTCAACGGCCATCTGCCTGCCGGGCATGGCGTCTAACGTGAAGCGCGCCGCCACCTCGGCGATGCGCGTGGTGCCGGTGGTAATGACTATTTTGTTCAGTATGAAGAGGATGAGGAAAATGACCGCGCCGATGATGTAGCTTCCGCCCACGACGAACTCGCCGAACGCCTGGATGACCGTCCCGGCCGCGTCCGTGCCCTTGTCGCCGTGCAAGAGGATGAGGCGAGTGGAGGCCACGTTGAGGGCGAGGCGCAAAAGGGTGGTGACCAGCAGAAGAGATGGGAAAATGGAGAATTCCAGGGGCGAAAGCATGAACATGGAGGTGATCAGTATGAGCATGGACAGGGATATGGAAATGCAGAGCATGAAGTCAAGCACTATGGTGGGCATGGGCACGAGCATAACCATGAGGATCACCACCACTCCGCCCGCGAGCAGCAAATCCCCCTGGGAGGCGAACCTCTGATAGTTTATTTTCGGTATTGTTTTGCCTGCCATATTACTGACGCCCCGTGTAATCCGCCGTCAAAGCGACGACGGCTGTTTTTTTCATCTGTTTTCCCGGGTCAACTCCCCGTCTGGGCCGCGCTGTTTTTTGTCGTCTCCGCAAGTGCCCTTGCGCGCCTAGTCCCGGAGCCTGTTTTACATGCCCGGATTTTTCCCCGGATTTTTCGCCTTCCAGATTTGCGCCAGGATCAGGGCCACTGCCCGGAAGAGTTCCTGAGGGATCAAATCGCCTATGTCCGTCTGCTTATACAAAGCTCGTGCCAGAGCTTTGTGTTCCCGGATGGGGACCCCGTGCTGCCTTGCCGTTTCTTTTATTTTTTCGGCAATTCTGTCCGCGCCTCTGGCCACGACGACAGGCGCCGGGGCCTCCATGGGGTTGTAGCGCAAAGCTACGGCGATATGCGTGGGGTTGGTGATGACCACGTCCGCCTTGGCCACGTCCTTGAGCATGCGACGCATGGAGATTTGCATCATTTTCCGGCGGAGCTGGCCCTTGATCACCTCGTCGCCTTCCATCTGCTTGCGTTCGTCTTTTATCTCATCCTTGCTCATTTTGAGGTTTTGCGCATAGTCCCAGCGCGTATAGAAAAAGTCCGCCACCGCGATGATCATCATGGGGACGAGGGCGTAGATAACCATGCGGCTGCCTATGTCCAGAATATAGTGGGCTATGCCGGCTGCATCCATGTAATAGAGTTCGGGGAAGTTCCGCATTTCCGCCTTGATGACCAGCAGGGGGGCGAGGCCGATGAACAGGGCCTGCAGGAGGCTTTTACCCAGGCGCAGCAGGGTGTCTACGGAGACGAACATGCGTTTTATGCCGTTAATGGGGTTGAAGCGCGAGAGCTTGAACTGGAAGACTTTTGTGGTCCAGAGTTTTCCGACTTGCAGGCGCAGGGAGACAAAAACCAGAAGGCCGATCAGCAGGATCGTGGGCAGGATGGTTTTGGCCAGGGAAAGGGAAATACGAAAGCCAAGATTGTATATCCCGGCATCGTTCAGATCCCGGTAGGCGGGGGCGTAGCCCAGAAAATGGCGGAAAATATCCAAAAGTTCCGAGCTCATATATTTAAGGCAGATGGTCAGGCCGATAAGGCCCGCCAGGATGGACACCGCCTTTACCACTTCCTGTGATTTTGGGACGTTGCCTTCGGTACGCGCTTTGCTGATGCGCCTGGGTGTGGCGTTTTCTGTTTTTGACGGGTCACGCGCCATATGTCTTTCCGTCCCTGTTGAATTGATTCCCGAGGGGTTTTAGAGCAGTTCACGAATGAAACGAGTGAACCGCTCTGCAAGGATTTGCCCGCAAATCCTTGCCGCGAAACAGGAGCAGGCGGGCTTTGCCCGCCGTAAGCGAACTGTTTCAAGCGTTAATTACTCCAGAGCAGGTCACGAATGAAACGAGTGAACCGCTCTGCAAGGATTTGCGGGCAAATCCTTGCCGCGAAACAGGAGCAGGCGGGCTTTGCCCGCCGAAGCGAACTGTTTCAAGCGTTAATTGCTCCAGAGCAGGTCACGAATGAAACGAGTGAACCGCTTCAAGCGTTAATGGCTCTACATGGGCGCGCGGGCCGAGCCCATTACGCGCTTGAAGAGCGGGCTGAGTTCAAAGATCAGCTCTTCCATGCGCATTGAAATTATGCCGAACAGGATACTCATGAAAAAAAAGCCCACGGCGATTTTTATCGGAAAGCCGAGGGTGAGCAGGTTCATTTGCGGGGCGGCCCTGCCCATCAGGGCCAGCGCCAGTTCCACAGTGAGCAGCGCGGCCATGACCGGGGCCGCTATTCTGACGGCCAGAGAGAACATTGTGCCGGAAAAGTTCAGCATATCCGCGGTCAGGCTGCCGTTTACGGTGAGACCGCCGGGAGGAATGAGGGCAAAGGAATCCGCAAGCGCCCGCAAGAGGTGCAAGTGCCCGTCCATGGCAAGAAAAATGAGGAGCGCGACCATGTACAAAAGATGGGAGGTTACGCTCACCTGGGCGCCTGACGAGGGGTCCGCCAGGGTGACCATGGTGAAGCCCATCTGGAACCCCATAATCTCCCCTCCGGTCTGGACGGCCGCGAAAATGAAATGGACGCAAAGGCCAAGGACAAGGCCGAGCACCGTTTCCGTCAGGATCATCAGGGCGATGCCGGCCGGGTGCGTCGGGAAGAGTTCGCCCGGAAAGGAGAGATTGGGCCACAAGGCCATGCTGAGAACCAGGCACAGGGCCGCCTTGACCTGGACCGGGATATATTCTCCGCCGTAAAAGGGTAGGAGGAAAATCACCAGGCTTATCCGCATCAGGGTAAGGAAAAAGCCGGCCACGAGGCCCGCGTCAAAAGAAAAAACGTCCATGCGCGTTGTTTGCAAAATCCGCGCCTTTTTTTACGCGGCGGAGCCGTTCCGTTTTTCGGGGATCGGCCGGCGCAGGGACGTTACTGATATATGCGCGAGAGCGGACGCCCGCCGCGAAGGCGTAAACGCAATTTATTTGCGGGAACCTCTAAAAACTCCAACTGTTTTGTTATGGAATTCCCTGTAATATTTCTTGATAGTTGGGAAAAACAGCTTGAAATAATTATATTTATGTTATATCTATGGTATATGAAACACCAAATTAATGACCGTTTGAGTTTTCAGCGTTTTCCGGGCTTGTCGCTTGGCCCAAAGGTTCCGGACGCCAGGACGATCCGGGCTTTTCGCGAAAGTCTGGGAAAAAGCGGAGCGGAGAAGGCACTTTTTTTGCTGTTTGCGGAACAGATGGAACGCAAAGGGATCATCAAATGTTACAGCGTACTCCGGCCGTGTCGGTCATCCCGCGTTTGTGGCGCTCCAGAATTTCCCCGTAAAAAACGTACAGGCTCTCGGCCGTTTTGCGCCAACTGAAATATCCCCGCGCGAACTCACGCCCTGCCGTCCCTATTGCCGTCGCCAGTCGCGGATTTTTGATCAGCAGAAGGAGCAGCGCGCATATCTCGTCCGCAGGGTCGGATGCGCCCTCCAGCAACAGGCAATTTTTACCGTGCGTCAACAGCCGGCCCAGATTGGATTTCGGCAGGATCACCGGCCTGCCGGAAGCCAGAAACAGGGGGAGTTTGCAGGGAAAACGGTAATGGTTGAACGCGTTGTCGATACCCGGCTGCACCAGATAATCCGCCGCCAGCATGATGCGCGGAATGTCCGACGGTTTTGCCGTATCCGTGATATCAGCGAGACAGTCCCCCAGACCTTGCATGCCGGACAATGCCGACAAATCTACGGCGTAACGCCCGTGCTTGATGATCCGAATCGGCAAACCAGCCTGCCGCAACATGCACACCGCCGAATAAAGGCTGTAGATTTCCTCATAATTGCTAAGGTGCATGCCCCCCGGATAAAAAATCACCGGGCTTTCCGGCGCGATGCCCAAACGGACTTTTTCTTCCGGCAGGGAATGCGGCGGCATGTCAAACACTTCCTCCTCGCATGACGGGCGTATAACATGGCCCGGCACATGCGCCGGCTTGAAATCCAGCAGCGAATCGATAACGCAGGTATACCCCGCGGCGCGGGCCAGCAATTCTTTGTAACGCACAGGGTGTGACAAGCCGCACAGTCTCCCGTGCGGCAGCCACGCCGTCTGGTCGTCCGGGTCCACGTCCGGGTACAGTGCGAGGTTGGAGTTGAAGATACTCTCCTCGTTGTCCTCCATATGCACCACGAGAGGCGCGCCGAGAGCCGCGGCCAGGGGTTCGGCCATGCAGCGCGAAATCTCCCGGGGAGTCCAGAGATGGACAAGAGAATCATCATGTTTTATGGACAAAATACGCGCCAGACGGTGCGGCGGCAACTCCGCGCCGTAAACGCGGAACAACGGTTCACCGTGCATGTTCGCCGCATCCGGACTCCCCGGCGTGTAGGCGGCGCATTCCGCGCCTAAAGCGGTCAGAGTGTTCGCCAGATGAAAAATATGCATGCCGCTGTTGTTGTCGAGCGCCTGGTAACTGACAAAAATAATTTTCATCTACAGCATTTTACTTTTGAGATGGTGTACCCGGCCCTCTCCAGCTTACGCCCGCTTCGGCGTTTAACAGCGCAAATAAATTGCGTTTACACCTTAGCGGCGGGCGTCAGTTTTCGCGGTCGCCAGAGCAATTTCAAAGTGAAATTGCTCTAACGTTCTTTTTATGACAATTTTTATCGTGAATCGCTATGACTGATATACGCGTTAAAAAGTAAATTTTTTAACGTAGTACACTGTAACATTTAAAAATGCGTATCAAACAGCGTACTATCCGCCGGGCGGACAAGCCCGGCGCGCCGCCGCAGGCGGTATGGCAGTAAGATCGTCAGCCGAAAACGCGGTTTTCGGCTGACTTGCGCCGCTTCGCGGCGGCAGCGACCGCCGGGCATACGTTACAGATTTCCATGCGGAAATCTGTAACGTATGCCCGGACAGGCTTAATTCCGGATAAAACTGCTTCAATTTTATCCGGAATTGGAATAATGCAGAATTAATTAATTAATAGTTTCAGCCTGTTACGATGTCTTTGACATCCAGTCCCAAAGCTCCGGCCACGCCTTTGCCGTAGTCCGGGTCCGCTTTGTAGCAGTTCAGTATATGGCGCATTTTGACATTATCCGGGGCGGAACAAATGGCGCGGGCGGTGTTTTCGAACAGGACCTGTTTCTGCGCCGGGGACATGATGCGGAACAGCAACCCCGGCTGCGAGTAATAATCGTCGTCGTCCTCGCGAAAGTTCCAGACCCCGATTGCCCCCGGCGCTTTCTGCAGGGGTTCGCGGAACTCCGGCTGTTCCTTCCATTCCCCGTAGCTGTTAGGCTCATAACCCAGAACACTGCCGAAATTGCCGTCCACACGCATCTGTCCGTCGCGGTGGTAGCTGTGCGTCGGGCAGCGGGCCTTGTTCACGGGAATGAGGTGGTTGTTGACGCCCAGGCGGTAGCGTTGGGCGTCGCCGTATGAAAAGAGGCGTCCCTGGAGCATTTTGTCCGGGGAAAAGCTGATGCCGGGAACCACGTTGGCGGGATTGAAGGCGGACTGCTCCACCTCCGCGAAATAGTTTTCCGGGTTGCGGTTCAGTTCCAACTCGCCGACTTCGATCAGGGGATAGTCCTTGTGCAGCCAGACCTTGGTCAGGTCGAAGGGGTGGTATTGGTATGCGGCGGCGTCTTTTTCGGGCATGACCTGTATGGCCATGGTCCAGCGCGGAAAATCGCCTTTTTCGATACTTTCGTACAAGTCCCGTTGATGGCTTTCCCGATCTTTGCCGATCAGTTCCTCGGCCTCGGCGTCGGTCAGGTTGCGGATGCCCTGTTTGCAGACCAGATGGAATTTCACCCAGACCAGTTCGTTTTCGGCGTTGATCATGCTGAAGGTATGGCTGCCGAACCCGTGCATATGCCGGTAAGTTGCCGGAATGCCGCGATCGCTCATGACGATGGTGACCTGATGCAGGGCCTCGGGAAGCGAGGTCCAGAAATCCCAGTTGATGTGCGCGCTGCGCAGGTTGGTGCGCGGATCGCGTTTCACGGCGTGGTTCAGATCGGGAAACTTCAGCGGATCGCGCAAGAAAAAGACCGGGGTGTTGTTGCCCACCAGATCCCAGTTGCCTTCCTCCGTATAGAACTTGACTGCGAACCCCCGGATGTCGCGTTCCGCGTCCGCCGCCCCGCGTTCCCCGGCCACCGTGGAAAAACGCGCGAACAGATCCGTTTTTTTGCCGATTTTGGAAAATACGGCCGCTTTGGTAAAGCGGGTTATGTCCCCGGTTACGGTGAACGTTCCGTATGCCCCGGAACCCTTGGCGTGCATACGCCGTTCCGGGATCACCTCGCGGTCGAAGTGGGCCAGTTTTTCCATAAACCATACGTTTTGCAGGGTCATAGGCCCGCGCGCTCCGACCGTGCCGACGTTCTGGTTGTCCGCAACGGGCGCCCCGGCCGTGGTAGTCAGCTTTTGTGTCTTGGAAACATGTAATTTCTCGTCACTCATGATATTCTCCTTTCTCCTATTATAAGGAAGTGATTACCGAAACGCCAGAGCAATTTCACTTTGAAATCGCTCCGGCGGCCGCGAGCGCGGTCGCCCGCCGCAAAGGCGTAAGCGTAATTTATTTGCGCCGTTAAACGCCGGAGCGGCGTAGGCTGAAGAGGGCCGGGTGCATCATCTCAAAGGTGTCCGGGTACATCATCTCAAAGGTATCCGGGTGCACCATCTCAAAGGTGTCCGGGTACACCATCTCAAGGGTAAAATACTATATGCAAGGATAGACCGGCGTCAAGCGGAAATCTCCATAAAGGGAAAGGTTTCAGACCATGAAGGGGTTTTCGTCAAAACCGGGCGCCGCATTCACGCTGTCGTTCTGGTCCGAAAACCACTTGACATTAACGTATGACGTATTTATATAATGCAGAATACGCAGAGAGAGACAGAAGTTCTCCGCAGCGCAGGCGGGTTTCTCAGACCTCCCGTTTTTCAGGTCCGGCAAAAGGGGAAAGATTGACTCGCCGGACAAAAAACTCTCAACTTGTTTCACCCTTGTTCCCGACATTAAACCCCAGCAGCCCAAGCACCTGGTAAAATGTTACGCCTGTTGCCGTAGCAGGCGTTACTGATTTACGCAGAAATCAGTAAGCGGCAACTGTAAGGCCGGCGCATCGCGAAGCGGTGCGCATCCCCTTGCGGAGTTCCGCCAGAGCAATTTCATTTTGAAAGCGCTCCGGCGGCCGCGAGAGCGGACGCCAGCCGTAAGTGAACTGCTTCAAGCGTTAATTGCTTTAAAAATCATTTTTTACAATGTGCTGCCGCAAGGGGGGGTAGACACATGTCGAACAGAAGAACAATAGTCATCACGGACGATGACCCCATCATCCTGAAGCTCACCCGAAACACGCTCATGGACACCTACGATGTCTTCACCGTGCCGGACGCCCATAAACTTTTCCAACTGCTTGAAAAATGTCTGCCGGATCTGATACTCCTTGACGTGCTGATGCCGGGAATGAGCGGCTATGACGCCATCACGTTTCTGAAACAGAACGAAAGAACGCGCGACATTCCGGTCATCTTCCTCACTTCCCGTTCGGACACGGACAGCGAGATCGCGGGCCTGAACTTGGGAGCCGTGGATTACCTGAGCAAACCCTTTTCTCCTTTCCTGCTGCTCAAGCGCGTGGACCTGCAACTGCAACTCGCGAGACAGAGATTCGAGCTCAAGGAACTGAACGGAAATCTCCTCCGGCTGGTCGAAGAGAAAGTAGGCACAATTCTGAATCTGCAAAGATCCGTGCTGCGCACGGTGAGCGACCTGGTGGAATGTAGAGACGACATGACCGGCGGCCATGTCGCGCGCACCGAGCATGTGTTGCGCCGTCTGCTCGAGGAAATGCACACAAGGGACGTATACAGAGACGTCGTCCAGACCTGGGACACGAATTTGTTCCTGCAATCGGCGCAATTGCACGATGTGGGGAAAATCGCCGTGCCCGACTCCATTCTCCTGAAAAAAGGCAAGCTGACGATGGAAGAATTCGACGAGATGAAAAAGCATACGAGTTTCGGGGAGAAGATTATCGAAAAAATACAGCGTGAGACCGAAGAGAGCACCTTTCTCACCCATGCCCGGATCATGGCCGGAACCCATCATGAACGCTGGGACGGGGCCGGATACCCCATAGGCATCGCGGGTCGCGAGATACCCTTGCAGGGCAGGCTTATGGCGCTCTCCGACGTCTATGACGCCCTGGTTTCGGTGCGTCCCTACAAGGCGGCCTTCACGCATGAGTGTGCCGTGCGCATAATATCCGAAGAAGGCGGCCGCCAGTTCGATCCCTTGCTCACAGAGGTGTTCGTGGCCGCTTCCGACCGCTTTGCCGAAAAGGAACACTAATTTTGAACTTCAGACAGCTTTTCCGTCTGACCGCGGGCAAACTGCTGCTCACCTGCCTCGCGTCCGCCCTTATGGTCGTCGTCAGTTACCACCTGGCGGTCGGCATCGTGGAAAAGCATCTGAAGATGAACGTCAGAGAAACCCTGCAGTTAACGGAAAACATTCTCAACGCGCGTCAGCGCGTGGCCTCGGTCATGCTGCTGACGGCCGCTTTCTCGCTTCAGAACAGGATAGACGCCGGGCAGCCGCAGGAAGAAATCAGACAGTATCTGGTCGGGCTGACCGACTGGTTCACGCGCGGCCATGCCGACGCTCCGGTATTTATGGACGTATTCGGCTATATCCGGGGCGAATTCGTCTCCGGCCGGGCAAAGGAGCTGCCCGATCAGCCGGAAAGCTACGATCCGACGCAGCGCGACTGGTACGTCACGGCCCAACTCGATCCCGGCCGGGTGGCGCTTTCCACGCCTTTCGCGGAGAGCCGCACCGGAGACATCGTCGTATCCGTGTCCAAGGTCCTGTTCGGCGCCTCGGGGGAGCAGATCGGCGTACTTGCCGTGGTCATGAAACTGCTGGAGACGGAGATGTCCCGGTATCCGGCAGGAATTTTCCCGGACGGCGCCGGCTACTGGGTGCTGCTTACACCGAATCTCACGTTCGCCCTCCATCCTGACAGGAGCTATGTCGGCCGCTCCATGCGCGGCATAAACCCGGCGCATGCAGCCGTCGCCGATCTGCTCATGCAGGGACAAAAAGAGATTTCCGAGGTGGAAATACCGGACGACAGAGCCGAAACGTCCGTAGCCTTCTATAAGAAGATGGGTAACGGCTGGTATCTGGGCACCGTCATACCCTTTTCCCTGTATTATCACGACGTGCATCTGATGGCCGCGGCGATGATCCTTCTCGGCATGCTCCTGACCGCGCTCACCTGCGTGTTTATCGTCCGCTTCAGCGCGGAAAAGGTGCGCGCCGAGGAAAAAAGCGAAAGCAAATCCTCTTTTCTCGCGCGCATGAGCCATGAGATCCGCACGCCTCTCAACTCCATCATCGGCATGGCGGAACTTGTGTCGCGCAAAAACCTCGCCTACGACGTGCGCGAATACATCTCGATCATCAAGCGGTCCGGAGTTGCTCTGCTCGGCATCGTCAACGACATCCTCGACTTTTCCCAGGTGGAGTCCGGCAAGCTTGAACTGGCCGCCAAACCCTATCATTTCCCGACACTGATCGCCGATGTAATCAATATCACCCGCGCCAGGCTGGCGGAGACCAAATCAATCGATTTTTTCGCGCACGTTGAGTGTGCCGTGCCGAAAGTGCTCATCGGGGACGAGGCGCGCGTGCGCCAGGTTTTGCTGAACCTGATCAGCAATGCCGTGAAATACACGCGGGAGGGCTTTATCGCCCTGGAGGTAAAGCTGTCCGCCTGCCGCAACGGCAACGCGGAACTGCATTTCCGGGTCAAGGACACGGGCATAGGCATCAGAGAGGAGGACATCAACAAACTCTTCAGCCTGTTCACACGCCTGGAGGCGCACCGGGATTACAAGGTGGAAGGGGCGGGTCTCGGGCTCTCCATAGCCAACACCTTCTGCCGCGCGATGAACGGCAGAATCTCCGTGACCAGCTCCTACGGCAAGGGTTCCGTGTTCACCGCCTCCATCGTCCAGCAATACGAAAACAAGGAAAGGTCGGCGGCCGTGGAGAATCCCCGGCAGAAGCGCGTGCTGCTCTATGAAAGGCGGGAGATGCACCTGGCCTATGCCGCGCTTGCCTTCAAAGACCTCGGCATCTTCAGGCTGACGCGGGTCGACAGCCTGCCGCGCTTCATCTCGAAATTCAGGAACGGCGTCTACGATTACGCCTTCCTCCCTTCCCGGCATGTGGGAGAATGTGTGAACGCCTTGGGGCGGGAAGCTTTGGCCGAACGTCTGATCGTGGTCAGAGAACTCGGAGACGTCTCAAATAGTCTCGGCTTCAGCCAGGTGACCGTGCCCATCCATGCTTTGTCTCTCGCCGATGCCCTAAACGGGGTGCCGGAATCCGCCAAAGTCGGATTGGAGGTAGCGGAAGAGGCGATTTTTTCCGCTCCGGGCGCGCT
Source organism: Desulfovibrio sp. (assembly GCA_031269345.1). Taxonomy (GTDB): domain Bacteria; phylum Desulfobacterota; class Desulfovibrionia; order Desulfovibrionales; family Desulfovibrionaceae; genus Frigididesulfovibrio. The sequence continues at coordinate 1,220 of JAISZH010000103.1, read as the reverse complement.
GGTCCTGGTTGTGGACGACATGCCCACAAACTTGAGAGTGGCCGGGGAATTGCTCTCCCAATACGGCGTGAGCGTGGACACCTGCGAAAGCGGGAAAGAGGCGCTGGAGCAGGTATCGCGCAAGCGCTACGACATCGTGTTCATGGACCACATGATGCCGGAAATGGACGGAGTGGAAACGACCCAGGCCATCCGCGGCCTGGGCGAGGGGAAAGACGAATATTTCCTGAAGCTGCCTATCGTTGCGCTTACGGCCAATGTTACCGCCGAGCAGAAAGATATGTTCATGCGAAGCGGCTTTGACGACTTCCTTCCCAAGCCGATCAGAATGCCGAGGTTGGACGCCGTCTTGAGGAAATGGCTTCCGGAGGAAAAACATGTCGTTTTGTCCGGATTGCTCAAGGACACGACGGACAAGAGAAGGCGCATCCACGAGATCCCGGGGGTTGACGTTGTCAGCGGTCTCAGAAATTCCGGTGGCCGACCGGAAACCTACCGTGACATACTGGCCGATTTCTGCCGGGACGCGGAAAGCCGGAGCGCCCAGATCCGCTCGGCCTGGAAACATGGCGATTACGCCCTGCTCACCATTCTCGTCCACGCGCTGAAAGGCTCAGCGCGCGTGATCGGGGCCATTCGCTTCGCCGATCTCGCGGAGGAACTGGAAAAAAGACTCCAGGACGGCGATGGGATAATGATCCGGCGGGAGATGGAAAATTTCCTGGACGCACTGCCGGTTCTGCTCGATTCCATCCGCGCGACCCTGCCGCAGGAGCAGGAACTTGAAGACGCGGCGCGAAAAGAGCCGGTCGACGCCGCCGCCCTGTCGCTTGAGGCCATGAAACACGCCCTGGACAATATGGACGCGGAAACTGTGAACAACCTGCTCTCGCAATACCCGACCGTGTCTTTCAACCAGGCCACGGCCACATTCGCCGGGGAGCTTGAGCGGTTGATCCTGACCTTTGAGTATGACAAGGCCGTTGAAAAAATCAACGGAGTTTTGTCCGGCGGAGCTTCCGCCAAGGAACCTGTCGGACAAAATTATATGGAAATACATGATACATTGAAATAAGTTACAGGTGCCTCCAAGGCAATTTCACTTTGAAATTGCCTTGGAGGCCGCGAGAGCGGACGCCCGCCGCGAAGGCGTAAGCGCAATTTATTTGCGCCGTTAAACGCCGGAGCGGGCGTAAACTGAGAGGGCCGGGCGCATCATC
>JAISZH010000030.1 GCA_031269345.1 Desulfovibrio sp. | reverse complement strand
CTGGACGCCCTGGATTACCGGCTGCGGAACATCGTCCAGTCGGGCCAGTTGAACGTGTACGTCGCCCGCGAGGGAATGCGCTTCGCTCCTTCCGGCCCCGTTCCCTTCACCCGCTTCGGCAGCGACTGGCTGCTGCTGTTCCTGGAAGAAATCGCCCGCTACCGGGACGTGAACGCAGTGCTGGACCGCATTCTCGCCAAAGCCAGAGAAATCACCCATGCCGACGCCGGGACGATCTTTCTGGCGGAAGGCGAGGATCTCGTGTTCGCCTATACGCACAACGACAGCCTGTTCCCTGTGGACAACGCCTACAAATACGCCTACGCCACCGTGCGCATGCCCGTTTCCAAACATTCCATTGCCGGGTATGCGGCCCTTGCCAAAGATTCCCTGAATCTGGCCGACGTCCGCCGTCTGCCTCCCGGAGCGCCGTACGGCTTCAACAGCGCCTTTGACGAAAGCACGGGCTACCGCACCGTGTCCATGCTCACCCTGCCCTTTTTCGACAAGACGGGGCAGGTGTCCGGCATCCTGCAACTCATCAACAGCCTCGACCCCCGCACCGGCAAACCCTGTCCCTTCACTTCGAGTATGGAATTCAACGCCCGCCTGCTGGCCAGGGAAGTGTCCAGCGCCCTGGAACACAGCGTGCTGGAGCGCAAGAGCATTTACGGCATCCTGCGCATGGCGGCGGTGCATGACCCTTCTGAAACCGGCCCCCACGCGGAACGGGTGGGTTCCATCGCGGCGGAATTGTACCAGAGGTGGGCGGAAAAGCTGGAAGAGACGCCCAACAGAGATCGCGTCCGCTACGAAAAGAACCGCCTCCGCCTTGCCGCCATGCTGCACGACATAGGCAAGGTGGGCATCAGCGATCTGATCCTGAAAAAACCGGGGAAACTGACGGATGAAGAATTCGCCGTCATGCGCGGGCATTCGGAGATCGGGGCTTCCATTCTGGCCGAGGACGCTTCGGACATCTCCAGCCTTTCCCAGGATATCGCCCTGCATCATCATCAGAAATGGAACGGGCGCGGCTACCCTTCCATTGCCGGAAAAACACCTGGGGGGGAAGCCATTCCCCTGAGCGCGCGCATTGTGGCTATCGCGGATGTGTTCGACGCCCTGGTTTCGCCCCGGTGCTACAAAAAACCCTGGAGCTTCGCGGATGCCCTGGGTTTGCTGCGCAAGGAGGCGGGAGAGCATTTCGACCCCGCTCTGGTAGAGTGCATGCTGGAACTTTTCGGCATGCTGCCGCTGATCTACGAGCGTTTCCCAGACACGCCCCAAAGGAAAGACAGTGAAGGCGCGGGAACGTGAGTCTTCCCTCCGTCCTTCGTCGTATAGCGCAAGCGCCCTGGTTTTCCGTGCCGGCAGCGCCCTGGTTTTCCGCCGCCTTGACCGGCATGGCCGTGATCCTGTGTATGGCGATTCCGTACATCGCCCAGCCGCCGCCCATCGTCCGTCTGGACCTGAAAATCTCCGACAGCCTCCTGCCCCTGCGGGCAGCGCCGGAATACGCTTTACGGATTTCCTTGCATGCCTTTTGTAGAATCAAGCCCTTCGCAGGGTTATGCGCGCTATTTCAGAGGGAACCCCGAGGCGCAAGGGGAAGCCGCTCCAAAGCCCGGCCCCGCTGTTCACATAAAGAGGCATGCCCTCCGCCTTGTACCAGCCGCGCAGATAGCCGCCGTTGAACTGCGCCACGAACTGGTCAAGTCCCAGTATCTGCCCGCCGTGGGTATGCCCGGAAAGCTGCAGGGAAAAGCCGAAAGCCGCGTTGTGTACCGCCCCGGTCGGACGGTGGGCGAGCAGGATGCGCGGGACGTTTTCCGGAGCGCCGCGCAGGGCCGCCCGGCAGTCGGGAGGCGGCAGGCCGAAGCTCGCGGCCGTGGGATCGGTTAACCCGGCGATTACCAGCTTTTGCCCTTTTATGTCCACGGTTCTGTGGCTGTTCAGGAGCATGGCGAGGCCGAGTTCCGGGAAGACCTTCATCCAGGCGTGAAAATTCGCGTAATATTCGTGGTTTCCGACGCAGGCGAAGATGCCGTGGACCGCGCGCAGTTTTTTCAGGTGGGCCACGCTTTCAGCCCGCCGGTCCGGCAGTCCGTCCACGATATCCCCGCTGAAAAGGATGAGGTCCGGGCGCAGGTCATTGATTTTTTCCACCAGCGCGGCACTCCAGGATTCTTGCAGAAGCGGTCCTATATGCAGATCGGAAAGGTGGGCGATGCAAAGTCCGTCCAACTCGGCGGGCAGTCCGGGCAGAACTTTTTCCATATCGCGCGTTACCGGGAGAGCCAGGGCCTGTTTGACGCCATAGGCCGCGGGCAGGGCGGCAAAACAGAGGAGCAGGGCTTTTCTGCGTTCAGGTGAAAGCGCTCCCGGTGTTTCTGGCTTCGGACTTTTAATCGCGCGTTTGGCGAGGTATTGAACAAGCAGGACCAAATCCCGCGTGAGAACCACCAGGAAGAGGAAAAGCAGGGTGGCGAAAAGGAGACTCTGAAGGATCAGCACCCAGGATGGGGCTTCCGGCGAGGCGAGGCTTCCGGCGAAGGCGCGCAAAAGCAGGTGCTGTTGCGATATCGCGAAAAGCGCGATCCCGGCCGCGCATTTGAACGCGGCGCGCACGTGCGAGGTGAGAATCAACCTTACAAGGAGGTATAAAAAAATCAGTCCTGAGATGGCATGCAGAATCATCAGACGGTTCCGGATTCAAAGGCTGAGGCGCGGCGGCCGCTGTCGCCGCGAAGCGACGCAAGTCAGCCGAAAACCGCGTTTTCGGCTGACGATCCTCCGCAGGGAAAAGTTTACTTTTCAATGCGAATATCGGTAAATTATCCCAGACATGCTTATCCGGGTACGTTTATACAAGTATCAGGCATTTTTCAAGTCGAATGTTCACCATAACGGCACCTCCAAAAACTCTGTTTACGACGGGTTTCAGCCAATATTCCCCTTCAGAGCGAGTGATAAAATTTGTTAATTTCGAGTTTTTAGAGGTTCACCGTAATTCATCATCCGCTCGTGGCACCGGACGAATAAATTGTTGACACTCCCGGCATAAGTTTGGCATTTTGGCAGATGCGGATTTTGTCCGGCATGCAGGTTTTCGGAAGGGAGGGGAACCTGTTGAAAAAAACGAACAGCAACTTTTTATCGTTTGACCCGCGACAGGGAGGAATATTTCATGCCTGAAAATAAAACGCTCGCATCAGAGGGAAAACCGGCTCAAACGGCGGAATTCCAGGCGTATATATCCACCAGGGTTGAGAAGGCCCGCAAGGCCCTCGCCGCTCTTGAGCCATATACGCAAAAACAGGTGGACGCGTTGGTCAAGGCTTGCGCCAGAGCTGTCTTCGACAATGCGGAGGAACTTGCCAAAGATGCGGTGGATGAAAGCAAAATCGGCGTCTATGAGGATAAGGTCAACAAAAACAGGAACAAGGCCAAAGTGATCTGGTGGTCGCTACGCGACAAGAAATCCGTGGGCATCATTGAGCGCGACGAAGCCGCCGGCATTGCCAAAGTAGCAAGCCCGGTAGGCGTTGTCGGGGCCGTCACCCCGATGACAAACCCCATTGTTACCGTCATGTCCAATGCCATGTTCGCCATTAAGGGCCGCAATCCAATTATTTTCGCCTTGCACCCCAAGGCTCTGAAATGCGGCTGCAAAACCGTCGACTACATGGTCGCGGAACTCAAAAAACTCGGAGCGCCGGAAAACGTGATCCAGGTTCTGGAGATTCCCGATCTTGAGCTCACAAAAATGTTAACCAAGGCAGTGGACGTGGTCATCGCCACCGGCGGCATGGATATGGTCCGTTCCGTTTACAGCAGCGGCAAGCCCGCTCTGGGCGTCGGAGCCGGCAACGTGCAGGCGCTGGTCGATTCCGATGTGGATTATGCCGTCGCCGTACCAAAGATCATCACCGGCCGCGCCTTCGACAACGGCATCATTTGTTCCGGAGAACAAAGCGTCATTGTGCCCGAAGACGATTTCGACAAGATCATGGACATCTTTTCCAAAAACATGGCCTACGTCGTGCCGGCATCCAAGCGCGACGCCCTGCGCGCGGCCTGTTTTCCCTCCGGGCATATGAGCCGCGATCTGGTTGGTAAAAGCGCGGCCGCCGTAGCCGAGGCGGCGGGCATCGCAGTTCCGGCAGGCACCAAAATTCTCGTAGTGGAAGCGGCAAACGGCGATGACGTCCTCGGCTGGGAAAAAATGTTCCCGTTGCTTACCGCCTATCGTTACGGCACCTGGAAAGAAGCGGTCGAGATCGCCCGCAACAACCTGAATAAAATAGGCAAGGGCCACAGCATAGTGGTGCATTCCAACAGCAGGGAAAACATCGAGTATGCCGGGATACGGACGGAAGTCTCCCGCATCGTTGTCAATCAGGTATGCGCGGCCGCGGCGGGAGGAAGCTTCCAAAACGGCCTCAACGCTACCAATACCCTCGGTTGCGGCTCCTGGGGCAACAACTCCATTGCCGAAAACCTGACCTACTATCACCTTATCAATATCTCCCGCATCGCGTATCTCCTTGAGGACCGAAAGACCCCCGGCGATGCTGAGATCTGGGCATAAGACGGGGCTTTCAACAACCTTTTCCCTACCGGCCAAAGAGGCAAAGAGGCCAAAGAGGAATAAGCATGCTCAAAAAAACAGTCGCCAAAGCCTTAAGCGAGCAGGTAACGGCGGAATATTACTCCGCCTATCTATATCTTGCCATGTCGGCATACGCGGACCGCGCCGGATTCAAAGGCGCGGCCAACTGGCTTTACGTACAGGCCCAGGAAGAAATGGCGCACGGCACCCACATCTTGCAGCATCTTCTGGGACGCGGCGCGATGCCTACATTCGGGGAAATAAAATCGCCGCCCTCCTCCTTCAAAAGCATCCGGGAAGTATTTGAGAAAGTCCTGGCCCATGAACAGACCGTAACCGGCCTGATAGACAAAATCGCCTCCATTGCCTTGCGGGAAGGAGACCACGCCACCTACAACTTCATTATGTGGTATGTGAACGAACAGGTAGAGGAGGAGGCCACCGCCTCGGAAATTCTGTCCAAGGCCACCCTGGTCGGAGAAAATACGGCCCTTTTGTATTCCATTGACGCGGAACTCGGGACCAGGGTCTTTACCGACCCCTTCGCCGCGACGACCGCCTGACAACTTGTTTCCGGATAAAAATTATAATTTTATCCGGAAACGCAAAGCGAATCAGGCGTTGCCGCGTGCTGACCGCAAACCCCGTTGCGCGGAATTTGCAGGGGAATGCCGCATCTTATCGCTTAAGCTCCAAGGCGCGTTGCAGCATCTGGTCGGAGGTGGTCACGACCTTGCTGTTCATCTGAAAACCGCGCTGGGTCACTATAAGCAGGCTGAACTCGCGCGCATAGTCCACATTGGACTGCTCCAGCTCGTATTCAGCCAGGGTGCCGAAGTTTTCCTCGCCCGGCACACCTTCGCTGACCGCCCCGGAGGCCGGGGTGGCCGAATAATGATTGCTGCCTTCGTGGCGTAACCCGTCCTGGCTTGTAAAACGGTAGATGGTGATGCGCCAGTGGTCTTCAGTCTGCCCGTTGGAATAGCTGCCGCGCACGATGCCGTCCGGCGTCACGTTCACATACCTCAGATAACCCTCGGCATAGCCGTCCGTGGAATAATACAGTCCGGACGGGCTCTCGCCCAGCGCCACAGTGGCTCTGGACTTTAAGCTCTTGTCCGTGTTGTTGCGAAACACGTTGGAAGAGACTATGTCCGCCGCGCTGTTTTTCCCCGCTCCGCTGGACGCCCCGGCCGCGAACACGTAACCGATGTCCAGAGCGATGTTTTGTCCGGCCGAGGCATTGCGCGGGGTAACGGAAAAAACCGGCAAGCCGTCCTGCAAGGGCGCGGGTGTCCAGGCGGAGAGGTCCGCCGGGTTCCCGGAGGCGGGCGGAGAAAAGGCTGTCATGCTCGCCATTTCCCCGTTCGAGGCAAAGGTGATCGTGCCGGCCATAAGCAGGCCGGCAGCAGCCGTGTCCGCACGCCCCGATGCGTCCTCGCCCGGTTCCATGGCCACCAGGTATTCCACCGCCTTCATCCCCCCGGTTTCCCCGGCGGCATCATAGTATATGGTGGCGTTGCGCCGCACGCCATCGGCGTCGTAGAACTGGATATTCTCGCTGTAAGCGTATGACGACTCGCCCAGAGGCGGGGAACTGGCGCCGTCCCAGACTGAGGCCAGGGAAAAAAAGGAACTGGCCGGAGAAGAACTGTTATCCGCCAAGCCTCCCAGGTTGGAACAGGAAGTGACCTGCGTGGTCGCGCGGGAAGGCATGTAACCTATACCATCATCGTTCAGGTTCAGCTTGATCGGGGTGGCGGCGTCGGCCTCTTGCCCGTCCACTATGGCCCGCCCCAAGACGTTCCAGCCGCTGGGGTCCAAGAGCCAACCCTCTTTGCTGAAGCGAAAATCGCCCGCCCGCGTGTAATGGGTAAGCCCGTCCTTTTGCACTCCGAAAAAGCCGATGCCGTTAATCGCCAGATCCGTGGCCTCCGAACCTCTCTCAAAACCACCCACGGTAAACAGTGTGCGCGTCTCCAGCGGCGCGGCGCCCATGCCTTTTTGATTGCAGTTGGTCAGGTTGCCGGACGAAGCCGTCAGAAATTGACTCATCAAATTTGCGTACTGCAGGGAAACCTGCTTGTAGCCGACCGTGTTGACGTTGGCCAGATTGTTGGCGATTACGGCTATGCCCTCGCCGTGGCTGACCATACCCGTCGCCCCTATGTATAGTGAACTCATCATGGCGTGTCTCCTTTTCCGGCGAAGAGATCCTCACGCCGGGCGACAGGCGAGGCGTGACATCTCACTAGCGCCCGTTCCGGCGCTTACGACACAAACGCATGGCCGTCCCGCGCCTGATGCAACGGGAGTCCCCGCTACTCACGGCCAGGCGGTCTCCTGGAGAAACCGCCCTGAATACGAGGAACCCGGCGCGAGAGGAAAAATTTTCCCCCGCCGCTGGTCTTGCCGGTAAAGAGCAGGAAACGTGCCATAGTGCCATGACATTTGCGGAATGTAATGGCTGGACGCCAAGCTTATAGCATTTACGTTTGAGATGCTGACTTAACGGCGGGCAAAGCAAAAACCGAGTTTTTTGCTTTGCCCGCGCCTGTTACGACAGTACATGCGCAGCATGACGATGGGAAAGACGGACGGAAACGGCTCAGCGTCTGGGCGGCGCGATCAGCAGAGAGAGATAAGGCGGCCGGTCGGGCATGGATTCCAGGCCCCGCCCGCTTGCTTCGCCCCCGTGCCCTATGTGGGCGGCGAAAACTACCTCCGGACCCCGGCCCGCCCGGATCAGGGACTCGCGGATGGTCGGAGCGTTGCGGTAAGTTTTCAGGATCACCGCGCCGTCCGCATGTTCGAGGGCTTTTACCAGGTCTTCCCCGCTGTTGATGCCGGAAAGGAGCAGCAAGTTTTCCCTGCCCTGACAAAGAACGGTGCGCGTCTTTGCCGCCGCGGCCTGGAAAGATGTGACCCCCGGCACCACGCTCACCGGAAGGGCCGGGTACAGACGGGAAAGCGTCTGCATCAGATAGCCGAAGGTACTGTAGATCATGGGATCGCCGAGCGTGAGAAAGCAGGCGTCCTGTCCGGATTGGAGAATTTCCGCCGTACGGACGGCGTTGTTTTCCCAAGCCCGCTCCAACAGCGTCCGCTCCTTGGTCATGGGAAAATTCAGGCGCAGAATCCTGGTCTGAGGCGGGATATGCGGGGCGGCGACGGCCAAGGCCAGAGACTCCTCCTTGCCGGGCGAGGCGGCGCTCAAAATGACCGGGACCGAGCGCAAAACCTTGACCGCCTGCAGGGTAAGGAGATCCGGATCTCCGGGCCCCACTCCCACCCCGTACAGGGTGCCAAACGCGGACGCCTTATTCCCCAGGTCCATATTTTTCGCGCCAGGCGGCTATAACCCGGGACAGGTCCTCCGCTGCCGCCACACTTTGCGGGCCGGCGCGGGAATAAAGACTTTCCTCGACCATAAGCGCGAAACCGTTTTTCACGGCCGCCAGGTGAGCGAAATGGGCGCGTCCGGCGGGAGGGGAGGGATTTTTGTTCATGTCCCCCCGCTGCACCAGGTATATGTCCGGATCAAAGAGAACAACGGCCTCCTCGCTTATGCGCACCAAGCGGTCCGGATAAGCCTCAAGGCAATTTGTCCCTCCGGCCGCAGCGATGATGTCGTTAACGATATGTCCGCCGCCCGCGCCGAGCAGATTGGGGTAACGGGTCTCGAAGAAGATTTTCGGCTTGCGGCCTTGCGCGGCGAAGACGGATATCTTTGCCAGACGTTCACGCAAGTTCCTGACGCCGGCCTTTGCCGCTTCTTCTCTGGCGCAGAGCACCCCCAGGCGCTGCAGACAAGAGAAAAGCTCTTCAAAGGAAGATATGCGAAAGCGCGCTACCGGGATATTCAGGCGGCGCAGGTTTTCCGCAGGTTGAGCCGTCTCCCTCCCCTCGAATTGGACCGCGAGATCCGGGGCCATGGCCGCGATCAGTTCCGGGTTCGGGCGGATGTGGGTGCCTACATTGGGCAGGGAGGCCGGCACAGTATTGTCGGAGTTGGTGCGGCCGACGATATTCCCCGCAAGCCCCAGCACCGCCAGACACTCGGAGAGACCCGCATACAAGGATACGATGCGCGCCGCCGGAGCAGCCAGGGTCACGCTCTGCCCGGCATCGTCAATTATACTCACTTCCCCCCGGACATTCGCCGGAAAGAACGAAAGAAGCAGAAGCGCCTGGATAAGAACAGACCGCGTCAACCGGGTCGGGGAAAAACGGCGGAAAGGATTTGGCATACGCCGCCCTATTGAGATATCACGCCCGCACTGTCGTAACAGGCGTGAGCAAAGCAAAAACCGTGTTTTTTGCTTTGCTCACGCCTCCTTCGGCAAAGCACCCGGCGTCCGGTATCGTGACATTCCGCGAATGACAAGAGACACCCGGCCGCTTTCGCTTTGCGGCGCACCGGACTATCGGCGGGCGTTTCTCTGGACGCAAAAAGAGTGTGCCCAGAGTGATAAAATATTGCAATAAATTAGAATTACATAAAAATATCGGCCTGTCAATCAGGTATCGCGACACGATGGTCGAAAACTCCGTGACAAACCAGGAGCGCGCGTGATAAACAGCACAGATGTGCGCAATTAGCTCAGTTGGATAGAGCGTTGGCCTCCGAAGCCAAAGGCCGCAGGTTCGATTCCTGCATTGCGCACCAGAATAAAATCAGGCTGTTA
>JAISZH010000038.1 GCA_031269345.1 Desulfovibrio sp. | reverse complement strand
CAGGCGACACTGTCCGAGAAAGGGACGCATAGCCTGAAAAACATAAGCCTGCTTTTCTCCGGCGATGAAGTCATTCTACGCATAGAGGCCGACAACGCTTTCCCCTGCAAAACCTTCGTTCTGACCGGCCCGGACAGGTTGGTCATCGATCTGCCGGGGGTGTGGAAAGGCATGAAGACTCCTCCTCTGCAGAATAACCGCATTATCCGCGCCGTCCGCTTGGGACGGCAGAGCGCCGGCCCCAGACTGGTTCTGGATTTGAACGCCGCCTTGAAAGGCCACAAGGTGGAGCGCCGTGGAAACGTGGTCGATATCGCGGTGCAATGATGCTCGTCGGACTTGACGTAGGAGGCACTTTCACCGATGCCGCTCTGGTGGACGGGAAAACCGGCCGTTGCGTAGCGTGGGTCAAGGCGCCCACCCAGGCCGGAACCGTTCTTCCAGGAATCCTCGAGGCTCTGGAAGGGCTTTTACGGGAAAGCCGGGCTGACGCGCGCACAGTCAAAAGGCTCACCGTGTCCAGCACCTTGGGCCTTAACGCCCTGCTCACCGGCAACACCCGGCCCGTGGGCGTACTTGCGCTGCCGGGGCCCGGCATCGACCCCACCCTGTTCTGGCCCCAGGACCCGCTTTTCAAAATTTTGCCGGGAGCCCAGGATCACCGCGGGCGCGTCACTGCCGTCCCCGACCCGAAAGCAGTCGATGCCGCCTTGGAATCACTGAAAAAACTCGGCGCAGAAACCTTGGTCATTGTCTGCAAGTTCAGCCCTAAAAATCCCGAATTAGAAAAAAGTCTGGCGGCTGAAGCGCGCAAAAAATTCGGTGCCGACACGCCGATTGTACTCGGTTTTGAAACAAGCGGCAGTCTGAATTTTCCCCGCCGTCTGCACACGGCCTGGTGTAACGCGGCTCTCTATACCGTAAGCCGCGACTTCCACCGCGACCTGGAAAAGGCCTCCCGCGATCTGGGACTGACCTGCCCTATCCATATCCTGAAGGCCGATGCGGGTTCTTTTTCCGCCACCGAAGCCCTGACGGACCCGGCAAGCACCATGGGTTCGGGACCGGCGGCCGGGCTGCTCGGCATCCTGGCCATGGCCGGGCTCTCCGGAAGGGATTCCCCTATTTTCGGCACTGCTGACAAGTACATGATTGATATGGGCGGAACCAGCACGGACATCGCCTTGCTCGCGGCAGGGCAACCCCTGCTCGCGCGGGAGGGGTTGACCGTGAGCGGCAGACCCACACTGATCCGTACGCTATGGACCAGATCCATCGCCTTGGGCGGGGACTCCGCCTTGCGCTGCAAAAACGGAGAGGTCAGCATAGGTCCGGATCGCTCCGGGCCGGCCCTTTCCCTCGACCCGGAACAAAAAGGCGTGCCCTTTTCCAGACCGGCGACCCTGACAGACGCCCTGAATGTTTTGGAGATAGCCAGTGTAGGCAATGCGCAACTATCCCGACAAGCGATCAGGCTGATGATCGAAGATCCCGCCTGTCCCCCGGCAATAAAAAACGGGCAAGCCGATCCCGAGGCACAATCCCGTGCCCTGGCCCGGCTTTTTCTGGCTGGGGCGTTGCAGCGCATCAAGAAAGAAGCCCTTGAAATACTTGAAGAAATAAATACTCAACCTGTTTATACAATACGCGAATTGCTGGTGGATAAAAAACTTGAGCCGGAGTGCGCCATGTTCATAGGCGCCCCAGCCGGAGCCTTGCGGCCGGCACTGGAAAATGCCCTCGGCCTGCCGGTGATTGCGCCTGAGGAAAGTCCTTTCGCCAATGCTCTGGGCGCGGCCCTGGCAAAACCTACCAAGGCGGCGGAGCTTTATGCCGACACCTTACTGGGCCGCATGACTATTCCCGATTTTCGGGTGGAAAAAAACATAGGCGGTGATTACAGGCTTGAAGACGCCAGACGCGATATGTCCGGAGCCTTCGCCGAGGCGTTTCAGAACGAGGAACCCGGGCAGGCGCAGACGGTATTCGCGGAATCTTTCGCCGTTCTTGACCCTTCCGGGCGACGCGGCCGCATTTTGCGCATCCGCTCCCAATACGCGGCCGGTCTCGTTCTCAGGGAGGAAGGATAATGTCCGATACTCGACCTGAATATACCGGGAGCGGCTGTCTCAGAGCGACCCACAGTCTCGGCCTTGTTATTTTCCCTGCCTTTGACTGGGCTATATCCCCCACTCACCCGGAACGCGAAGAACGCCTGCTCTACACGCAGGATCAACTGCGCGAAGAGGGACTCTTCGACATTCCGGGCATCAGCGAGCATCGCCCGGATATGGCGGATATGGCCGACATTTCCCGCGTCCACTTCTGTCCACCCGGTTTCGAAAGAATAGTTGAAGTGCCGCACCTGGCCTCAGCCGGCAGCGCCATAAGCGCGGGACGGCTCGTTCTCGCTGGCGGATGTGACAAGTCCTTCGCCCTTACAAGGCCCCCCGGGCATCACGCGATGAAGGTCGTCCAGGGCGGACGCGGTTTCTGCGCCGTCAACATTGAAGCAATCATGCTGGAGAGGTTGCGCGGGGAATTTGGACTGAGGCGCGTGGCCATAGTGGATACGGACTGCCACCATGGAGACGGGAGCCAGGATGTCTACTGGCACGATCCGGACACCCTGTATATCAGCCTGCATCAGGACGGACGCACTCTCTATCCGGGCAGCGGCTTTCCCAATGAACTGGGCGGTCCTCAGGCCCTTGGGGCTACGATCAACATTCCCCTCCCACCCCGCACTGGGGACGAGGGTTTTCTCCTCGCAACCAAAGAAATCGTTCGCCCGATCCTTGACGCCTGGAAACCGGATCTGGTTATCAATTCCGCCGGACAGGACAACCATTTTTCCGACCCCATAACCGACATGCGCCTCTCCGCGCGCGGTTACGCCGAAATGGTCCGGTGCATAAACCCGGACATCGCGGTGCTGGAGGGGGGTTATTCCATCCAAGGCGCCCTGCCCTATGTGAATCTGGCTGTGATCCTGTCCCTGGCGGGAATGGATTTCAGCCGGGTCGTGGAGCCGGCGTGGAGGGACGATTTGGCCGCCACCTCTCTGGAAAGCATGGACTACATACGCCGCCTCCGGGACACCACGCTCACTGGCTTTGAACGTCGTCCGAGAAACGCGGCGTCGGGCTATAGATTTGAAAACGGCTGGTTTGTCAGGGAACGCGACATATATTACGACACAGACGGCATCCACGAACAACAAAACGAGCGTTTGCGCGCCTGTGAACATTGTCCGGGGCTGCTGCTTATCAGAACCAGGACCCACTACGGCGGCTGGTCAATATGCATCCACATCCCGCGCTCGGCCTGCCCGGATTGCGCGTCCGCCGGCGAGGAACGCAAAAGGGAAGCGGAACGCAAAGGAGAATCATGGGAATTTTCAGATCAACGACGCGACATATATTTGCGCGGCTGAAGGAATAACGACGTGAAAACACGCAATCTGCTCCTCTTTGTCTATCTGCCCCTGTTGCTCCTCGCCGGCTGCAGCGAAGAAGCAAAAATCGACTCCGTGAAAAAAACAGCCGTGAACAACTGCAAGGGTAAAACCATGCAGGATCTTGCCTCCGGTCTTCTGCAAAATCCCGTCTGGGGATTTAAAAAGGCGGCGGACGGGAGAGAATTCGTCACCCTTGGCGGGACTGTGGCCGGTGACAAGGTTCCGGCATGGATCAAGGACAAGAAGGTGCTGGATATAAGTTTCAGCTTTGCCCTTGACGCAAAATCGGGTAAATTCGATCCCGGCTCGCTGGACGGCTTCCCCTCTCTGACCAGTCCTGAGGGCATTTTTCAAGGCTACAAAGCCATTGTCTGCAACTAATGAGATGTCAGGCCTGTACTGTCGTAACAGACCTGAAGATCGCAAAGCAAAAAACACGGTTTTTGCTTTGCCCACGCCGCCTGCGGCGGCGCGCACTCCCTTGAGGGGCGGCTATTGTCGCGTGACGCGACACTATAGCATTTACGCTTGAAATGCTCACTTAACGGCGGGCAAAGCCCGCCTGCCCCTGTTTCGCGGCAAGGATTTGCAGGCACAAATTTCCATAAACGCACCTGGCAATGGAATAGCGCGACGAGGCATCGCGCAGAAATACAAAGTATTTCAAATATTTGCTGAGATGTCTTGCCGCGCTGTCTTGCCACAACTGCCAAAGCGTGACACAGGACGCCATTTCACATTGGAACGGACCAGGACAACTTTGAATATCGGCCCGTTTTGCGGAGACCTCCCGAACCGATGAACGATCAAACTTCAAAAAAAGTTATTACCCGCTTTGCCCCCAGTCCGACCGGCCATCTGCACATCGGAGGGGCGCGCACGGCCATATTCTGTTGGCTTATGGCCCGCCATTTTGGGGGAAAGTTTCTTCTGCGCATTGAAGATACGGATATTGAACGCTCGCGGCAGGAATACACGGAGTCCATCCTGTCTTCCATGCGCTGGCTGAAACTGGACTGGGACGACGAACCGGTTTTTCAACGCGGGCGCTTTTATATCTACGACAAAAACATCGAACGGCTTCTGGAGAGCGGGCACGCTTACTGGTGCGCGTGCAGCCCGGAAGAAGTGGAAACCATGCGGGAAAGGGCGCGGGCCGCTGGAGAAAAACCCCGCTACGACGGACGCTGTCGCAATCTTCACCTCGGTCCCGGTCCGGGGCGGGTGGTGCGTCTGGCCGCGCCGATGGCGGGACGCATTGAATTCACGGATATGGCCAAGGGGCGTCTGTCATTTGACGCCTCGGAACTGGACGACATGGTACTGCGCCGTGCCGATGGAGCTCCCACGTATAATTTTTCCGTAGTTGTGGACGACATCGCCATGAATGTCTCGCACGTACTGCGGGGCGATGATCATGTGAACAATACGCCGCGGCAGATATTGATCTACCGGGCTTTGGGAGCGGATTTGCCGGTTTTCGGGCATGTGCCCATGATTTTGGGCCCGGACAGGCAGAAGCTGTCCAAACGGCATGGCGCCAAAGCGGTCATTGAATACGAAAAAGACGGACTTTTGCCGGAAGCCCTGGTAAACTATCTGGTACGCCTTGGCTGGAGCCAGGGCGACAAAGAAATATTCAGCCGTGAAGAACTCGTTGCCGCTTTCAACGGCAAAAACCTGAGCGGTTCCCCGGCGGCCTTTGATCCTGAAAAACTGCTCTGGGTAAACGCAAGACACTTGCGTGAGGCAAAGCCTGAAGATATTCTCCCTCTGCTTCTCCCTTTCCTGGAAGAAGCGGGCGCGCCGATGCGGGATCGAACGCTCCTGCTCGGTGCCATTTCCCTGTTCCAGCCTCGCGCCCGTACTTTGAAGGATCTGGCGGAACAGATGCGCACGCTTCTCATTGCTGCGGACGAGCTTCACTATGACGGAGAAATTCTCGCGCTGCTGGGAACTGAAGGATGCGGACACCTTGTCTGCCTGGGCGGCAAGATTGATGAACTGCCTGACTTTTGTCCTGAGACCCTGCATCAGTGCCTGCGCGCCTACGTCGAAGAAAGAGGCGTGAAATTCAAAGCCGTCGGGCAGGCCATGCGCATAGCACTGCTCGGTTCCGTAAACGGCCCGGACCTTGCCGGGGCCATGGCCATACTGGGCAAAGACGAGGTGCGAAACAGGCTGGACCGTACC
The DNA here is from genome assembly GCA_031269345.1 of Desulfovibrio sp. Lineage (GTDB taxonomy): Bacteria > Desulfobacterota > Desulfovibrionia > Desulfovibrionales > Desulfovibrionaceae > Frigididesulfovibrio. Next base: position 7,155 of record JAISZH010000038.1, on the reverse strand, counting down.
CTGGCGCAATTTTCCGCCGCAACAAATCATATATAAGCGAGAGAAATTCCATGACATTGCAAATTGCCGCCCTCGCCTCCGGCGTGGGCACAAATGTGGCAGCCATCATCAAGTGTATTGACGATGGCCTGCTTGACGCCAAAATCCGCGTTGTGATCTCCAATCAACCCAACGCCCCGGTGCTGGAAAAAGCCGCCAACGCGGGCATACCTACTTACACCCGCAGCAACGCCGATTTTACAGACCGCGAAGCCTATGACCGCGAGCTTCTTGCCGTTGCCTGCGACTCCGGGGCCGATACCATCGTGCTCGCCGGCTACATGCTTATGCTCACGCCTACTTTCGTGCAGGCTTACCAAAAACGCATCCTGAACGTCCACCCCTCGATCCTGCCGAGCTTTCCGGGCCGCATGGGCAATGAAGACGCCATCAGGTACGGAGTGCGTCTTTCTGGATCAACCGTGCATTTCGTCGAAGATACAATGGATCAGGGACCGGTCGTAATCCAGGCCGTAGTGCCGGTTCATTCCACAGACACCGGCACCACGCTGATACCGCGCATCCAGGCTATGGAACACCGCATCTATCCCCAGGCCCTGCAATGGCTGGCCGAAGGGCGCCTAAAAATAGAAGGCCAGCGCGTGGTCCTCCTGCCCGCGAAAATTCCCAACATCTCCATCGCCTCTTTCGGACAGGGCCCAATGGGTCCCTGGATGGTCAGCCCTCCTCTGGAACAGGGTTTTTAGAGCATGTCCAGAGCAATTTCACTTTGAAATTGCTCTGGCGGCCGCGAGTGCGGACGCCCGCCATCGGTTGATTATGTGCGCACCGCTTCGCCGGAAAACGCTGTTTTCGTCTCGCTCACGGCTTCTTTGGAAAAAAGCAGGGACGCCCGGCGCTCTTCAGGTAAATTCATAAAGGATTCTAAAATAAGAACGGCAGACGCCCCGTCCAGCGCAAGACGCAGCCTGTTTCCCTTAAAACCCGCTGCTCGCAGCCGCTCTTCGGCAGCAAAAGAACTCAAGGTCTCCGGCATCAGGTAGACAGGCAAGGCAAGCGCGCGGCTGAGAGAGCCTGCCGCCTTGAGTACGCGTTCGGCGCTTTCGCCCATCTCCCCGTTCAAACGCAGGGGCAGGCCAAGCACCAGGGCGGTGATTTTTTCGGTCTTCGCCAGATCCGCGACAGCGCGCACAAATTCTTTCTTCCCGCCCATGACAAGGACGGGGCGGGGAAAGACCGCTTTGCCAGAGCTGTCCGTCAAGGCCAGACCGCTACGTTTTTCCCCGTAATCTATAGCCAGATATTTCATAAAACTCCATTGAACGTAAATCGGCATAAGCGATCTGCCAACGCAAATCCGCATCAATCCTCATCCAGAAAGTCAAAATCATCATCCACGGCATCTGCCTCGTTCAAACCTACCGTGGTAAGATCGGCCATGTTTACAAAACGCACTCCATCCCTGGCGCGGGAGGAACGCAAAAGCTTCGCCGTCCTGCGCAAGGTTTTATCACCACCGGACCTTTCGGCCATATATTCAAGGCAATGCCGGACGCGGCGTTTCCTGAAATCTCCGCCCATATTCAGCAAAATGCGCGAAAGACCCATTTTGCACGAAGGGCAGGAAACCAGCAAAGGACTGTCCGCCGGAACCGCCGCCATGTCCGCGCGCAACTGCGCCTGTTTGCGTTCTCTGATCTTGTTGTAGATATCGGGCGCAGTCATGGCTCCGAGACCAGCCTCAGCGCAACATCCCGGACTCAGGCGCACCCTGGCGCCCAGGCAGCGCCCGAGACTTCGCGCGTACAAACGGGCGGCCCTGGACTTATCCACGCCCGAAACCTCCGCGTGACAGGGGGCATGGTAGATCACACGTTCCAAACCCTCCTCCGGCGAAAGCAAAGCGGCATGTCCGCCGCCGGGAGCTCCCAAGCCGGCGACTTCCCCGGCGGCGCCTTCCCCGTCTGACAGCTTCCCGCCCTGTTCCTGGACGTTGCGCCGCTCCAAAATACGGCTGAAAAGAAAATTCGCAACGTCATCCAGGGGCAGGGCAATATTTCCTTCACCTGACGAAGGCTCCGCAAGCAGACAGCGCTCCAGGGCGTCCCGGCAGGAACCGCAAGAGCTCAGGACGGTGCCGCATTCCAAGCCAAAAACAGCGGCTTTGCGCGTTCGCTCGATCAATTTGGCGCGGTTCAGCTTCACGTTGCTCTCAAAAAGTCTGCTCAAACCGGCTGCAAGCAGCGGATAGCCGCAGCAAATCTGCGCCTCGGGCAGAACAACGGCGTATCCGGAAGACAAAAGCAAACCTATGGCGGCCACCGCAATACGAGGATAAAAAACCCCGGCCCCACAGCCGGGGAAATAAAGAACGCTGCCGCGCAGGTCTCCTTCCGGGGCAAAAATCGAGCCCCGATCCAAGTGCAGGCGCTCGGCCAGATTGCGGTAGCCCGGACGCGGTCCCGGACCGCTGAAAAGCGGACTGCGCATCCCTGCCCTGAGCGGAGCGGGGGTCAGAGAGAGGATTCGATTCTGCACGGCCTGGCCTACGGAAGCGGCCTTTCCGGCAAGAGGGATACGCCGCTCCGGGTTCAGGGCAGCAGCCTTAAGTATCCATGACTTGAGCGGATGACCGCCAGCGCCTTCTTCCTCCAGGTAGCCGCGTGAAGCCAGAGAAACTTCGGCGGAGGCGATTTTCACAGGGCAGACGGCCGTGCACTGGCCGCAGCCGGTGCAGTGTTCCATTATGTCGCGCAATGCGCTGAGCAGGACGGGCTCCGGCCTGCCGTGATTGACCTGGGAATAATAAACAGCCTCGATCAAGGCCCCCAAGGACATATTTTTGTTGCGCGGATGAAACAGGAGGCCCCGCTCCGGATAGTGCATAGGACAAGGCCTGCGGCATTTGCCGCAACGTGTGCAAAACTGCACGTTGGAAAGCAGGGAAATCAACCTCTCCTTGTCTGCCAGTCCGCTTTGCCGGATATCCTGGATCAGGCGATTGAAGGAAAATGTGAAGGAACTCACCGGCAGTTCCCTGCGGGTAAGCTTGGCGGGGTTAAAAATGCTGCCGGGATCGACCGCCTCCTTGTAATTGCGGAAAGCCTCCATTTTTTCCTTGCGCAGAAAGGCTATCTTCGTCACACCTATGCCGTGTTCGCCCGTAACCTCGCCTCCCAGCTCCTGCGCCTTGGCCATGACCTGGCGCGCCGCCTTTTCGGCATTGGCCAACATGTCCGGATCATTGGAGTTGACCGGAATGTTCACATGCCAGTTACCGTCGCCGGCATGCATGTGGCTGGCCACGCAAATTGCGGAGGCGAGAAAATAGTCCTGGATTTTCTCAGTTTCAGCCGCATGGCAAGGGTAGTCGGCGGCAAAGGCCCGAAGAAAAAGACGGGCGCGCATTTGCAGTTCCTGGTCGGAGATATCCAGAGAAGGTATCTCTCCTTTTATGATGCGCCCGACATAATGAAGCTCCGCCCGCACCCGCTCTTCCTCTTCCGGAAAACCGGGCAGCAGCGAACACTGGTGCAGGGCCGCGCGATAAGCCCTGGCCATGTATTCAAGATTCAGGCCCTCAAGATACAGGGCGAAATCCGGAATGGCCTTCAGGGGAAGCACCACATCCTCGTTAATTTTGAAACCGGAGGTTCGTCTGGCGATGGCTGAAAGCCGGTGTCTGTCCTCCCAAAACTTCTCGGCCTGTCTTGCGTCCTCGGCCACGAACACGTCCACCCCGTCATAGGAATCGCTGATTTGCACAATGGCCCGCGCCGCCTCGTCCAATGCCTTTCCATCGTCGCTGTCCATCTGCAGGATGAGAACGGAAATGGGATCGCCTTCATAGATCGAAGATTTTTTCTGGTAGCCTACGGCTTGGACATATTTCAGGCCGAATTCCTCCAAGGCGGTTATTTTGACAAGGTCCCCCCGTCCCCGGATATCGTTGCGCAAGGCCACTATGTCGTTTACCACCAACATGCAGTTTTCCATGCTGCGCCCGAAAAATTCCAGGACAAGCACCCGATAATGGGCTGGATACTTGTGCAGGATAAAGGAGGCATCCACAATCACCCCGTCCGTGCCTTCCTTTTGCACTCCGGGCAGGCCGCCCAAAGCCTTGTCTGTTACGTCCTTGCCAAGGCCCGGCGTGCGGATTGCGTCGCCGCGCAAGGCAATGCGCTTTATCAGCCCGCCCTCCTCATCATTCACCTCAAAAAACGCCGTTTCGTCCGGCAGTATCTTATGCCTGGGATGATTGAGTCGCCGCACCTCTATGAGTGTCCCCTCCGGCGTTACCATCCGGTAGGACAGAAGATTGTCTATCGTCGTTCCGTATTCAAAGCACATGGGGCCGCCCGCGTTTTCGGCGATATTTCCGCCTATGCTGGAGGCTTCTCTGGAGGCCGGGTCCACGCTGAAAAGCAAACCATGGCGGGCGGCCGCCCGGTAAGCGTCAGCCGTCACCACCCCGGCTTCAAGCCATAAACTTTGCCCGGCTTCATCAACCGGCCCGACAGCGTTTAAACCGGTCAGGGACAATACCACACTGCGTTTTAGAGCCGGAATGGCCCCACCTGTCAGACCGCTCCCGCTGCCGCGCGGTACCAGGGCAAACTGCATCTCGGCGGCCAATTTTACCACTTCACGGATCTGGGCGACATTACGCGGGGAAACCACCAGCAAAGGCAGTTCCAGACGCAAATCGGTGGCGTCGGTCGAATTTTCCACAAGGGCATGGGGAGTCGCGTCAATGCATTCCGCCGGCAAAAAGACGCGCAGACGGGAAATCAGTTCGCGCCTGAAAGCCATATCGCTTTCATGGGCACTCCAGAACATGGTCAGGCCCTCGCCGATCGAGGCGGCATAGTGCTGGGCCAAGGCACGGCGCGAGGACTCATAACTTTCCTGCACGCTCTTTTTAACTGTCTCGGCATCGATAAAAGGATTGTAGCGCACAAGAAAAAGCTCGGCGGCAAGATCCATGGCCAGACGCCGCACGCCCTCCGGCCAGGTGGCAAACTCCTCCGCGCCTATACGCAGAATGCGAGGCACCAGAGAAGGAGCTTCAATAGATATATGTGGGCCTTTGGAAAGCATGATCCGGCCTTTCCTTGGCGGCGTACGCCGCGCAAACTTGAGATTATTGCTTGTCGTCCAAGGGTATGAAGCCCGGAGGCAAATCCCCCGCCGGGCCAGAATCACCGTCATGGGCGTATTCCGCACCTCTTGCCCCGGGGCTGAGGTGATAGCCGAGCGCCTCCGCCTTTTCCCGGTAAGATCCTGAAGCAAGACGCAGGGCGTTCAGTGGCTCCACCACTATCGAAGGCAGGCGGGTCACGCAGTAATGCTCGCAATAGCCGCAGCCGAAGCAACGCATTGCGTCAACCACCGGTGCGGAAACATCGGAGCCAGGAATGCGCGCCAGTTTAATTGAGCCGTAAGGGCAGGTTTCCTCGCAGACCACGCATCGACGGTCTTCCGCCCAGGCCACGCAACGGCTCTTGTTGACCACCGCCGTGCCCACCTTGGCCCGGTGTTTCTCCGGCAGCGGCAAAAAGCGAACCGCCCCGGTCGGGCATACCCGGCCGCAGACATTGCAATCCGGCTCACAGGGACCGCGTCCGGGCGTAAGCAGAGGGCTGAACAGCCCCTCCGCCCCGCTCCCGAAACCGGCCGGCTGCAGGGAATTGGTCGGACAAGCTTTCATGCATTCACCGCAACGGATGCATCGATCCAGAAAATTCTCCTCAGGCAGGGCGCCAGGCGGTCTCAACAGCTCCACCGTGCGGCTGTTGCCGCCCGCGCCGCCGCCGAGAAGGACGTTGACCCCGGAATACTGCACGGCCGCAAGCGCGACACCGGCAGCGCCGGCGCCCAGAAAAGCCCGGCGCGAGGGCAGGGACAAAAACATAAACGCTTTTTCTCCGGCCGGGCCTGATTCCCCGTTCTCCCCCAAGTCAGGCGGCTCTTGATGTCTGCCACGCAGCCGCAACGCGCCGGGGGAGCGGAAGGAAAACACGCTGCCACCGGTAGGGCAGACAGCCCCGCATGTGGTGCAGACTATGCATTCGCCGTGCATGGTGCGAAAACCCTCAGGAGCGATGGCCCCGGTCGGACAGCGGGCGACGCAGGTTTTGCAGCCGCTGCAGTCGTGAACGCGGCGACGCAGGCTGGGGCGCAGGGAAACAAGTCCGAGTATGGCCCCGGCCGGACACAGGTAACGACACCAGAAACGTGGCCGAATCCGTTCAAGGACGAACAGGGCCAGGAAAAACGCCGCGACGAAATACAGGGTCTCGTAGTGCCGCCCCTTCAGAGAAAGGTAGAGCAGATAGTTCGCGTCCAGATACTCGAAAAGAGGACGCCCGGCCTCCAGAAGCTCCGTGCCTCCCAAAAGGACGAAGGGATGCATGAGCAAGGCCCAGAAACGCGTGCTCAAAGACAGGGGCGAAGCCCAGAAAAGCAGGTTCACCCCGGCCAAAGCGGCTCCGAACATGGCAAACAAAATGAGGTATTTCACTTTGCGCCAGCGCGGTGAAAGCGGGACATCCTCCAAAGGCGCGGCGTTTTGCCCCGGTATTTTTTTACAAAGCTCCCCGCCCACAAAACGTCCGATATCCAAAGTTATGCCCATCGGACAGAGATACCCGCAAAACAATCGCCCGAAGATAAGGCTCGCGCAAATCAGAACGATACCCGGCAAGAGGCGTGGGGGGAAATCGCGGATGGTCGCCGGAACCAGGACGGCGGCCAGAGGATCAAGGCGCAGATAGAGGTCCGGAGGGAAAAGGCCCCCTCCGACAGGCCAGGCCGCCGTATACAGCAGGTACAGAAAAAAACAGAGGCATGCGGCACGGATCAAACGCAGCCGCAAACCCGCCGCGGCTCTTCTCATGTCATATCCTTTGACCGCGCCCTGACCCGGCCAGAGCGGACCGGGGCGTCGGCGCATTTTTCTAACAGAGCTTGGCCGAATGGTCCACTGCTATTACCCGGAGCAAAAAATATTTCGTGTTTACCCGGGACAGCTTCATCTGAGCTTCCTTTATGGTTTGAGACCCCGGCCTTCAGGCCGGATAGCCCGACCCCGCCCTGAAGGGCGGGGTATCCGTACGGGCGGAAGCTTGGGCGGGGTCCAAACCCCGCCCA
>JAISZH010000150.1 GCA_031269345.1 Desulfovibrio sp. | reverse complement strand
TGCCAAAGACGGAACATCGCGTTCGCCTCTTTTCTCAACGCTGTCCCTATCGCTTCTCCATCCGCTCCTGATTCTATCATCGCCTTGAAATCTCTCAGTATATGGGCCCAGCACAACTGACGCTTCTCCAATGGGTATTGGTTATACCCACACCATCGGTCACTCGTCAGTATCCCATCGAACTTTCCTAACAATCTTGACGCATATTCCTGACCTCGTCCTTCAAAAAGACGGAACAGAACTGCAAATGGGGTCACTAATACCCATAACCATCCTTGCTTTCCGCTTTTTAAACTATACCCTGTCTCATCTGCATTGCCTTGCTCCGCATTTTGCGCTACCGTTTCTATCTCTTCCATCACTGGGATTGCCGTCTCTGTCAATTCTTTTTCCAAATTGGAGACGCTTCCCACGCTGATCGGGATTCCTAACACTTCATTTATAAACATCGCTGTCATTCGACGGCTTATCTGATATAGTCCTGTCAACACCCCTACTAACGCTGCTATGTTGGGACTATAGGTGTTTTCATTCGCTTCGGCGGGTAATTTCCCTTCTGTCGTTTTCCCACAGTGAGGGCACGTTAGCTCATGTTTACGATATTCTGTGGTACGTCGAATGATTTCGAAATCATAGGTTTGTTGACGGTAGGGATCAGGATCGACACAACCCTCCAAGGATTCCCCGCAATGCTCACAAATTTCAGGCTTGCAATCGATGATGATATCTCCTTCTTCTAAGGGCACAAGAGGACGATACGTCGCTTTATGACCAAGCTGCGCACCCTGCTTTCGCTCTCCATGTTGAGCGTGCGGAACTTTTTGTTCAGCTTTACGTTGTGCTTTTATTTCTGGGCTGTCGGAAGATGGAGCCCGGCTGGAGTTGGTCGAATTCTGGTGCATTTGTTGCTTGAGCTTAAAGTATTCTTGCAACACATAATAAGTTAACCTTGCCAAATCATCCAAGGGCAACCTTTTTAGTTCTTCCTCTGAGAAGTCTTTGTAGTCCATAAAAGAAAATTTATTATTTTCCATGATAGAAGTTTATCATGATTTGGCGCTTAAAGCAATAGGGGGGGTCTGAACGGTTACAAAAAAAGCTGTTCCGCGATGACGTCTTCACGGCTCAAAATATCGGCGAGGTTTTTTCTGAACTCTCTGCGATTCCGCTCATTGACATAAAATAAAATCGGCGTGTTCTCCAATACCGCCTGTTCCAGTTCGGCAATATTCGACACATTTTCGACAGTGACCTCATCAAATGCCGGTTCGAAAAGAGGCGCTTGAACGGCTACTAACGAATAGCCGCTGTCAAAAAGGTGCGTATTGCTTTCTCTGAAGCCGGCATATGCGAACTTCCTGTTCGGATTGTTTTCAAACCACGAAAGCAGCTTGGAAATCTCCGCGCTTTTCCGCCCGGCATCCTTGACCTCGTTTTTGTGAAACAGGCAGACGGATTCCCTGCTGACACCCACATTGTCAAATGCCTTTTGCAGGTACTCGAAGTCTATCTTCGTCCCGGAGAAATCCAAGTCAAAGTCCCAGCCGTTCATCTCGTTGTAGAAGATGTCCGGAATCTTGGCTATCCAGCTTTGCAGTTTCCTTGACTTGTACTTTTCGACAAGACTGTTGATCTTGGGTTCACGCCCGTTGAACTTCACTCCAGTTTCGAGCAGATACGGGTTGTGGCTCAATTCCGCCTTCACTCTATTCATTTTGTGCACCTCCGCTGCGCTTAGCAGCTTGCGTTACGGTCACAACAGACAACGCTTTTATGGTATAGGGAACATCACAGGATGTCAATTTTTACAATTCTGTACGTGTACAATGAGGGACCTAAAGTCCTAAAAATTCTCCAAATTTCGAATGTACATAGTATAATCGAATCTTAAATCAAAACGGAGGGATATCGCATGGGATTACTTGCGCGTTACGCACAGCTTTTGCCTTTGACGGCGGCGACGCCGATGGTCAGCTTGGAGGAAGGGAACACGCCTTTGATCCCTTTGCCGCGCGTCGGCAGGGAGCTTGGGGTCGAGCTTTGGGGAAAGTTCGAGGGCTGCAACCCATCGGGGTCGTTCAAAGACCGGGGCATGGTTCTTGCCGTGGCCAAGGCGTTGGAGGCGGGAGCCCGGGCCTTGGTCTGCGCCTCGACGGGGAACACATCGGCCTCCGCCGCCGCCTATGCCGCCGCGGTGGGCATCCCCTGCTTCGTGCTGCTGCCCGCGGGCAAGGTGGCGCTGGGAAAGCTGGCTCAAGCCCTGATGTACGGGGCCACGGTCATCGCGGTGAAGGGGAACTTCGACAAGGCCCTGGAGCTGGCACGCCAGGCGGCGGATACCTGCGGGTACGCCATGGTGAACTCCGTAAACCCCTACCGCCTCTGGGGACAGAGAAGCGGCGCCTGGGAGATATGCGAGGCCCTGAAAGACGCCCCCGACTGGCACGCCATTCCCGTGGGAAACGCGGGAAACATCAGCGCCTACTGGGCGGGCTACAGAGAGTACCGCCGCCTGGAGCACATCTCCCGTCTTCCGCGCATGATGGGCTTTCAGGCGGAAGGGGCGGCGCCCTTGGTCACCAACGAGCCCTGCCCCAACCCCGAGACCGTCGCCACCGCCATCCGCATCGGAAACCCCGTGAGCGCGGAACTGGCCCGGGCCGCGGTAGCCGAATCCGGGGGCGAGTTCAACTCCGTGACCGACGAAGAGATCTTGAGCGCCCAGCGGCTTCTGGCTGCGAAAGGAGGGGTCTTCGCCGAACCGGCCTCCTGCGCGCCTCTGGCCGGACTGTGCAAGCTGAAGGCCACGAATCGGCTTCCTTCAGGCATCAAAGTCGTCATGATCCTGACGGGAAACGGCCTGAAGGACCCCGATACCGCCATGACCCAGGTGGGTCGGCCCGTGGAGATCGGAGACAGCCTGGACGAACTGCTGGCGATACTGAAGCCCGGAGGCGTTTCTTGATGAACCCGATGAATTTTCCCCATTCCCCGTTTCTGCTTTCCGTGCGCGTCCCGGCCACCAGCGCGAACCTGGGCGCGGGGTTCGACACTTTGGGCATGGCGCTGTCTCTTTACAACGTTTTCAACGTCAAAGAGCTGCTGCCCGAGGGAGAGTTTTCCTGCCAGGTGGTCGGCGAAGGAGCGAGGGTTTTATCGGACCCCCGGAGCAACATGCTGATCCAAAGCTATCTTCGGGCCTGCGAGGTATGGGGCGTGAAACCCGAGGGTTTCGCCCTGGAGTGCCACAACGTCATCCCTCTTTGCCGCGGACTCGGCAGTTCCTCCACCGCGGTGGTGGCCGGAGTGCTGATCGCCAACGCCCTGGCGGGGCTCCGCACGCCCGAGACGGAGCTGCTGCGCGTCATGACCACGATCGAGGGACACCCCGACAACGTGGCGCCCTGCTTTTTGGGGGGGATGACGGTCAGCTGCTGGGACGGCGAAGAACTGCGTTACGTGAAGCTGCCTCCCCTGCCGGACGACATGCACGTGGTCGCGGCCGTTCCCGACGTTCAGGTGCGGACCGTCGACGCCCGCAGGGCCCTTCCGAAGGAGGTGCAGTTCGGCGACGCCGTCTTCAACCTGGGGCGGGCCGCGCTGCTCTGCGCCGCGTGGGCAACGTCCCGCTGGGAGCATCTGGCCTGGGGGATGGACGACCGCCTCCACCAGCAGTATCGGTCGCGGCTTTTCCCAGGGGGTGAGGTCATCATGGACCGGGTGAGGGACATTCCAGGCTGCCTGGGCGTCGCGATCAGCGGATCGGGCCCCACGGTCGTTGCCCTGGTCCGCGGAGGCCCCGGCAGGGTCGCCTCCGAAATGTGCCGTACCTTCTCCGAGCACGGGGTCGCCTCGCAGTTTTTCGTCCTGGAAGGAACGGCGGAAGGTACCCGAATCGTAACCCCGAAATCATAAAAGGAGCTTTGAAAAAAATGAACCCACAAAACCCGCCCTGCGCGGCACGGATTTCCGACGTCTGCACCGACTATTCTTCGGCGCGCATCACTCTTTTGGGGGTGCCGGACGTTCCCGGCGTCGCCGCCAGGATCTTCACCGCCCTCGCCAATCGCGGCGTCGGTGTCGAGATGATCGTACAGAACAACATGCGCGGAGGCATAACGGATATTGGATTTCTGGTGATGAAGGAGTGCCTGAACAACGCCGTCGAGGCCTGCCGGCAGGTTGTGAAGGCCATCGATGCCCAAGGCGTCTCCTTCAACACGGAGATCGCCCGGGTGTCCCTGGTGGGCGAGAATCTGTCGAAGGCCATCGACCTCCCCGCCAAGATGTTCTCCGCCCTTGCCGAGGCCAAAATCAACATCGAGATGATCGTCTCCAACTCCTACGATATCACCTGCGTGGTGGCGGCCAACGCCGCGGAAGCCGCCGCCGAGGTTCTGAGGGCGAGATTCCTGTGAAATCGCTCCGGCGGAAGGAAACCGAGGAGCGCGTCTGTGGGCATCCCCAATAGTAGAACACGGCGAAGAAAATCGCAGTGAGCAGCCAAGATACCGGATAGCTGGTGATGATTGTCCTCATGGTGCGATGACTCGGCACGATCAGCGCTATCCAGAGGATGCGGGAAGCGCAGGTCCCCAAGAGCGTCAGGAGCATGGGCTTGAAGGTCTCTCCCGTTCCGCGGATGGCGCCGGAGAACACTTCCCCAAATACATAAAAGATGTACAGCGGCGACAGAAATCGCATAAATTGTCCCAGCAGCGGGATGATATCGTAATCCGCTCGGTTGATGAAGAGCTTGCCCAGAGGTTCGCACCAGAAAAACAACACGGCGCTGACGAAGGCGACGATGCCCAAGGTCATCCCGAGCCCCATCCGAACGCCTTTCCGGGCCCGCGCATATTGCCCCGCGCCGTAATTTTGCGCAACAAAGGTGGATATCGCGGCGGCCAGGGAGTCCGTAACCAGCCAGATCAGAAAATCCAGTTTTCCGCACAAGGCCCAGGCCGCTATGTTGTCGGTACCGGTGCTGTTGATGCTCGCCTGGATCATCATGTTAGCCACGGGATACAGGGAGGACTGTAAGCCCACAGGCAGCCCTGTCGCGAAAATGGATTTCAGCATCGGCCATTCTGTCTTTTGGGGCCGCAGCTTCCAGTCCGCCTCCGTTTTGATCAGCGCCCGCAGTACCGCCGCCGCACTGAGGGACTGGGCCAGTACGGTTGCCAACGCGGCGCCGGCGGCGTTCCAGCGGAATACACCGACAAACAGCAAGTCAAGGACGACGTTCACGGTCCCGGAAACGACAAGAACGTAAAATGGCGTTTTGGAGTCCCCCAGCGCCCGCAGGATTCCCGCCCCGACGTTATAGAGCATGGAAACGGCCAGCCCTCCAAAATAAATTCGGACGTAAGACAGGGTCAACGAAAAGATTTCCTCCGGCACATCCAGCAGCCGCAGGCAATAGGGCGCCGCTGCGATTCCCGAAACAGATAAAATCAATCCGCCGGCCAGAGCGAAGACCACCGCAGTATACACTGCCTGGGGCAAGGCCTGTTTTTCCCTGGCCCCAAAGAACTGGGAAATGATGATGGTCGCGCCGGCAGACAGGCCGATAAAGAAATTGACCGGCAGCTTCAGCAGGTTGTACACGGAGTCGATGGCGGCCAGACCCATTTTCCCCGCAAACTGTCCCACGATCACGGCGTCTGCGGTAGTGTA
>JAISZH010000073.1 GCA_031269345.1 Desulfovibrio sp. | reverse complement strand
TTTTAATATCTTCATAAGACAAAGTCTGCGCCAGGGAAAAATTCCCTTTGAAATCAGCGATCCATTCTACAGTGAAAAAAATCAGACCCGTCTTGCCCGTTCCATCGCCCACGCCGAGGTGGGTCAGGTGACCGTCCATGAACTGATAGAGAATTGATCATGCAAAAGGCATGGACGGACGAGGCATGGGAAGACTATGTGCGATGGCAGACAAGGGATAACAAAACCTTGAAACGGATCAACGCGATATGGGGACCACCTCTATTTTCAATAGCAATCCGCTCTAACTTTTCCCCGCGGAGGATCGTCAGCTAAAAACGCGGTTTTCGGCTGACTTGCGCCGCTTCGCGCACGATCAGTCTTTACGGACGCCACCGATTTTTTCATGTTCCACGTACCACCGGTAGGTTGCGCGCAACCCACCGCAAAAATCAACGGCCGGCCGCCAGCCCATGCCGTGAAGAACGGAGGAATCCAGAAGTTTGCGCGGCGTTCCGTCCGGTTTGGACGGATCCGTTTGGATGACACCGGTAAACCCTACCACTTCGGCAATGGTTTCGGCAAGTTCCAGCATACTCAGTTCAAAACCGCTGCCTACGTTCACGTGCCCGGCCCCGGAATAATTTTGCAGGAGAAAAAGGACGGCATCGGCCGCGTCGTCCACATGGAGAAACTCACGCATCGGTTTGCCCGTGCCCCAGATTGTGACTTTACCCGCGCCTGAACGTTTCGCCTCGTGAAAACGGCGCAGGAGCGCAGGAAGCACATGGCTGTTTTCCGGATGGAAATTGTCTCCGGGGCCATACAGGTTCCCCGGCATTACGCTGATAGCGTCAAACCCGTATTGTTTTCTGTAGGCGCTGCACAACATCAGACCGGAAATCTTGGCCACGGCGTAACCGATGTTTGTCGGCTCCAGAGGGCCGGACAACAGGTATTCCTCTTTCATCGGCTGCGGACAGAGCCTGGGATAAATGCAGGACGAACCAAGAAAAAGAAGCTTTACGCATCCGTTGCGGTAGGCGGAATCTATAACGTTGGTCTGGATTTGCAAGTTCTCCCGCGTAAAGTCCGCGGAATAGCTGTCATTGGCGACTATCCCCCCGACCTTGGCCGCAGCCAGGATTACATACTCCGGCCGCTGCTCCCGAAAAAACGACTCGGTATCGGCCTGGCTGCATAAATCAAGCTCGGCGCGGGTGCGGGTTACGATGCCGTCAGCCCCCAGAGCACGCAATTTGCGGCAGATGGCCGAACCCACCATGCCCCGGTGTCCGGCCACATAAATTCTGCGGCGCAAAAATTCATTCATACGAGAAAAACAATGCCAGTTTCCAATATTTTAATCAAGGAGGAAAAATACTTTGCCGGAAACAACAAACGGTTACGTCCACCACCTTTCCCTGACCGCGCTACGCACCGCTCTGGTGAGGCGGGCAAGCTCTTCTCCACTGATTATGTACGGAGGCATGAGATAGATCAGCCGGTTGAAGGGGCGAATCCACACCCCGTGCTTTTCGACGAAATAGCGCACCAACCTTTGCACGTTCACCGGTCTGTCCATCTCCAGAACGCCTATGGCGCCCAGCACGCGCACGTCGGCAACTCCCTCAAGCCTCCTGCAGGGTTCAAGACCAAGGCGCAGACCTGCCTCTATGTCCAGAACCCGGCCCAGCCACTCTCCCCTGCCCAAAATGTCCAAACTCGCCCCGGCCACGGCGCAGGCCAAAGTGTTGGCCATAAAGGTCGGCCCGTGCATCAGTGTTCCGCCCTGCCGGGAAATGCCTTCGGCCACGGCATCACTCGCCAGCACGGCAGAGAGGGTGAGAATCCCGCCGGTCAACGCCTTGCCCAGACACATGATATCCGGACTGACCCGCGCCCAGTCGCAGGCGAAAAGCCTGCCGGTACGGCCAAAACCGGTGGCTATCTCGTCCAGGATCAGCAGACAGCCGTGCTCCTGACACAATTCCCGCGCCCTGACCAGATAATCTGGATGATAAAACCACATGCCGCCCGCGCCCTGCACGATCGGCTCCAGAATAAGGGCGGCGATCTCCCGGCCGCGCGCCTTGAAGATGTTTTCCAGTTCATGAGCGGACTGCGGGGCATAAGGGGCGTCAAAACGGCATTCAGGCCTGGGCGCGAAAATTTGCTCGGGCACAACTCCCTGAAAGAGCGAGTGCATGCCGTTCACAGGATCGCATACGCTCATGGCCCCCAAAGTGTCGCCGTGATACGCCCCGCGCAGGGCAAGAATACGCTTTTTCTCCGGTCTGCCGACGGCCATCTGATATTGAATGGCCATCTTGAGGGCGACTTCCACCGCCACCGAGCCGGAATCCGCATAAAAAATCTTTCTTAGACCATAAGGAGCTATTTCAAGCAGCCTGCGCCCCAAATCCACAGCCGGGGCGTGGGTGAAGCCTCCGAACATGACATGAGGCATGAGCCTTGCCTGCCCGCGCAGGCTTTGCAGCAGTTCCGCCCTGCCGTAGCCGTGCGCGGCGCACCACCATGAGGACATGCCATCCACCAGAAAACGCCCGTCGCGCAGGATGATGCCCACTCCCTGCGCGCGCACGGCCTCATACGCCCTGGGCTGGACAGCGGGTGAACTGTACGGATGCCAGAGATGCTCCCGGTCAAAATCCAGAAGTGAATCTGCATACGCCGCATCATCAGCCCGGCGCGGGGCGCAAAGCGTAACCGCCGTGGAGGACAGCGCCTCGGAGGCTTTCTCCCAGGCGCGCTCGCGCCGCCTCGCGTCCCGCGCCCGCAGTCCCGGGATAAAAGGAAGCTCTCCCAGACAGGGCAAAGCGCCCATCCGGGAAATAATTACCCCGTTATCCTCAAGGATGCGCCTTGCAAGATCGTTTCCCCGGCCCGGCCCGGGCGCACGCGTGTTCAACAGCACAAAGCCGCATGGCTCGATTCCGCGCCCGCGCGCGGCTTCTATGGAAAGAAGGGCGTGGTTGATCGCCCCCAGACGATTCGGTACGGCCAACACCATGGACGCGTCCAGACCCGCGAAAAAATCCAGCAGGCTTTCCTCTTCGCTCAGAGGCGTCAAAAGCCCGCCCGTTCCCTCAAGCAGCACAAAATCCGCCTTGGACTGATCAAGGCAGGCGCGCAGTTCCCGGTTCAATTCGGCGACACTCAGGGACCGCCCCTCCAAGCGGGCAGCCAGATGCGGAGAACTCGGGGCGCGCAGGGTGACAAGGGCCGCGCTTTGCGCCTGCGGACAAGCCCATCTGTAGACTTCCACATCCGGGGCGGACGGAGCAACTGCCTCACCGCAGCCGGTCTGGACGGGTTTAACTGCCAGAACCAGACGCCCAAGCGTATGCGCCGCACGCGCCAGCGCGGCGCAAAGCACGGTTTTGCCGGCGCCGGTATCCGTGCCGCAAACGCAGACCAAACGACGTTCCACCATGCTGAAGCTCTTTCCGCATCTCACTCGGGGGCTTTAAGGAAATCCCGCCCGTAGACATCGTCAAAACGAACTATGTCATCCTCGCCGAGGTAGGAGCCGGTCTGAATTTCAATAAGCTCCAGAGGGATGCGTCCCGGATTTTCCACCCTGTGGACCGCACCCAGAGGGATGTAGACGGATTCGTCCTCTCTGACGATGCGCGTCTCTCCGGCCAAGGTAACCTTGGCCGTGCCCCGCACCAGAATCCAGTGCTCGGATCGGTGATGATGCATCTGCTTGGAGAGTATCCCGCCCGGTTTCACCATAATGAGCTTGACCTGAAAACGCTCGCCCGCGACCAGATTTTCAAATGAACCCCAAGGTCTGAAAACGCGAAGGTGGTTATCCGCCTCAGAACGCCCGCGTTTCCTCAGTTCCTCGAGCACAAGCCGCACGTCCTGGCTGCGCCCGCGCGGCATGACCAGCACGGCGTCGGAGGTTTCCACCACATCAATTCCGTCGATGCCCAAAACAGCCACAAGCCTGTGCTCGGCGTGTACATAACTGTTTTTCGCGTCCACCTGCACAATGTCCCCGCGCAGCACATTGCCGGCCGCATCCCTGGTCCCGGATTCGTAAAAGGATTCCCATGAACCCATGTCGCTCCAGGCCGCGTCCAGACGCGCCACGCAGGCCTTTTTCGTATGCTCCATCACCGCGTAGTCCATGGATATCCCAGGACAGGCGGCGAATTCCGCTTCGGGAAAACGGATGAAATCCAGGTCCATCACGCGGCCACCCCATACCGAACGGCATATTTCGAAAACTTTCGGGGCATGGCTTTCAAGTTCCTCCCAAAACACCGAGGCTTTGAACATGAACATGCCGCTGTTCCACAAACAGTTTCCATCCGCGAGCATGGCCCTTGCGCCCTCTTCGTCCGGCTTTTCCACGAACTTTTCGACCTCGAAGAGCCCGGGATAAATCTCCCGGCCGGCGCGGATATAGCCGAAGCCCGTCTCCGGCCTGCCCGGTTTCACGCCGAACACCGCTATTTTCCCCGCCTCCGCCCCGCGCGCGGCAAGACGCACGGCGTCGGCAAAGGCTTCCACCGGCTCGATGACATGGTCCGAGCTTAAAACCAGGATCAGAGGATCCTCTCGCTCCAGGGAGGCGCACAGAGTTCCAAGGGCGATGGCCGGGGCTGTATTGCGCCCCGCGGGCTCCAGAAGTATGGATGCCCCCCCGCTTTCGGTCAGCAACCCTTGCTCCTGCATAGCGGTCGCGGCGAGGAAACGGTGTCCCTCATTGCAGATCGCTATCGGCGGCGCGCAGTCAGGCAGGGCAAGAGCGCGGGCGACCGTGCGGGAAAACAGGGTATCCCCTCCCAAGTCCATAAACTGTTTGGGATAGAATCCGCGAGACAGGGGCCAGAGGCGGGTTCCGCTGCCGCCGGACAAGATGAGCGGGTAAATCTTTTCCAAGACGGTTCTCCTCTTTGTCAGAGCTTCGCGCGCGCCCAGCGCGCAAGTTTGTCCGCCTCCCCGATCAGAGAGGGGTAATCAAGGGCGAGATAAGCGCCGTCCTTGTATAAAATCCTGCCTTCGACCATGCACAGGCGCACCTCCTGCCCGCAGGCGGAATACGCCGGGAGAGAAGCGGGATTGTGCACGGGCAAGTGGTTCGGGGAGGTCAGGTCGAGGGCGATGAGGTCCGCCGGACCTCCTGGAACGAGCTTCCCGAGTTCCGGCCAACCGAGGGCCGCGGCCCCGCCCAGTGTTGCCATATCCAGCACCTCCTGTGCCGTGCAGACCATCGGGTCCTGGCTGTGTACCTTGTGCAGCAGGGCGCAGGCGCGCATTTCCATAAAGAGATTGAGGCTGTTGTTGCTGGCTGCTCCGTCCGTGCCAAGGCCCGGTAGAATGCCGCGCCGCAACATGGCCGGAACCGGCGCTACCCCGGAGGCCAGCTTCATGTTGCTGCAAGGATTGTGCGCCACCTTGGCTCCGGAAGCGGCAAGCTCGTCCAGTTCCTCCTCGTCGAGCATAACGCAGTGCGCGAAGGTGGTCGAGGGACCGACCAGCCCAAGTTCGCGGCAGTAGGCCAGAGGCCGCAGTCCGTTTGCCTCAAGGCAGTCCCGCACTTCACGCCCGGTCTCGCTCAGATGAATGTGCAAAGGCAGACCCAGTTCGGCGGCCAACCCGACGCTGGCGCGCAAAGCATCGGCTCCGGTGGCGTAGACGGAGTGCATCGCCACCGCGACGCGGAGCCTGCTGTGATCCTTATAGCGCAAGACCTGGGCACGCACCTTTTCATGAGTGGCCTCATACCCCGGAGAAGCCGGGGTGGCGAAGGAAAAAATCGCTTCGCCCAGCAGGACGCGCAGCCCAGATTTGTCCGCCGCCGCGGCCACGCTGTCCTCAAACAGGTACATGTCCGCAAAAGCCGTGCAGCCGAAGCGGGTCATCTCCGCGCAACCGATAAGCGCGCCGATTTCGGTAATTTCCGCCGTAAGCCTCTGTTCATTCGGGAAAATATACCGGGTCAGCCACTCCTCCAGAGGCATGTCGTCGGCCAGACCGCGGAAAAAAGTCATGGGACAATGGGTATGCGCATTGATCAGTCCGGGCATGATCAGAGCCCGTCCGAGATCCAGGCGCTCCCTGGGCCGCAGATGCGCCAGCTCATCCGGGCTTCCCAAAGCGGCAATCCTGCCGTCGCGCACTGCGACGGCGGCCTTTTCCAAAACCCGGCGCCCGCTATCCTGGGTCAGGGCCAGGTCCGCCGTGAGCAACAGATCACAATCCGGTAAAGGCTGGGGGATGGACATCGGTTCTGGCTCCGGTCGCTTTATGGCAGTTACGTTTAAAATGCTTGCCAGGAGACAGGCAAAGCCCTCTCATGCCAAGCTGCATTCAAACGGGTTTGAATGCAAGACGCCAAAGTTTTTGAAAAACAGGCGAATCCTGGTTTTCAAAAACTTGCGGGCGGCGGCTTCGCCTCCGCTATCCCAATTCGCTTTCTATCGAAAGGAAATTGGTATCAAAAACAGATCAGGCTTCTTTAAATATACCCGCACGCGGGTGGATTTTTTATACGGAAAACGGCGCGCCTTTGCGGGCGCGCCGTTGCAAGTGGGCGGGGGAGGTTATTTTTTGGCGAGCGGAACCATGTCGCCCTTCATGGTTTCCTGGCTGACGCGCACCAGAAGATAAAGGCGCGGCACGATGTTGTCCAGAGGGAATTGCTCGTCCACGCTGTGGCCGCCGCTGCCGCCGAAACCGAAACCTTCGAGAGCCGGGGCTTTTTGCGAGGAGTAGTTGGAGTCTGTTCCGCCGCCGGAAGCACGGGCGATAACGTCCTTGTCAAGCTCGTCCTTGTACAGCTTGATGGCCTTGGCTGCCAGAGCGTCGGTGATCGGGTTCTTTTCAAAGGGAGGACGGCCACGGCGGAAGTCGATGGTGATTTCCGTTTCCGGCAGAAGCTTGTTTTTAATGCGTTCGCTCATGTCCTTTTCAATGCGGTCCCACTCGTTGAGTTTTGAGGTGCGCACATTGGCCTCGGCCCAGGCAGCGCCGGGAATGACGTTACTCTTGGTGCCGAACTGGCCTATGGTCCAGTTGACGTCCGTGCCGAGTTCCTTGTTGCCGAGGTCGCGCATTTGCAAAATCTGATGAGCCATTTCGTACCCGGCGTTCACACCCTTTTCGGGAGCGGAGCCGGAATGCGATTCCTTTCCCTTGATATGCATGCGGTAGTAGGCCGTGCCTCGGGCGCTGATAGTCAGGGTGTTGCCGCCGGGGCCGCCGCCGTCAAGGGAGTAGACCACGTCGTGCTTGGAGGCGAGGTCCGTGATCAGGTCGCGGGAGGCAAAGGAGCCGATTTCTTCGTCGCAGTTGAACATGACGGTTATGGTGTCAAAATTTTTCTCACCCAGCTTGTTCAGCAGAATGTCCAGAAGATTGATGGCCGCCAGCAGGTTGGGTTGTGAATCGGACACGCCCGGACCGTAGGCCACGTTGTTCTCAATTTTGAAGGGGCGTTTCTCGGCATCGCCCTTGTTCCACACGGTGTCGTAGTGATTCATGTACATAATGCGCGCCTTGCCTTCGCCCTTCCAGGTGGCCACGATATTGTTGGTGGCTTTGCGCGCTTCTATGCCGCCGGGCACGAGTTTGACGTCCCCTCCGATTTTTTTCAGCATTTCCACGAGCACTTCCTGTTTTTTCAAAAGCTCGGGAAAATCATTGGAGCCGGAATCCATGTTCACCAGCTTTTCCAGGTCATTAACTATTTGCGGCTTGGCCTGTTCGCAGAGTTCCAAAACTTTTTTGTTGGGGTTCGCGGCCTGGGCCTGCAGCGGTGATGTGAGAGTAAGGACGGCAGCAATGGTGAGGGTTAGAAGAAACGCCGGACGCGAAATGAGTGCTCTGGGCATTGGGGATCCTCTGGTGGAAGGGTTGGAAGGAAGCGTGACATCTTCCCCCGGCCGAAGTCGGGGGTTTCCGGCGAAAGCTGTTTTCATGGCAACCCTGGCTGGTTCTCGCTTCAACGAGACAGCCCGGAGGAGTTCCAGTCCGGTTTTCGCTTTCAAATTCCCTTGGTGGGGAAGTTTACGACGATGAGCCGATTGGCTGTTACTCCAGGTTCCACTGCCTCTTCGTGGGCGGGTACGGGCGGGTACGGCTTGCTCGGTTACGGGAAACAGTATAGAGCGGGAAGGGAAAAAATACAAGGAAATTCCAGCCGGGGCGCTCCGTAAATCTTCGGCCGTGATATCCGGAATCATCCCTTTCTTTACCATACCAGGAATCAAAGCCGCTTAGCGGCTATCAGCCACTCCGCGTGTGGGGCCTTTTTTTGATCAACGACCCACTGCTCCATTTCTTTTTCCACTTGCTGCCTTGTGCATTTTATC
The DNA here is from genome assembly GCA_031269345.1 of Desulfovibrio sp. Lineage (GTDB taxonomy): Bacteria > Desulfobacterota > Desulfovibrionia > Desulfovibrionales > Desulfovibrionaceae > Frigididesulfovibrio. The sequence continues at coordinate 2,156 of JAISZH010000073.1, read as the reverse complement.
ATATATAGTTAAGATAGAGCGCGTTGGCGCACAACGATACTGCGCAACCATGGCGCGCAAGCACAAGTTTTGGAGAAATTATGACAGCACCCCAAGTAAACGATAACCCTTCAAAAATCGTTCTAATCAACGAAGACGAAGCTCCGCTAGACGGTGACGATGTTAGTAATGACGATGTTGATATTGCATCTCCCTTTGATATCACACAGATACGTATTGCTTCCAAGCCGAGCCAGCTTGATACGCTCATAAAACGCTTAAAAAACAGCGAAATAGACCTTGCCCCCGATTTCCAGAGGGCGTCCGGGATTTGGACAGATAAAGCCCAATCTCGTCTCATTGAATCTTTGATTTTGCGCATCCCTATCCCTTCTTTCTATTTTGACGCAACGAATGACAGCAAATGGGTGGTCGTAGACGGACTCCAGCGTCTAACAGCCATAGACCGTTTTGTAATAAAAGAAGAACTCGCTCTGACAGAGCTTGAGTTTCTCACAGACTATAATGGTAAAAAATTTTCAAGCCTTCCTCGGAATTTTATTCGCAATATTGAAGAAGCGGATATAACCATGTATCTTATTCAAGAAGGGACACCAACGGAGGTAAAGTTTAATTTATTTAAGCGAATCAATACGGGCGGCCTCCCGTTAAGTGCTCAAGAAATTAGACACGCCCTAAACCAAGGTGGGATAACTCAATTATTGAAAGAACTTTCGGAATCTAAAGAGTTCAAGAAAGCGACAGCTTATGGAATTTCTCCAAACCGCATGGGGGATAAAGAATGTATTACACGTTTTTTTGCCTTTATGCTTAATAATCCGGAATCGTATGATCAGTATGATTTTGACTTTTTTTTGCATTCTTCAATGCACAAAATTAATGCCATGCCCAAAGCTAAACAAAAAGAGTTTTCAAATGCTTTTTTAACAGCAATGAACCGCGCCACAAAAATATTTGGAAACGATGCCTTCAGAAAACGCTATAAGGAAGGAGATGGGCGTTACCCCATAAGTAAATCGCTATTTGAAACATGGGCTGTTAATCTAGCAAATATTTCAGAAGATGAGGCAAATACATTAATAAAGCGGAAAATATCGTTGAAAAAAAAATTTATCAACTTGATGAATACCGACAATAAGTTTGAAATGGCTATTTCTCAAGGAACTGGGGCAAAATCTCGTGTAAGATATCGTTTCGCAGCAATTAAAAAAATTATTGCTGAGGTTATTGATGCTTAAGTCGTTACGATTAAAAAACTTCAAGTGCTTTTCAGATCAGACAATAGCTCTTGCGCCATTTACTTTACTTTCCGGAGTAAATGGCATGGGAAAAAGCTCAACGATTCAAGCCCTTCTAGCACTACGTCAGTCATCAGTGTACGGTTGTCTTCACAAAGAGCTCCAAATTAATGGCGAGCTTATTCATCTAGGTTCTGTTGATGATGTTGTTTTTGAAAACGCAAATGAAAACAGTATTGCCATTGTACTTGAAATCCAAAAAGCGAATCAAAGTTCATCGAAACAGAATTATTCATTTGCTGTAAATGATGATTCGAAACAATTTTTACGTATCCAGTCTGAAACAAATAATAAAAACACTAAAACTGCCCTTTTCTCAGATAAATTCGTCTATTTGGAAGCTGAACGAATTGGGCCGAGAATATCACATGCTGTGCCGTCTCCCGTACAAGCAGCGTATAATTTAATCGGCTGCGGGGGCGAGTTTTGTGCCTATATGCTATTCCAGCACGAATCGCGTAATGTGCCCAATAAAAAGCTATGCTTGAGGCAAGAAAGTCAAGGTAAACTTCTCATGAGCGTTCGCTCACAGGTGGAGCTTTGGCTTTCAAAGGTTGGCCAAGAAGCCCGATTGTCTTTGCAGTATTACCCCCAAATGGATTTAGTAAGCCTACTTTTTTCCTTTATAAGCCAAGGTGTTCCTACAAAAGATTATAAGCCTACACATGTCGGCTTTGGGCTGAGCTATGTATTGCCCATTTTTACGGCAGTCTTAACAGCTCCCAGGGGTGCGCTGTTCCTTATTGAAAATCCAGAAGCTCATCTTCACCCTAAAGGGCAAAGTATTATGGGTGAATTCCTTGCTCTCGCTGCTTCTTGTGGAATGCAAGTGATTGTCGAAAGCCATAGCGATCACCT
>JAISZH010000040.1 GCA_031269345.1 Desulfovibrio sp. | reverse complement strand
GGGTCACAAACCGTAAAGTAATCTCGGATCAATATTTGGAGAGCGCAGGCGGGCAAGGTCCGTCCGCCCCTTGTATAACCTGCGGTTTTAGCGCCTGCACAGGCGGCAGTTCGGAAAGTTGTTTCAGAATCAGGTAGCGTTCAAGGTATTCTTTCTCAATGGCGCTACGCAGCTCCTTGGATTTTTCCGGGTTGGAGACGGCGAGCTGGGCGTAGCGGTTTTCGCCGGCGAGGAAGTCCTGCAGGGTGCCGTCCGGGTGCTTGTATTCGAGAATCAGTGGATTTTTGCCCTGGGCGGCGAGTTGCGGGTTGAAACGATACAGGGGCCAGTAACCGGACACGACGGCAAGGCGGCTTTCTTCCATTACTTTGGACATGCCTTTGCGTATGCCGTGGTTGATGCAGGGGGCGTACGCGATGACCAGGGAAGGCCCTTTATGGGCCTCGGCTTCACGCAGGGCTTTCAGCGTCTGGTTCTTGTCCGCTCCCATGGCGATTGAGGCCACATAGACGAAGCCGTAGCTCATGGCCATGCGCCCGAGGTCTTTCTTGGCCACGGGTTTGCCTGCGGCCGTGAACTTGGCGACCGATCCTGTGGGACTGGCCTTGGAAGACTGGCCGCCGGTATTGGAGTAGACTTCGGTATCCAGCACCAGAACGTTGATGTCCTCACCGGACGCCAGCACATGGTCCAAGCCGCCGTAGCCTATGTCGTAGGCCCAGCCGTCGCCGCCGAAGATCCACACGGATTTTTTGGTGAACTCGTCTTCCAGATCGGACAGTTCGCGCAACATGGGACTTTTGTCGGAAAGCGAGGCCAGCTTTGCGATCACTTTGTCGCCGGCCTTCTTGGAGGCGGGTCCGTCGTCCATGACGGTCAGCCACGCCTCAAGGTCTTCGCGCAGCCCGGCGGGCAGCGCGCCGCCCTTGCCGTCCACGGCGTCGCGAACCGCGTCTTCCAGCTTGGAGCGCAACTGCCGCTTGGCCATGAACAGACCGAGGCCGAACTCCGCCGCGTCTTCGAACAGGGATTGCCCCCAGGCCGGGCCGTGGCCTTCCTTGTTCAGGCAATAGGGCATGGACGGAGGGGAAGACGCCCACACGGAGGTGCAGCCGGTGGCGTTGGCGACAACCAGACGTTCGCCGTACAGTTGGGTGACGAGTTTGATGTAGGGGGTTTCGCCGCAGCCGGCGCAGGCCCCGGAGAACTCCAGCAGGGGCTGTCGGAACTGGGAGCCTTTGACCGTGTCAGCCTTGACCAGGTCGTCCTTGATGGAGACGTGTTTTCCGGCAAAGGCCAGATTGGCCGTCTGGGCCGCGATCTGCGTTTCCAGAGGCTTCATGACCAGGGCTTTTTTCTTCGCCGGGCAGACGTCGGCGCAGGAACCGCAACCCATACAGTCCTGGGAGTAGACCTGCATGCGGTACTGCAGACCAGCGAGTTCTTTGCCGCCGGCCTTCACGGTGACGAAATCCGCGGGTTTGTCCCGCAGTTCGTCTTCGCTTGCAAGACAGGGACGTATGGCGGCGTGGGGGCAGACGTAGGAGCACTGGTTGCACTGGATGCAGTTTTCCGGGATCCATTCCGGCACGTCTATGGCCACGCCGCGTTTTTCATAGGCCGTGGTGCCCAGGGGGAAAAAAGCGGCGGGATGGAAAGCCGAGACGGGCAGGGCATCGCCTTTCTGGGCCAGTATGGGCCTGACGACGTCGCGGACGTAAGCGGTGTCGTCGTTGTGCCGGACGACGGCCCCGCTTGTCGCGTCGGCCCAGGAGGCCGGGTACTTCACTTCCTCTAAGGCCGCAAGAGCGCCGTCCACAGCCGCGATGTTCATGGCGACTACCTTGTCGCCCTTGTTGCCGTACGTTTTCCTCACGGAATCCCGGAGCAGGTCCAAAGCCTTGTCCAGGGGCAGCACATCGGACAATTTGAAGAACACCGTCTGCATGATCATGTTGATGCGCCCGCCCAGACCCAGCGCGGACGCCAGCCTGACGGCGTCTATGTTGTGGAAGCGCAGCTTTTTCCGGGCTATGGTCCGCTTCATTCCGGCCGGCAGTTCGCGCTCCATGTCTTCCAGGGTCCAGGAGGAATTGAGCACGAAGACGCCGCCTTCCCTGATCACGTCCAGAATGTCGTACTGGGTGACGTAGGCCGATTTGTGGCAGGCTATGTAGTCGGCCCGGGTAATCAGATAAGTGGACTGGATGGGGTCTTTGCCAAAGCGCAGGTGGGAGACTGTGAACCCCCCGGATTTTTTGGAATCGTAGGCGAAGTAGCCTTGGGCGTAGAGTTCGGTGTTGTCGCCGATGATTTTGATGGCCTGCTTGTTCGCGCCTACGGTGCCGTCGGCGCCCAGGCCGAAGAATTTGCATTGCACCGTTCCGGCCGGGACGGTGTCCGGGGCTTGACCCAAAGGCAGGGAACTGCCGCTCACGTCGTCGTTGATGCCCACGGTAAAGTGGTTTTTCGGCCGGCTAAGGAGCATGTTGTCAAAGACGGCCTTGATTTCCGCAGGCGAGAATTCTTTGGAACCCAGGGCGAAGCGTCCGGCAAGAACACGCGCCCGCCTGCCGCTTTCCGCCAGCGCGGCGTTGACGTCCAGGAACAGCGGTTCGCCGGGAGCTCCCGATTCCTTGCAGCGGTCGAGGACGGTCACGGTTTTGACCGATTCCGGCAGGGCCTCAAGCAGGTGCCCTGCGGAGAACGGCCGGAACAGCCGCGCCTTGATCAGTCCGAATTTTTCCCCGACGCTATGGTTGACGAATTCCTCGACGGCTTCGCAGCCGGAGCCCATGGCGACGACGATGTGTTCGGCATCGGGCCGGCCGCGGTAGTCAAAGGGTTTGTAGAAACGGCCGGTCAGCTTGCCGATTTTTTCCATCTGGGCGGTGACTATGCCCGGCAGGGCCTGATAATAGGGAGAGGCTCTTTCCCGTCCCTGGAAATAGATATCCGGATTCTGCACCGTGCCCCGGATGGTCGGGTGGCGCGGGTCCATAGCTGCCTTACGGAATTCAGCGATTTTTTCGTAATTTACGAGTCGGGCTATGTCTTCGTAACTGATGATTTTGATCTTGTTGACCTCGTGTGAGGTGCGGAAGCCGTCGAAGAAGTGCAGGAAAGGCACGCTTCCTTCAATGGCCGAGAGGTGGGCGACCAGGGCCAGGTCCATACACTCCTGCACGGAAGCGGAGGCCAGCATGGCGAAGCCGGTCTGGCGGGTGGCCATGACGTCCTGGTGGTCGCCGAAGATGGACAGCGACGGCATGGCCAGCGAACGGGCGGAGACGTGAAAGACGCCGGGCAGCAGTTCGCCGGCGATTTTGTACATATTGGGGATCATCAGGAGCAGCCCCTGGGAGGCGGTGAAGGTGCTGGTCAGCGCCCCGCCGGCAAGCGCGCCGTGCACTGCTCCGGCCGCTCCGGCCTCGGACTGCATTTCCCGGACCTGGACGCACTGCCCGAAAATGTTTTTTTTGCCCCCGGCCGACCATTCATCAACGGACTCGGCCATGGCCGACGAAGGCGTTATGGGAAAGATGGCGGCGGTATCACTGAGGGCATATGCGATATGCGCAGCCGCCGTATTTCCGTCCATGGTTTTCATCAAAATTTCCTTTTGTTTTACTGAGATACGCGTAAAAAAGTGATTTTTTCAACGCGGGATCGTCAGCCGAAAACGCGGTCTCCGGCCGACTTGCGCCGCTTCGCGGCGACAGCGGCCGCCGGGCCGCCGTTCAGATTCCCACGCGGAAATCTGTAAATGAAAAAACGTCACCGTTCAAGGCAAAAAAATGCAAGTGCGTTTGCGCGGACGCGTTTGCGCGGACTTGGCGAAAGACGCGCCATACTGTATCATGCGTTTTCGTCCGTACCCAACTTATTCGGATTTCAAATAAAACGCTGTTTTTTGCCGTGCTCACGCCGCTTGCGGCGGCGCGCCGGGCTACCAGCCCGGCGGATAGTACGCTGTTAATACACATTTTTAAGGAAACGCTGATTAATTGGGGCTCCGCCCCAAACCCCGCCGGGGGAAATGATTTCCCCCGGACCCCCTCAGTTGTGACCATCTGAAATATCAACTGGGAGCGCAGAGGAATCATTCCCCTGCCGGGGAAGTGCGAGGCGGCTTTGCCCCTCACTGGAATAAGTCAGTGTTTCCTTAAATGTTTCAGCATACCAGGCGTTTCGGGCGGGAACGGCGATCGGGCCGGATTGCGCGGAAAAAAAAGAGTTCGGACGCGATGATTCTGGGAATTGGCCTTGATTTGGTTGAACTTGAACGGATTCGCCGGTCTCTGACGCGATTCGGCCGACGCCTCACGGAAAAAATTCTGCATGAGACGGAAAGGGTGGAGCTCGGCCCGCGTGAAGGAGAGCAGCCCGCCTTGGCTCTGGTCCGGCACACCGCCGCGCGTTTCGCTGCCAAAGAGGCCGCGGCCAAGGCTCTGGGCACCGGCTTTTCCGCAGGCGTGGGCCTGCACGACATCCGCGTTTATTCTCTGGACTCCGGAAAGCCCGAGATTTCCCTGCACGGCGCCGCTCTGGAGCGGGCCAGAACCCTTGGGGCGCAGCGGACGCATCTGTCCATCAGCCATACGGACAAGACGGCCGCCGCCGTTGTTATTTTAGAGCAGGTCACGAATGAAACGAGTGAACCGCTCTGCAAGGATTTGCGGGCAAATCCTTGCCGCGAAACAGGAGCAGGCGGGCTTTGCACGCCGTAAGCGAACTGTTTCAAGCGTTAATTGGTCCCGAGCAAGTCACGAATGAAATGAGTGAATTGCTCTGCAAGGATTTGCGGGCAAATCCTTGCCGCGAAACAGGAGCAGGCGGGCTTTGCACGCCGTAAGCGAACTGTTTCAAGCGTTACTTGATCTAGAATCCGGCGGTTTCCATGCTCAATCCTGATTGTCTTTATACGGATCTCGCCCTGCCTGAAGAATTGCGCCTCCGCGATCGCCTGGCGCGCGAGAAATTCGGCATACCCGCAGCTGTGCTTATGGAAAACGCCGCCCGCGCCGCTCTGGAGGAAGTCCTCATGCGCCTTTCCCCGCCCGCCCGCACCCTGGTGTTTATGGGCAAAGGCAACAACGGCGGCGATGGAGCGGCCCTGGCCCGCATCCTGTCCGGAAGCGGAAAAGCGGTGCTGGTGGCGGCGACGACGGATTTGTCCGATCTGCCCGAACCGGCGAACGCTCATACGGCCGCCGCCATGAAGACAGGCGTGCAATTTCTGATCGGGGATGGCGATGTCCCCCCGCATTTGCCGCAGGACTGGCTGTGTCCGAATCTGGTGGTGGACGCCGTGAGCGGGAGCGGTCTTGAGGGCGAATTGCGGGCGCGGGAACTGGCCTATGTCCGGGCGGTCAATTCTTTCCGCGAAAAATCCTTTGTCGTCGCCCTGGACATTCCCTCAGGCCTTTGCGGGTACACCGGCAGGGCGAGGCCGGAGGCGGTGCGCGCCCGGCTGACCGTGGCCTTTGAGGCGGCCGCCCTGGGTTTGCGCCTGTCCGGCGGCGCGGAATACGCCGGGGAAATTGTGGTGCGTGACATAGGCATCCCTGTGGCGGCCCGTTCACCGACGCCCGCCTGTCGTCTGCTCGCTCCGCGCCGGGGCGCGCACTTTCTGCCGGACAGGGAACTGCACAAGGGGCGGGCCGGGAAAGTTCTGGTCATAGGCGGGTCGGCCTCCATGTCCGGCGCGCCCTGTCTGGCCGCCACGGCCGCCTTGCGCGCCGGGGCGGGACTTGCGCACCTCGCCTTGCCGGGAGGCGTAAGGGCGCGCCTCGGGTCCGCCTTCCCCGAGTTGATTGTCCACAGTGTCGGCCGGGGCGACGGTTTCGACATTGAAGACGCCGCCGCGCTTATTGAGCTTTCCCGCGTGGTCGCGCCGGACGCCCTGGTTCTGGGACCCGGGGCGGGGCGCGCAAGCAGGGCGGTTTTCGCGGCCCTGCTTGGGGAAACCAGGCGTCCCGCGGCCGTCGTAGACGCTGACGCCCTTGATTTTCCCTTTCCGGATCGGTCCGGGATCAGGCAGACCGATGTCCTCACCCCGCATCCCGGCGAAGCAGCCCGTCTTTTGCCCGATAGCTGGTTCGCGGGCCGGGAGGGGCTTTCCGGGCGGGGGGAAGCCGGGCTTGTCCAGGCGGACCGGACAGGCGCGCTTGCCGCGCTTGCCGGCCTGTACCCGGCCTGCGTGGTGCTTAAAGGGGCGCGCACACTGATTAAGCAGGGGAACGGTCCGCTCACGGTCTCTCCCTTTGCCGTGTCCACCCTGGCCGTCGGCGGCTCCGGGGATGTGCTCGCCGGGGCTATAGGCGCCCTGCTGGCTTCGGGGCTGTCCGCCTTTGAGGCGGCGGCGCTCGGCGTCCACCTGCACGGCCGGGCGGGGGAACTGCTTGAAGACAAGGCCCCCTGCGGGCATACGGCCGGGGAAATCGCGGCCGCCCTGCCGCTGGCGCGGAAGGAATTATGCCAAGCTTGAAACTCAGGCTGGCCGGACTTGAAGATACGCAAAGACTGGGCCGCTGCCTGGCCGACGCCGTTTCGGAGCGAAACCCCGGAGTGATTCTTCTCCACGGGGATTTGGGCGCCGGCAAAAGCGCCCTGGCCGGGGCGCTTGCGCGCTCTCTGCCCGGAGGAGAGACGGCCGAGCCTTCAAGTCCGAGCTTTACCTTGTGCAATATTTATTGTACCGTTCCGCCTATACATCATTTTGATCTCTACCGTCTGCCCTGCGGTTCGTATTTTGAGTCGCTGGAGGAATCCATAGCGGATGCGGCCGTCTTGACCCTGGTGGAGTGGCCGGAGAATTTGGCGAAAGGCGCCTGTCCCGAGGACGGGATTTCTCTGCGCCTAGCCCGCTTGGCCGGGCTTGCGGGCAGTGTCGGGCCGGATTTGTCCGACGAGGCGCGGGTTGCGGAAATTTCCGCCATAGGCCCTGAGGGCGGCGCTTTTTTGCGGCGGCTGGTTGCGGAGCGGCTGTTTTCTTTTAACCGCGGGTGAAATTTATTGTGACATGCGTATCATAGTGCAGAAGTTCGGCGGCACCTCCGTCGCGACCAGAGAGCGCATGCTCATGGCGATGGAAAAGGTCAAAAAAGGTCTGGAATGCGGACGCAAGGCCGTGGTGGTGCTTTCGGCGCGGGCGGGCGACACTGACAGACTGCTTGCCCTTTCCCGCGAGTGGTCCGCCAATCCGGACCCGGCCGAGCAGGATGTCCTTGTCGCGACCGGCGAACAGGTTTCCGCCGCCCTGTTTTCCATGCTGCTCAAAGATGCCGGCATAAAAGCCCGTTCCTGCACCGGCGGCCAGGTTCGGATGCTCACGGACGGGTTCTGGACCAAGGCCCGCATCCAGGAAATAGACGCGCAACTGATTTTCGAGCTTTTGCGTGAGTACGACGCGCTGGTGGTCACGGGTTTTCAGGGAGTGACCACGGACGGCAGGATAACGACTCTGGGGCGGGGAGGCTCGGACACCTCCGCCGTTGCCCTGGCCGCGGCCGTCAAGGCTGACCTTTGCGAAATATATACGGACGTCGAGGGTGTCTTCACCACGGACCCGAACATCTGCGCCAAGGCCCGCAAGCTGGATCACGTCACTTACGACGAGATGCTGGAAATGGCCAGCATGGGAGCGAAGGTGCTGGAAATCCGCTCCGTCGGATTTGCCAAGAAATACAAAGTTCCGGTGCGGGTGCGCAGCACTTTCGGAGATGACCCGGGCACGCTTATGGCCCAGGAGGATCAGGGGATGGAGAACAAGCTGGTTTCGGGGATCGCCTATGACAAGGACCAGGCCCGTATTACCATGCGTTCGGTCAAGGACGTTCCCGGCGTTGCCGCCGCCATTTTCGGTCCTTTGGCGGAGGCCGGCCTGTCCGTGGACATGATTGTGCAAAATCCCAGCCGCGGCGGGGTCACTGATGTAAATTTCACGGTCAGCCGCAAGGATTTGAAACGGGCGCAGGAGATCATGGAGGACGTGCGCGGGCATATCGGCGGCGTGGAAGTGCTCTATGACGCCAATGTGGCCAAGGTCTCCGCCATAGGCGTGGGCATGCGCAACCACGCGGGAGTGGCGGCCAGAACTTTCGCCTGTCTGCAGGCTGAGAACATCAACATTATCATGATCAGCACCTCGGAAATAAAAATAAGCTGCGTTATTGAGGAAAAATACACTGAACTGGCCGTGCGCGCCCTGCATTCCACCTTTGGTCTGGATGCGCCGGATGTGCCGGAAGCGCAATAAACCAAGAAGATGGCATGGGTCTTGATGTCCATGCGTCTTGCGCTTGGGCGGGGTCGGCCTGTCCGGCCTGAAGGCCGGGGTCTCAAACCGTAAAGGAAGCTCAGATCAATTACTTCAGATAGCCCTTTTCGAATAAGACCGGCATGAAAAGGAGACAGCAAATGTCCGTCAGAAAAGACCTGCTCTACTCGCGGACCCACGAATGGGTGCGCCTGGAGGGCGAAGAGGCTGTTGTGGGGATCACTCACTTTGCCCAGGACCAGTTGGGCGACATAACTTTTGTGGAACTTCCCGGAGTAGGCGACATCCTTGTGGCGGGGAAAGAGATGGGTTCGGTGGAATCCGTCAAGGCCGCCTCGGATCTCTTCAGCCCGGTTTCCGGCGAGGTGGTGGCCGTGAACGAAAGCCTGGCGAACGCCCCGGAAAAGGTCAACGCCTCCCCTTACGACGAAGGCTGGATGGTACGCCTGCGCATAAGCGGCGCGCCTTCGGGATTGCTGGACGCCAAA
>JAISZH010000099.1 GCA_031269345.1 Desulfovibrio sp. | reverse complement strand
GATAGCCCGACCCCGCCCTGAAGGGCGGGGTATCCGTACGGGCGGAAGCTTGGGCGGGGTCCAAACCCCGCCCAAGCGCAAGACGCATGGGCCTGAAGGCCCATGCTACCTTCTTGGTTGGAATACATGATTTTCAGCCAACTCCACCGTTGCGGCACGGGAAAAGTCTGGACAAAGGCCAAAGGCGGGTATAAACAATAAAGAGATATATGTTGATTTATTGATATAGCCCGGTGGTATTCGGGCAAAATTCAAGCAGGAGACGTTATGATTCCAGCCAAGGGAAAATATTATTTCACCTCAGAATCCGTTACTGAAGGGCATCCGGACAAGGTAGCGGATCAGATTTCCGACGCGGTTCTGGACGCCTTGTTAAGCGGAGATCCCCGCTCGCGCGTGGCCTGCGAGACCCTGGTCACGACCGGCATGGCCTTCATTGCCGGAGAGATATCCAGCAATGCCTATGCTGACCTGCCGGAAATAGTGCGCGGAACAATCCGCAACATTGGCTACAACAGTTCGGACATGGGATTCGACTGGCAGACCTGCGCCGTAATTTCCTCTATAGACAAACAGTCGCCGGACATCGCCCAGGGGGTGGACCGAACCGTGAACGAGGACCAGGGGGCAGGCGATCAGGGAATGATGTTCGGATTTGCCTGCGACGACACGCCGACACTCATACCTTCCCCCATCTATTGGGCGCACCGGCTCTCACAAAAGCTCACCGCGGCGCGCAAGGAAGGCCTGATCGACTATCTGCGCCCGGACGGGAAAACCCAGGTCTCCTTTGAGTACATTGACGGCGTGCCCGTACGCGTCAACAATGTCGTCGTGTCCACCCAGCACGCCAAAGGCATAGACCAGGAGAGGATTATCGCCGATGTGACGGAGAAGATAATCATACCCACCCTGCCCCGGAATATTTTTGACAAGGACGACTGCGAAATTTTCATAAACACCACCGGACGCTTTGAAATAGGCGGTCCCATGGGCGACTGCGGGCTCACAGGACGCAAGATCATTCAGGATACTTACGGAGGTATGGGGCACCACGGTGGAGGCGCGTTTTCCGGCAAGGACTGCTCCAAGGTCGACCGCTCCGGGGCGTACATGGCCCGCTATATAGCAAAGAACGTCGTAGCCTCCGGTCTGGCCCCCAAATGCGAAGTGCAGATAGCCTACTGCATAGGACTGGCCCGTCCGGTATCCGTGCTTGTCTCCTCGCTCGGCACCGGGCATATCCCGGACGAGACGCTGACAGCGGCGGTCAAGGAAGTTTTCGATCTGCGCCCCTACCACATTATAAAGCGCCTTGACCTCATCCGGCCCATTTTCCTGAAAAGCTCCTGCTATGGGCATTTCGGCCGTGAGGAACCGGAGTTCACCTGGGAAAAAACCGATGCGGCGGCCGACATCAAAACTGCGGCAAAAGTCTGATCCTGGTCGAAATCAATGCCAAGCGCCATCTATTTCGACATCGGCAACACCAATATCAAGATCGGCATAGGGACAAAGGAAAAGATAAACTTTTCCTTTGTCCTGCCGAGCGACGAGCGGCGCACCGCGGATGAATTCGGCATTTCGCTTCTGGCGCTGCTTATTCACTGCGGCATTGACCGGCAAAGCGTGCACGGGGCCATAGCCACCTCTGTTGTGCCCGCGGTCAGCCGTATTGTTTCTGAAGCCTGCCTGCGCTTTGTTGGAAAAAAAATTCTCTTCGCCCCGGAAGATGTGCCAATCCCCTTGGAAAACCATTATTCCCGCCCTCATGAGGTGGGCGCTGACCGCCTGGTCGGCGCCTATGCCGCGCGACGCCTTTTCCCGGACGCGCCTTCACTGATTACCGTGGACTACGGAACGGCCACGACCTTTGACTGCGTGGAAGACAACGCCTATCTGGGCGGCCTGATCTGCCCGGGGATCCTCTCCTCCGCCTCCGCTTTAAGCGCCGGAACGGCCAAACTGCAGCGCATAAGCCTTGAGATCGAAGACGAGCGCCCGGTTATGGGTCGTTCAACGGTCAGCAGCATGAACAACGGCTTTGTCTTCGGTTTCGCGGCCATGACCGAAGGCCTGTGCGCGCGCCTTTCCGAAACTCTGCGTCCGCCGGCGATTGTTGTCGGCACGGGGGGATTCGCCCAGGCTTTGTCCAGAGTCACGCGGCGGTTCGACGCCGTCCTGCCGGATCTGCTTCTGGAAGGTCTGCGGCTGCTGTACAAAGAACAGGCAAAAGGATAATAACACTTTCTGCCTTATCCCCAATTCGCACACAAGCGGGCTTACCGCCAAAGGAGAGCTTATGAGCACCATAGTATCCGTATGGGCCAGGGAAATTTTGGATTCGCGCGGCAACCCCACGGTAGAGGTCGAGGTTGGTCTGGAGTCCGGGCACACCGGGCGGGCGGCCGTGCCCTCCGGAGCTTCCACCGGCAGCCGTGAGGCATTGGAACTGCGTGACGGAGATAAAAGCCGATACAACGGCAAAGGCGTCACAAGGGCCGTAGAGCACGTCAACGGAGAACTGGCGGAAGCCGTGGTGGGCATGAACGCGCTGCGACAGGTTGACATCGACACCACCATAATAGACCTGGACGGCACCGACAACAAAGACCGCCTGGGGGCCAACGCCATGCTTGGAGTTTCCCTGGCCACGGCCAGGGCAGCCGCCAACTTTCTGGCCCTGCCCCTTTACCAGTACATAGGCGGGGTAAACGCCAAAGTGCTGCCGGTTCCCCTGATGAATGTCATAAACGGCGGCATGCACGCCCCCAACAACCTGGATATCCAGGAATTCATGATCGCTCCTCTGGGGGCAAAAAGCTTTCGCGAGGCCCTGCGTATGGGCGCGGAAACCTTTCAGAGCCTGCGCGCACTGCTCTCCGCGGATGGACACGTCACCAGCGTTGGAGACGAGGGCGGTTTCGCGCCCAATCTGAAAAGCCATGACGAAGCCTTCCGCTATCTGATGCGGGCCATTGAGGAAGCCGGCTACAATCCCGGCATAGATATCGCTTTGGCCATAGACGTCGCCGCCAGCGAATTCTACCGGGACGGCAAATATAACCTGAAAGGCGAAGGCAGTGTGTTGTCATCACCTGAAATGATCGACTACCTTGGAGAATTCACGCGAAAATATCCCCTGATATCCATCGAAGACGGACTGGCCGAAAGCGACAGGGAAGGCTGGCGCGCCCTCACAGCCTCCCTCGGCGAACATATTCAGCTTGTCGGCGACGACATCTTCGTCACCAATCCGGCCATTCTGATCGAAGGCATAGAAGACGGTATAGGCAACTCCATCCTGATCAAGCTCAACCAGATCGGCACACTGACCGAAACCCTGGACACCATTGAACTGGCCAAGCAGAACGCTTACACGACGATAGTCTCACACCGCTCAGGCGAGACCGAAGACGCCTTCATCGCGGATTTGGCGGTGGGCGCGAACAGCGGACAGATTAAAACCGGCTCTCTCAGCCGTTCCGACCGTCTGGCGAAGTATAACCAGCTCTTGCGCATAGAAGAGCAACTTGAAGACACCGCCTATTATTACGGGCCGTCCATGGCTGATCACTACGGTCTGCTTGAAGATGGCGAGGATGAAGAATAGGTGATCCTGCTGGACGGAAAGGCCGCGGCCGCTTCGATACGGGCGGAAACAGCTCTTGAAGTGGAAAAATTGAACGGCAGGACCGGGCGCAAACCTGGTCTTGCCGTCATTCTGGTAGGCGACGATGCCCCCTCCCATACTTACGTGCGCAACAAGGAGCGCGCCTGCGCGGAAACCGGCATCCGGTCTGAAACGCTACGCCTGCCGGCCGGCGCCTCTCAAGACGAGGTGCTTAACCGCATCCGGGCCTTGAACAAGCGCCCGGATATCGACGGCATCCTGCTCCAGCTCCCCCTGCCCAACCATATGGACAGCCGTCCCTGCCTTGAATGCATCGACCCGGCAAAGGATGTGGACGGTTTTCACCCCATGAACATGGGCCGTCTCCTGCAAAACATACCCGGCCTGCGCCCCTGCACTCCCTCCGGGGTCATGGAGCTTCTCAAACGCTACGGATTGAACCCGGCAGGGAAACGGGCCGTGGTGGCGGGACGCAGTAATATTGTCGGCAGGCCCCTGTCTGTGATGCTCAGCGCGAAAAGCGCCTGGGGCAACGCCACGGTCACGCTCTGCCATTCGGCGACGCCTGAGGTCGCCACACTGTTCAGGGAGGCGGATTTTCTTTTTCTGGCCATGGGCAGGCCGGAATTCGTGCGCGGCGAAATGGTAAAAAAAGGCGCGGTTGTGGTGGACATAGGCATTTCCGTCACGGAAAAAGGCCTGCGCGGAGACGCGGACTTCGCCTCGGTGAGTGAAGTGGCCTCCGCCCTGAGTCCAGTGCCCGGCGGCATAGGTCCCATGACCATCGCCATGCTGTTGCGCAACACCATACAGGCCTTTGAGGCGCGGCTGTGACACCGTTCACTTATTTCCCGTGGAAATCCGGATCGTGGTCTGCTCCCCATGAACTGATCCACTTCAAATGAGAGCCGATAAGCCGTAAAGCCGGAGTATAGTTTTTTCGCTTGGACATGGTTTTTTCTCCTTTCGTTGGGGTGTAGCCACACTCCTGTCCGAATTTTTGGGAGTACCTCTGTGGCCCCCGATCCCTTATCCCAGTCGTGTCCGGGATGGGCTTTTCGCTATCATGGAACACGCGGCGGACACGCTGTGCCCAAGGTGAAAAGGCAAAAGGCACCCGCTCTGCCGATGGGAACAGGCGGGCCTCACGTCATTCCGCTCCCTCCGGGTCGCTCCATGTCGTTCGTCTCGCCTGTTCCTCTGCCCGCTACTCTGGGGAGAGGGCCAGCCGGAAGCCTATGTCGCTGCGGTGGGTGTCCGGCATGCTGCCGTTGCGGTGGGCCAAGCGGCAGTACCCCGCGCCGGAGTTCCAATAGCCGCCCCGATTCACGCGGTACGAGCCGGAGGACGGACCCCTGGGGTCGCTGCCGGGAGAGCTGGAGTAATACCGTTCCCCATACCAGTCCTGCACCCATTCCCAGACATTGCCATGCATATCATACAGGCCCCAGGCATTGGGCTCATTCTGCCCCACAGGATGCGTCTTACCCCCGGAATTGCCCTCATACCACGCATAGCGGCCAAGGCTGTCCGCGTCATCACCAAACGAATACGCGCTGCTCGTTCCCGCGCGGGCCGCATATTCCCATTCCGCTTCCGTGGGCAGGCGATAACGGCTGTGCCCTTCCTGCCGGTTCAAACGTTGGATGAATACCTGAACTTCATCCCAGCAAACCTGCTCCACCGGATTGCTCCGACCCTTGAACTCGCTGGGATTGCCCCCCATCACCGCCGTCCACTGCTCCTGCGTCACCTCATACTTGCCAAGGTAAAACGGCTTGCTGATGCTCACCCGGTGCTGCGGGGTTTCATCATTGCCAGCATCCTCAAAATTCTTGTCCGCCCCCATCGTGAACGATCCGGAGGGAATAAGGATAAACTCCATGCCGATTCTGTTGGTATAAGTCTTTTCAGCGGCCTGGACGGAATACGCGCCGCCGGACAGAAACAGGGACAAAAGGGAAAGGCAGATTACTACAAAACGCATAATAGAAAATCCTCTCGCGATAGTATGTCCAAAAAGATTATTCAACGCGCCGTCAGCGCACCGGAGTGTCGCTCGTGCCTTTCAGGACGAAATCCACGCGGGCGTTGCCGCTGGTCGGGATGGAACGCCTGCCGATGCTGTAGCCGTTGAGGTGAAACGAAAGTTAACGCCGCCTGCGGCGTTAACACCGAAACGACCCTGCCTACCAAAGGAAGCAGGGCCGAAAACAATGGCAAAATCGCGCCGCTCCTTGCGGAGAGCGCGTTATATGGCGGAGTTTGGTGTGTGTGTGTGTGTGTGTGTGTGTGTGTGTGTGTGTGTGTGTGTGTGTGCAAAAATCAGGCCAAAATCGCCGGTTTCAGCCTTTTTTGCCCTCTCAGGGGCGGTTGTCCTCATCCCGAATACCACCTCAACGCACCCTATTGGAACATATTGTGAGTGACCCATAGCACAGCGACTTGCGGAAGGCAAACGATTGCAAGGGTATTCAGCAATTCTAATT
Source organism: Desulfovibrio sp. (assembly GCA_031269345.1). Taxonomy (GTDB): domain Bacteria; phylum Desulfobacterota; class Desulfovibrionia; order Desulfovibrionales; family Desulfovibrionaceae; genus Frigididesulfovibrio. The sequence goes on along the minus strand of JAISZH010000099.1, from coordinate 18,108 downwards.
TTGAAAAACCTTCAGCGGGCGTGACGGGCGGGAGGAGAGGGGCAATCTCTTTTTCCTGAGCTTCCTTTACGGTTTGAGACCCCGGCCTTCAGACCGGATAGCCCGACCCCGCCCTGAAGAGCGGGGTTCCATACGGGCGGAAGCTTGGGCGGGGTCCATCGCTGACGACAGTCGCGCCGTGCATAGAGGCATAGCGGTTACTCTTTTTCAATTCCGGACTCACCCTCAAACTGTTGTGTCCACCCCTTGTTGAACGGAAGAGGACTCGTCATATGTACCGCGCTGTACCCGCTGATAGGCGTCGATAAGGGAGGACAACAGCTTCTGGCTACCCTGCGTGGTGTTCTGATTTTGAATCGCCTTTTCGAGGAAAACGAATAATTCTTCAGCGGAAACCGTGCCATCCTGGTTCGTATCCAATGAGTCATACACAGTTTGGCTTTCGCTTTCCTCTTCTTCCGCGTCAGGCAGACCGCCGCCGGCTTGTCCACTGCTGTGCAGAGTTTCTGAACTTTCAGCACTTTCATGTTGGATGCTCATAATGGAAGCCAACAGTGCCTGTGCGTCCAAATTACCCGCACTACCATCAGTTTGCCCTAATTTCATTTGCGTCTGCAACGCGGCAAGTTGCAATTTGATGGCATTCTCCAGTTCAGCGAAGGAAACAATACCGTCTCCGTCTTTGTCCATGCTGGAAAATGTAGATTCATCAAGGCCGGATTCTTCCAGGCTCATTGAGCCATCGCCATCAGCATCAAGAGCATTGAAAAGTGTGTCGATTTTGTTGTCTTTTTTTTGATTTTTTTCCGAAATTGCTGTTCGGAATACGTCTGCTAAATATGATGTATCTTCATAACTAATCGCCCCTATGCTCATAAATCACTCCTTTCCCGTGATCGGGCCAGGGAAAAGACGCTCCCACGTCCTTCCCCCGTTGAAACACATCATCATGCCTTTTCATGCAATAGGCAATAAATTCCTTCCTTGGAATTATAAGCAAGAAACATTCCAATCGAAAATGGGGAAATTAAGTACTCGAAGACAGGGACATAGGCTTCATATTTGGAGGAAAAGCCGGTAATATCTGCCGGGGTCGACAGTTCAGCATGCTGATGATTGGAAAGCCTTCTCCATCGGCAACCTGATGCAAATAGAGCAAATCAGATGGCTCTGTGAGGAAAAAGCTAAAAGATATGATATGGGGCCGCTTGACGGTCCGCGTATGGGATATAAAACCCATTGGACGGAAAAAACGATGCCGATTCAGACATGGATTCTTGAACGGAAATGAACTTTTCGCCGACCATCCCGCTGACCTGTACGCATATCCAGGCAGAGCGCATTAACGCGTAAAGTCAGCACGCTCTAATCGGTTTGCTCGTTTTCTTTTGCGGATTTGGGTTTTTTCAGAGGGGAAGGCACACTCGTCCCTTCCGGTTTCCTGGTAAACTCGATAAAGGCCAGAGGAGCGGCGTCACCTTTGCGCGGCAAAGGATATTTTACAACACGGGTATAGCCGCCCCCGCCTTCTTTGAACAGGGGGCCGATGTCGTCAAAAAGCCTTTGCACCAGCTTGTGTTCGCCCAACACCCGGTACGCCTGACGACGCGCATGAAGGTCATTTTTCAGGGCCAGGGTAATCAGGGGCTCGACAACGGCGCGCAAGGTCTTGGCCTTGGCCTCCGTAGTGGTGATACGGCTGTGAAGGATCAGGGCCTTGGCCATATTGCGCAGCAGAGCCTTTCTGTGCGAGGGATTTCTGCCGAGTTTCCGGCCGGACTTTCTATGCCTCATTTTGCTGCTTCCTCTTCCAATCCTTGTATTTCTTCTCAAAATTCTCGATCTTCATACCGAAATCAAGGCCCATTTCCGCAAGCATCCGCTTAATCTCGTCCAAGGACTTCTTGCCAAAGTTCTTGGTCCGGAGCATATCATTTTCCTGACGCTGCACCAATTCCCCCACCAGGGCTATATTGGCCGACTTGAGGCAGTTGGTGGCGCGCACGGAGAGCTCAAGCTCGTCAATGGATTTGAAGAGATTTTCATTAAGCTCTCCGCCGCCCGCACCGCCGGCCGGAGTTTCGCCGGAAATGCGTTCGTCGAAATTTATGAAGACGGAAAGCTGATCCTTCAATATTTTCGCGCTGTAGGCCACCGCATCATCGGGGGTAATCGAGCCGTCGGTCCAGACTTCGATAATCAACCGGTCATAGTTGGTCATCTGCCCAACGCGCGCCTGCTCAACCGTATAGGAAACCTTGCGCACCGGAGCATAGCTGGCATCCAGGGCAATGAGTCCGATCTCCTCGGTCAGGCTATCCTGCATGTCGGCGGGCACATACCCCTTGCCCATGCGCACCTCAAGCTCCATCTCCACGTCGCAGGGATCGGTGATTGTAAACAGGTGCAGTTCGGGGTTGATTACACGCACATGCTGGGTACAAGCCAAGTTTTCCGCAGACACCACGCCCGCCTTTGAAACCCTGAGGGACACGCGCTGCGGCTCATCGGTATCCATGACCATGCGTACCTGCTTAAGGTTGAGGACAACGTCCGTCACATCCTCAAGCACTCCGGGGATGGTGGTAAATTCGTGCTGCACGCCGCTTATTTTAACGGAGACAAAAGCCGCGCCCTGCAGCGAAGACAGCAGGATACGCCGCAAGGCGTTCCCAATGGTTGTGCCGTAGCCGCGCTCGAGAGGTTCGCAGACGAACCGCCCGTAGGAAGCGTCCGCGGGATCGCTGGTGCGCGCCACCTGCTCGGGCTTGACCAGTTCCGACCAGTTGCGTGAATTTATAAGCCTGTCGCCTTGTTTGAGCATCATATGTCTACCCGCTCCGCGTTCCTTACTTGGAATAGAGTTCCACAATCAAGTCTTCATTGATCGGCGTCTGAATATCTTCACGCTGCGGCAAAGCCCGCACCGTGCCGCGAAAGGCCGTCCCGTCCATCTCCAGCCATCCGGGCAGACCACGGCGCGCAATCACCTGCGCGGCCTCGGTCAACACCGCGATCTTGCGGTGCTTCTCCGGAACCTCGACCACGTCCCCAGCCTTGATCAACAAGGAAGGAATGGTGACTTTGCGCCCGTTCATGATAAACAGGCCGTGGCGCACAAGCTGCCGGGCCTGTTGACGGGAACTGGCGAAGCCCAGCCGGTAGACTACGTTATCCAGCCTGCGCTCCAGGCTGATGAGGAGATTATGCCCGGTGATGCCCTTGGCCTTGTCGGCCTTGACAAAATAGTTGTGGAACTGCTGCTCCAGCACCCCGTAGATGCGGCGAACCTTCTGTTTTTCGCGCAACTGCAAGGCGTAATCGGAAATTTTCTTGCGCGCGTGACCATGCTGGCCGGGCGCATAAGGCCTGCGCTCCGCAGCGCATTTGGCCGTATGACAGCGGTCGCCCTTGATCATCAATTTGACGCCTTCACGCCGGCACAGCCGGCACTTGGAATCATTATACTTGGCCAAGGTGGCTCCTCCTTGAAAACAGATTGACTTTGCCTTCCGCGTTAGACGGCGAAAGCGCGTTTGGCCCACGCCGCAACCGCGGACGGCACCCTGCCGCCGAAGCGTGCGAAGACGCTCGAATCCTTATACCCTGCGCCGTTTGGGCGGGCGGCAGCCGTTATGGGGAATCGGGGTCACGTCCCGGATAAAGGCCACTTTGAAGCCCACGTTGTTAATTGCGCGCATGGCGGATTCCCGGCCGGAACCGGGGCCAATCACATAGATGCCCACAGTGCGCATCCCGTGTTCCTGCGCTTTGCGCGCGGCCTGCTCCGCCGCCACCTGTGCGGCGAAGGGCGTGGATTTACGCGAACCCTTGAAGCCGGCCTGCCCGGCGCTGGCCCAGGCCACGGCATTGCCTCTGGTATCGGTAAAGGTGATTATGGTATTATTGAACGAGGCCTGAATATGGGCCAGGCCCACCGGAACATTCTTCTTTTCTTTCTTCTTTACTGCGCGTCTGGCTTTGGCCATGTCTGATCCCGAAGGTTATGGTTGGCGCCGGGAAGGCGCGGATTACTTTTTCTTGGGAGCGGCCCCGCGGCGCGGGCCTTTCCGGGTGCGCGCATTGGTGTGCGTGCGCTGCCCTCTGGCCGGCAAACCTTTACGATGGCGCAGGCCGCGGTAGCATCCTATATCCATCAGGCGCTTCACGCTTGAACCTGTCTCGCGGCGCAAGTCTCCCTCCACCTTGTGGTTCTGTTCGATTTCCTTGCGGATTTCGTTGATTTCCTCAGCGGAAAGATCATCTATGCCGCGCACCCAGTTTATCCCCGCGCTGTCCAAAATCTTCAGCGCGCTGGCGCGACCGATGCCGTAAATATAAGTAAGGGCGATATCGGCCCTTTTGCCCCTCGGCAAATCCACTCCGGCGATCCTGGCCATCTAATTCTCCTGCCCGCCTAGCCCTGGCGTTGCTTGTGCCTGGGGTTTTCGCAAAGAACCCGCAAAATGCCGTGGCGACGGATCACCTTGCATTTGGGGCACATCCTCTTGATTGAAGGTCTTACTTTCATCGAAAATTCCTTTATGGTCCGAAGCTTCTTCCTTTGGGGAAATTCCCGCCTGACGCCCGGCAGAGCCTTGCGTACCTTTCCAGCAACCCCATCCTTCAGACAGACCACCGGCGTCTATCCGCCGGGGAGAGAGTCAGGCGGCGGATGAAGCCCTGCCCGCGGGTGAGGCATACCTCATTTTGCTCTTTGTGCCGGACCACTGTCCACGCCTGAACATGAATTTATATTTCTTTTTCATACTTCTGTCAATACACTGTTTTATGCCAAGCCGCACTAAACGGGTTTGAGTGCAAGACGCCAAAATTTTTGAAAAACGGGCGGAGCCTGATTTTCAAAAATTTGCGGAGTGTCGCGACACAAATTATCCTGTCGGCGGCATAGGGAAAAGCCCAGAAATTCAAACCGCCCCATACCCTTTTCCCGCCGGAAGGCTCAAAATTTCCGGGCCGCGCGAAGTCACGGCAACGGAATGCTCGCAATGGGCGGCAAGCTTGCGGTCTTTGGTTACAGCCGTCCATGTATCGGGCAGAATCTCCACCTCGCAGGTCCCGAGCGCCAGCATCGGCTCTATAGCCAGAACCATTCCAGCCTTAAGGGGCAAGGGATACAGGCGGCTGGCCTCAAAATTCGGAATTTCCGGTTTCTCGTGCAGCTTGCGCCCGACCCCGTGTCCCACAAAGCGCTTGATCACCGCATAGCCGTTTTTTTCGGCATGGATTTGCACGGAGCGGGAAATATCGTGCAGATAACGGCCGGGACGCGCTTCGGCTATGCCAAGAGCAAGGCATTCTTCCGTGACCCGGATCAGCCGGCGCGCCTGTCCGGAAATCTCTCCCACCCCCAGAGTGCGCGCGCAGTCGCTGTAGAACCCCTCATAAATCACGCCGAAATCAAAGCTGACAATATCGCCTTCGTGCAACAGACGCGTAGCGGAGGGGAAACCATGCACCACTTCTTCATTTACAGAGCAGCAAACGGCAAAAGGAAACCCGTCGTAGCCGTGAAAAGCCGGTTGCACATGGCAGGCGCGGCAGAGATCCTGGGCGATTTCCTCAAAACGTATGGTCGCCACTCCGGGCCGCACTTCCGAGCATATGGCGTCGAGTATGCTCACTCCTATGCGGTTGGCTTCACGCATAAGCGCAAGCTCATTTTCGTTCTTGAGGAATATTCCGCGAAATTTCTGCACTATTGAAACCGGCCCCTGATCCTGGCCTTGCCCAACAATCCTTCATACTGCCTGGATATCATGTAGGAGTTGACCTGTCCCATAAAATCCATGGCCACGCCGACGACGATAAGTATACTGGTGCCGCCGAAATAGAAAGGCAGATTGAAATACTGGATCAGAAACTGCGGCAGCAGGCAGATAAGGCTGATATATATGGCTCCCCACAGGGTAATGCGCGTCAGGACATTGTCTATGTATTCCCTGGTCTTATCCCCGGGACGTATGCCGGGAATAAAACCGTTCTGCTTCTTGAGATTTTCCGCTATGTCCTTGGGGTCGAAAATTATGGCCGTATAAAAATAGCAGAAAAAGACGATAAGCGCCACGTAGCAGATGCTGTGCAAGACTGTGGACGGCGAAAACCACACGGAAAAACTCTGTAAAAAGGGATTTTCTGAAAACTGGGCGATAGTGGCCGGAAAATACAAAAGCGAACCGGCAAAAATAGGCGGAATGACCCCGGCCGTGTTCAGGCGCAACGGCAGATGCGTGGTCTGCCCGCCGTACATGCGCCGGCCTTGTTGTCTTTTTGCGTAATGGACGGGTATGCGCCGTTGCGCCCTTTCAATAAAAACTACCACCACCGTAACAACCAGGATCAGGACGGCGATAATCGGCAGGGCCACATAGGGAAGGCTGTCTCCGGCCAAGGCGTAGGTCTGCACCATAGCTCCGGGGATGCCGGCCACTATACCCGCGAAAATAATCAGCGAAATGCCGTTGCCGATGCCTTTGCTGGTTATCTGTTCGCCCAGCCACATCAGCAGAATCGTGCCTGCGGTCACGGTTATGATGGTGACGAAGCGGAACATGAGGCCAGGCTCCGGCACCATGGGCACTCCGTTCGGTCCCCTCATGCCCTCCAGCATGACGGCAAGTCCCAGGCCCTGCACCACGGTGATAAGCACCGTAGAGTAGCGCGTGTACTGAGTGACCTTCTTGCGCCCGGCCGCGCCTTCCTCCTTGGCCATGCGCTTCAGGTCCGGGCTCAGCACCTGCAAGAGCTGCATGATAATGGAGGCGGAAATATAAGGCATCACTCCCAGAGAGAAGATCGAGACATTGCGCAATCCTCCCCCGGAAAACATGTCGAAAACGCCGAAAAGCGTGCTCTGCGCCTGCTGGAAAAAGGCCGCCATCGCCACCGTATCCACACCTGGCACAGGAACGTGGATACCAACGCGAAAGGCGAGCAAAAGAAAAAAGCTCCAGCCCAGCTTCGGCCAGAGTTCCGGCACCAGAGCCATGTTTTTCATGCCTTGAACGGACACGGACTATCCCTTGTTTTTTTTCGCGGAAGTTTTGAACCTGTTGAAGCCTGGGACGCGCTCCTCCGGCTCTTCAAGGGCCACGGCCCTGCCCCCTGCCTTTTCAATCTTCTCCCGCGCGCGGGCGCTGAACCTGTGCGCCTCGACCGTGAAGGCCTCCGCTTCTCCCTTGCCAAGCACTTTGACCGGGCTGCCGTTTCCGGCAAGGCCGAAGGCATAGATATCTTCAAGGCGGATATCGCTTTTGCCGGTAAAAACCCTGGTGAGATCGGAAATATTGACCGCGCTGTAACGGGAACGGAAAAGAAAATTTTTGAATCCGCGCTTGGGCAATCGCCTTTGCAGGGGCATCTGGCCGCCTTCAAAACCCGCCGGAACCCCGCCGCCGGACCTGGCGTTCTGGCCCTTGTTGCCCCGCCCGGCCGTGCAGCCAAGTCCGGACCCGGAGCCGCGCCCCGCGCGCTTTCTGCTTTTGCGCTCTTCCTTGAAGGGATAGAGGGTATGAAGATACATTATTCCACCACCTTGAGCATATGCCTGACTTTTGCGATCATGCCGCGCATGGAGGCATTGTCCTGAATTTCCTTTTCCTGGTGCATGTGGCGCAGCCCGAGGGCGGCGAGAACCTGCCGCTGCTTGGGAGTGCTGCTTATTTTGCTGCGGATGAGCGTTATCTTGAGCATGGCTTCACCTGTTTTTACTTGCGCGGTGTAAAAAGCGTTTTGCCGCGCATTTCGCCCACGTCGTCGCTTCCGCGCAGGGAGGCCAGACCCTGGACCGTGGCGCGCAGCACGTTGTGCGGGTTATTGGTGCCTATGGCCTTGGCCAGAACATCGGAGACGCCAACGGCCTCCATAACCGCCCGCACCGCGCCTCCGGCGATGATGCCCGTACCGCGCGAGGCGGGCTTGAGCATCACCCTGCCCGCGCCGTAAATACCCAGCACTTCGTAAGGCAGGGTGCCTTCGACAAGCGGCACCCGGATCATGGACTTTCTGGCGCGTTCAGTCGCCTTGCGCAAGGCCTCCGGAACCTCCTGAGCCTTGCCGAGACCGAAGCCGACCGAGCCTTTCCCGTCACCGACCACCACCAGGGCGGAAAAGGAGAACCTGCGCCCGCCTTTGACAACTTTTGCGACGCGGTTGAGGGAGACTATCTTCTCAACCATCCCAAGTTCATTCTGTTCCATGAATTACCTTACCGGATTAAAATTCAAGGCCGGCTTCACGCGCGCCGTCGGCCACAGCCTTGATCCGCCCGTGATATATATAGCCGTTGCGATCAAACACCACGCTTTTTATATTCTTTTCCACGGCCAGACGGGCGATCTCCCTGCCCACCAGCTCGCTTCCGGCCCTATCGCAACGCACCTGCGCGCCGGCCTTTTTCAGACTCAAGGTGGAAGCGCAAAGCAGGGTGGCGCCTGCTCCGTCGTCCACAAGCTGGGCGTAAAGGTGCAGGTTGGAGCGGAAAACCACCAGGCGCGGTCGCTCGGCCGTGCCGGAAATCTTTTTGCGGATACGCGCCTTGCGACGGCGGCGCGCTGTTTCCTTGGAAAAACCTGACATGTTCCACCTGCCTATTTCTTGCTGCCGGACTTGCCGACCTTGCGGCGGACCGGTTCGTTTTCATAGCGAATGCCTTTACCCTTGTAAGGCTCCGGCTTGCGCAGACGGCGGATGCCCGCGGCCAGCTCCCCCACCTGCTCTTTGCTGATGCCGGAGATGGTCAGCTTCTGGCCTTCGGCCTTCGCCTCGATGCCTGGAGGCAAATCCACCAGGACCGGGTGGGAATAGCCGAGGGAAAGTTCCACCGTGGAGCCTTTGACGGCCACCCTGTAGCCGACGCCGATGACTTCCAGGGTTTTTGAAAAACCTTTGGCTACGCCCTCCACGCAGTTGGCGAGCAAGGTGCGGCGAAGTCCGTGGCGGGCTCTGGCCGTGCGGGAATCGTCCTTGCGGGTGATCAGGATCTGTTCCGCCCCGAATTCATAATTCAGGTGCTCGTCAGCCGGGGTGGCAAGGCTGCCCTTGGGGCCCCGGACATTGATGATTTCGCCCTCAAGCCTGACTTCCACGCCCTTGGGAAGGACGACGGGTATTTTTCCTATTCTGGACATAGATACCTACCATATTTCGCACAGGAGCTCGCCGCCGACCTGCCTATCCTTTGCGGTCGCGCCGTCAAGCACTCCGGCGGAAGTGGAAATGATGCACACCCCAAGCCCGTTCTGCACTCTGGGGATTTGCGCGGAAGCCACATAAACGCGCCTGCCCGGGCTGCTTATCCGCTTTAAGCCGGTAATCGCCGGTTTTCCGCCGCGGTATTTGAGAGCTATGTTGATGAACCTGCCCGCTTCGGCCACGTCTTCCACGTAGCCTTCCTGCTTCAGGATGTCGGCCAGGGCCTTCTTGATTTTTGAGGCAGGCACCTTCACTTCCTTGTGCAGGGCCATGTGCGCGTTGCGGATGCGCGTGAGCATATCGGCTATGGGATCGGTCAGCATGTGATACTCCTTGAACCTTCGTTACCAGCTTGACTTACGCACGCCGGGAAGCTCGCCGCGCAGCGACATATTGCGGAAACAGATGCGGCACAGACCGAATTTGCGCATAAATGCGCGCGGACGTCCGCAAATCGGACAACGATTATAACGGCGCGCGCTGAACTTTGGCTTGCGGCTGGCCTTAACCTCGAGAGAAGTGCGGGACAAGGTATGCTCTCCTTACTTTTGCCTGATTCGTTTTCTCCGGACGCGCGGCTTCCGGCGGCCGGCGCGCACCGCCATTTATTTTCTGAAAGGCATTCCCAGTTGTTCCAGAAGATGCTTGCCTTCCCGGTCTGAGGCGGCCGAGGTCACTATGGTGATGTTCATGCCTTTGGGGTTGTCGACGCGGTCCACGTCCAGTTCCGGGAAAATCGTATGTTCTCTTATGCCGAGCGTGAAGTTTCCACGCCCGTCAAAGCCCCGATCCGGAATGCCGCGAAAGTCGCGCACCCTGGGCAGGGCGAAATTGACGAGCTTGTCCAGAAAATCCCACATTCTCGACCCGCGCAGGGTCACGCGGCAACCTATGGGCATGCCTTCGCGCAGCTTGAACGCGGCTATGGATTTCTTGGCCCTGGTGATTGTGGCCTTCTGGCCGGCTATGGCAGTCAATTCGGCCACGGCCTCCTCCATGAGCTTGTTATTCTGCGAAGCCGCGCCAAGGCCGATGTTCAGGGAAACTTTAACCACGCCGGGTATCTGCATGCGGCTTTTATAGCCGAATTCCTTTTGCAGCGCTGGTATGGCTTTCTCGCGGTATTCCTTTTCCAGGCGTGTCATTTCTTCTTCCCACCCTGAGCCAGTATTTCGTTGCATTTTTTGCAGAAACGCACGCGCCGGCGCGCGCTTTGACCGTCCTTCATCTCCTCAAGGTAACGGTAGCCTACGCGCGTCACCTTGTTGCAAACCGGGCATTGCACCATGACGTTGGACACATGCAGGGGCATTTCCTTTTCTATGCGCCCGCCCGGCTGCTGGAGTTGGGGATTGGGCCGCGTATGGCGGATATAGATGTTCACCTTTTCGACAAGAACCCGGTCTTTTTTGTGCAGAACCTTGAGGACACGGCCCACCTTGCCCTTGTCCTTTCCGGCTATGACCATGACCACGTCGTCTTTGTGGATGCGGAACTGTTTCATACGATGCTCCTACAACACCTCTGGGGCAAGGGAAACGATCTTCATAAAATTCCTGGCGCGCAATTCCCTGGCCACAGGTCCGAAAATACGCGTGCCGACCGGCTCTCCCTGTTTGGTAAGCAGCACGGCGGCATTGCTGTCGAATTTTATGTAAGATCCGTCCGAACGGCGAAGCTCTTTGGCCGTGCGTACGACAACCGCCTGCATGACCTCGCCTTTTTTCACCTTACTGTGCGGCATGGCGTCCTTGACGGACACCACGATAATGTCTCCGACCGAGGCATAACGGCGTTTCGAGCCGCCCAGCACCTTGATGCAGGCCACGCTTTTCGCGCCGGAATTGTCCGCGACTTCCAAAGAGGATTCAACCTGTATCATGACGCGAGCTCCTTATTCCCATTTTCGCTCAAAATCAACAATTCAGAGCGGATTACGCCTGAGACGCAATTTTCAGATTTCCGCGTGGAAATCTGAACAGCGGGCGGCCGCTGTCGCCGCGAAGCGGCGTAAGTCAGGCGAAAACCGCGTTTTCAACTGACTATCCCGAAAAGTTTACTTTTTAACTCGGGCTATCAGTAAAGGCGGGTAAAACCTGCCCGAGCGCATAATGACGCCGGCTTTACCGGCCGCCGCGCAAACGTGATTCCGCCCCGCGGCGTAAAGCCGCGCATGCCTGTTCCGACCAAATGTCCTTTTACGTTCAACCGCCGTCACACGGCCTTTTCCAGTATTGAGGCGAGGTGCCAGCGCTTGTTGCGAGACAGCGGGCGATATTCGACAATTTTGACGGTATCGCCCAGGCCGCAGTCATTATTGGGGTCGTGGGCCGTGAATTTTTTGTGGCGGCGGATGTATTTCTTCAACAGAGGGTGTTTGACCAGGGTTTCCACCCGCACGACTATGGTCTTGTCGTTGCAGTTGCTCACCACCGTGCCCACCAGCGACCGGCCGTTTCTGTATGCGAGTTCAGCGCTCATCTCAAGATACCAGTTCCTTTTGCCGGATAAGGGTAAGCAGCCGCGCCACGCGCTTGCGCAAAATCCCGGGCCGGGATGAATTCTCCAACTGTCCTGTGGCTTTGCGAAAACGCAGATCGAAAAGTTCCTTACGCGCTTCGTCGAGTTGCGCCTTGAGTCCTTCCAGATCAAACTTGTCAAACTCCCGCACGGCCGGCGAACTGACCTTTTTCAGGGCCAGAGCCGCTTTTACGTTCAACTGCGTCGCTTCGCGGGCCGCCCACGTTCCGCGGCCCGGAGCCACTGCCGGGGAACGTCCTTTCAGCTTGGCCCGATAGGGTTCGCGTTTTTTGACCTTGTGCGCCGCCTTGCTCATAAGAAGCCCTCCCGCGCCACGATATTGGTTTTTACGGGAAGCTTGTGCGCGGCGCGGGTCAGCGCCTCTTTCGCCAGTTCCGCGGGCACGCCCTTGATCTCATAGAGGATGCGACCCGGTTTTACCGGGGCGTACCACCCGGCCGGGGCGCCTTTACCTTTGCCCATGCGCACTTCCAGAGGCTTCGAGGTATAGGAATGGTCCGGGAATATGCGGATCCAGACCTTGCCTCCGCGCTTTATATGACGCATCATGGCGATACGGGCCGCCTCGATCTGCTGATTGGTCAGCTTGCCGTGCTCCATGGCTTTAAGGCCGATGTCGCCGAAGGAAATTTCCGCTCCGCCCGCGGCCGGACCCTTGATCCTGCCCTTCTGCATCTTGCGGAACTTTGTTCTTTTGGGACTAAGCATTGCCGAACACCTCATGATCCAGAATTTCGCCTTTGAAGATCCAGACTTTGACCCCTATTACGCCGTAAGTCGTCTTGGCTTCGGCGTACCCGTAGTCAATGTCCGCGCGCAGGGTCTGCAGGGGCACGCGCCCGTCGCGGTACCATTCGCTACGGGCTATTTCCGCCCCGGCCAGGCGTCCGGCACAGCCGATCTTGATGCCCTCCGCCCCGAATTTGCGCGCCTGGGAGACCGTACGCTTCATGGCCCTACGGAAAGCCACGCGCCGTTCAAGCTGCTGGGCCACATTTTCCGCCACCAGTTGCGCCTCCACTTCCGGGCGGCGTATTTCATTCACTTCTATGGCGAAATCCCGGCCGAATTTTTTATGCAGGTCGGAGCGCAGCTTTTCAATTTCCACCCCCTTGCGGCCGATGACGATGCCGGGCCGGGCCGTGGAGAGGATAAGGCGCGCCTTGTCTCCGGGGCGCTCTATTTCAATGCGCGAGATGCCGGCGGCGTAAAGCAGCTTTTTCACATGGCTGCGTATCTTGTGATCCTCAAAGACAAAGGCCGGATATTCTTTTTTGCTGTACCAGCGGGACTGCCAGTTCTTGTTGTATCCGAGCCTGAAACCGAACGGATTTACTTTCTGACCCATAATTTGTTCCTAGCCCTCGGCAAGAATGACGGTGATGTGGCTGGTGCGCTTGCGGATGGACGAAGCCCTTCCCTGGGCGCGCGGCAGAAAGCGTTTCCAGCTTGGGCCTTCGTTGACGATGATGCGCCTGACTACCAAGGTATCAGGATCGATGGAGGTATTGGAGCTGCTGTTGGACAGGGCCGAATACATGACCGAACGGATCACGCCCGCAGCTTTCTGAGGGGTGAAGCGCAGGATATCCAAGGCCTTGGACACGTCCATACCCACCACGTTCGCGGCCACCAGGCGCGCTTTGCGGGGAGAAAGGCGCACCGCCTTGAGAGTAGCTCTGCTTTCCATGATGCTTACCTTACTTTTTGGCCTTAGCCGTTTTCCTGTCTCCGGAATGTCCGTGGAAAGTGCGGGTTATGGAAAATTCGCCCAGCTTGTGGCCGACCATGTTTTCCGTGACAAAGACCGGGATGAATTTTTTCCCGTTGTGTACGGCAAAGGTCAGTCCGACCATTTCCGGCAGTACGGTGGACCTGCGCGACCATGTTTTGATGATGCGGCGGTCGTTGTTGGAATTCGCCGTCTCGACTTTGCGCAACAGATGAGAGTCTATAAAAGGACCTTTTTTCAGCGATCTCGGCATAAATCACTCCCGGCTTACTTCCGGCGGTTAACAATGAGCTTGGTGGAAGATTTTTTGGGGTCACGGGTTTTATAGCCCTTTGTAGGCACCCCCCAGGGAGTGACCGGATGCCTGCCGCCGGAGCTTCTGCCTTCGCCGCCTCCGAGGGGATGGTCCACGGGATTCATGGCCACGCCGCGCACCTTGGGTCGCCTCCCCAGCAAACGGTTGCGCCCTGCCTTGCCCAGAGAGACGTTTTCATGCTGGATGTTGCCTACCTGCCCTATAGAGGCGAAGCCGGCGGCCAGAACCTTGCGCACTTCCCCGGAGGGCATGCGCAGGGTGACGTATTTGCCCTCGCGGGCCACCACCTGGGCATATGTGCCGGCGCTACGGCAAAAAGCGCCGCCGCGTCCCGGGTGCAGTTCCACGTTATGCACAAGCGTGCCCACGGGGATCCTGCCCAGGGGCAGGGCGTTGCCGGGCTTGATATCCGCGCCCGCGCCGGCGATTATGGAATCGCCCACACCCAGACCGACCGGGGCAATGATATAGCGTTTTTCGCCGTCCGCATAGCGCAGAAGCGCAATACGCGCCGAGCGGTTGGGATCGTATTCTATGGTGGATACGGTGGCCGCGATGTCGAGCTTGTCGCGTCTGAAATCTATGATGCGGTAGAGGCGTTTGTGCCCGCCTCCGCGCCTGCGGCTGGTGATGCGCCCGTTGTTGTTGCGTCCGGCTTTTTTGCAAAGGCCGGTTGTAAGCGATTTTTCCGGACGTGTGGCGGTGATTTCCTCAAAATCGGAAACCGTCTGGAAGCGCCTGCCCGGCGAGGTGGGTTTAAGCGTGCGGATGGCCATCTTTCTACACTCCCTCGAAGAACTCTATCTTACTGCCCGGCGCAAGCGTAACGTAGGCCTTTTTGTATCCGGGCGTTCTGCCGTAAAGGCGTTTGCGTCCTCGGCTGAACATGCGCGCCAGGGGTCTTTTTACCACGATGTTCACAGATTTCACGGAAACGGAAAACGCTTCCTCAACGGCCTTTTTCACCGTCAGCTTGTTCGCGTTTCTGTTCACGAAAAAGGCCACCTGATTCGTCTGTTCTTTCAGCAATGTCCCTTTTTCGGAGATCAGCGGCTTTATAAGAATCTGCGTATAGTCCATGGAGTATCCCTCATTCATCTTCCGCGCCGAATGGAGCAAGACGCGCCGCCACCGGGGCGAGAACGCTTTCCAGGAGCACAAGGTTCTGGTGGCGCAACACCTCGTAAGCATTCAGGCGTTCGGGCGGGAGCAGGGTGAGGCCGGGGAGGTTGCGGGCCGAAAGGATGAGGCTGTGCGCATCAGCCGGGGCTACGAGCAACGCCCGGCGCAGGTTGAGATCTTTCTGCACCTTGGCGAAATGTTTGGTTTTGGCTTCAGGCAGGGTGATATCCTTCACCACTATGAGGCGTTGCCAGGCCAGACGGGAGGAAACGGCCATACGCAGGGCGAGGCGCTTTATTTTTTTGTTGACCTTGAAGGCGTAGGAACGCGGTTGCGGCCCGAAGGCCACTGCGCCGCCCGTCCAGACAGGGGAGGTGTTCGAGCCGGAACGCGCGCGCCCCGTGCCTTTCTGACGCCAGGGCTTGCTGCCTCCGCCCTTCATCTTCGCCCGGTTCAGGGTCGCGTGTGTGCCCGCGCGCAAAGCCGCGCGGTGGGCGCGCACCACCAGATTCAGGATTTCGGGCCTGACTTCGACCTCAAACAGCTCCGGCGCCAAACTCACGCTCCCGGCAACGTTATTTTCCTGATCGACTACTGTTACCTCTGCCATGAACCTATCCTCTGAAACATTTTATTTACGGCCCCTGCCCCGAGGCAAAACGCGTTTTCCGCCTTCAGACCGGGGCCTTGCCGTCGAAGCGCCGCTCCGGCGGCCGGACGACGCCCTATTGTTTGCGCACCAGCACCAAGCCGTTGCGCGGACCGGGCACCGCGCCTTTTATAAGGATCACGTTGTCTTCGGGACGCACGGCCACGATACGCGCGCTGCTTATGGTGACCGTCCTGCCGCCCATGCGTCCGGCCATTTTTTTGCCTTTCCAGACCTTGGCCGGTTCGGTGTTGTTGCCGATGCCGCCGCCGCTTCTGTGTACCTTTTCCGCGCCGTGCGAGGATGGAGCCCCGCGGAAATTCCAGCGTTTCATCACGCCCGCCGTACCCTTGCCTATGCTTGTGCCGCTAACTTTGACCATGTCTCCGGGTGCGAACAGGGTGACGTCCACGGCCGCGCCTACGGCGATTTCCGCAGGGGCGTCCAGGCGCACTTCGCGCAGGGAACGAAAATGCCCCTGGCCGGCCTTGTTGAAATGGCCCAGCAGGGGCTTGGTCAGACGCTTCTCCCGGCAGGCGCCGAAGGCGATCTGCACGGCGTCGTAGCCGTCCTTTTCGACGTTTTTCACCTGAATCACCGGGCAGGGGCCGGCTTCGACCACCGTTACGGCTATGGCGGAACCGTCGCCCGCAAAGATGCGGGTCATTCCCAGTTTCCTGCCTAAAATTCCCAGTTTCCGAGCCATGACGACCTCTTTCTACAGCTTGATTTCCACATCCACGCCGGCCGGCAGCGAAAGCTTGCCCAAAGCGTCAACCGTCTGCTGCGTCGGCTCCAGAATGTCCACCAGCCGCTTGTGTATGCGCATTTCAAACTGTTCGCGGGATTTTTTGTCCACGTGTACGCTGCGGTTCACGGTATATTTATGGATATTGGTCGGCAAAGGTATGGGCCCGGCCACACCCGCGCCGGTATTACGGGCCGTGTCCACTATTTCGGAGACGGCTTTGTCAAGGATCCGGTAGTCATAAGCCTTGAGTTTTATTCTGATGCGATCGCTGCTGACTGTCGTCATCTCGTACTCCGTAATAAGAAAAAAAAGCCGGCCACAAACGACTGTATTCCTTCAAAGCGCCGCCTGCGTCAGCCGACCGAACCCTTGCGGATTCTCGATATTTGCAGGACGCGCGGACCAGGGCTACCTGATTTCCTCTTTGGAGCCGTTGCCGGATCCGGCGACATTGGCCGGACAAGCCTGCAAATGTCAACCCCGGCCGGCTAAGGTGTGCGGCCGGGAGCGATAAGACGGGTTCAACCCGCCCTCCCGCGCAAAAGCGCGGGCGCGCCGCTCCTCACAATTTTCACGACGCGAAGGCCGTCAATACACGATCCGTACCTGCCGGTCAAGTGTTTTTTGTCTGTCTTTTTGCATTTTTTCTCTGCTCTTCCGCACTTTCACGTCGCCCGAAGCCGTGGGCTTCATACGGCTTTCACCCGCCCTGACAGCGCGATCAGGGTCTTGACAGCAAGGTGTCCCGCCTGATAGCGTTTACCCGTGACGCTCGCTGACGGCGGCCAAAGCCACTCTGCGGGCATCAATATTTGGAAACCGAATAAGCGCCACACGGCATCAGGTACAGCGGCGTCGCGATGGGCCCGTAGCTCAGTTGGCAGAGCCTCCGGCTCATAACCGGACTGTCCGAGGTTCGAATCCTCGTGGGCCCACCAAGAAACTGGTGAAGAAAATAAGGTAGTTATGTAAAAGCATGGCTGCCTTATTTCTTTTATACTCTCCGAAACCGATCTGGTATTTGTTGGACAGGTCTTCCAGCGCAGGGAAATCCCTTGCCTTGACGGCCTTTATGATGGGATGCCACAGCCCGTGGCGAACCACTTTCCCGTATTGCGCGTCATGCAACTGGTAGACGGGGATGGTATGTTCCTTTTCCTCTTCGTCGATCTTGACGCCATGCGCGCCACGGCGGGGCCTGAATGGCTGGAAAGCAAGCGCCGGCCGGGCTTATGCGCCAATGCAGACTTCTATATGTCCGGGGTTATTGGCTGGGCGTTCATGGGCATTGATCACGATCCGAATGTCCCGGCCCAGACGGGTGATGCATTCCATCATCTTGGCCTCGCTGACGCCACGGAATTTACCCCTCAAGATGTCGGAAAGCTTGGGTTGAGGAATGCCGATGATCTCGGCAGCTTTTGTCTGGGTCAAGCCTCTGGCTTCCATAATACCCTGAATGGTGGAAGCCAGCTTTGATTTGAACTGCATTTCTTCGGCATCGGGAAGGCCGAGATCCGCATAGACATTACCGCAGCTTCGAGTGATTTGCTCATCCATGCTTATTCTCCTTGGCATCCTGCTCCGCCAGCTTTAGGCGGCGTTTGATCAGGTCTATGTCTTGTTTCGAGGTCTTGATGCCCTGTGTCGATTTCTTTTGGAAGCAATGCAGTACATAGACGGCTTCGCTAAATTTTATTGTATATATCGCTCGATAGGTTCCGCCCTGGTCATTTTCAACCACTTCCAGAACGCCCGCCCCGCCAAAGCCCTTAAGAGGCTTG
>JAISZH010000025.1 GCA_031269345.1 Desulfovibrio sp. | reverse complement strand
TGAAAATATTTAGAATTTTGTGGAACTACAATATAAAATTAGTTGAATTATTTCAAAGCATTGTCTGCTTATGACGACACCATCTAGATGCCGTCAGACCGGGGTCTCGAACCATAGAGGAAGCATTTGAATAAAGGAAAGGTGATGAACGCGTCCGGGGAAAGAAAGATGGCCAGCGCTTCGGGTTCCGAATCCGTCCTCGCGTCTCTGGGACGCGGCGGTATCGCCTTAACCCGCGAAACCGGAGCCATGGGCATCTTTCTGTTGCGCGGCATAAGCCACATGTTCCGTTCCACTTCCCAAATTTCCAAGGTCTTGCGTCAGGTGCGGGTCATCGGGGCGGAATCGCTTTTCCTCATTGTCCTGATAGGGCTTTTCACAGGCATGGTGCTGGGTCTGCAAGGATATTACACACTGACCACGTTCGGGTCGGTGGGATTTCTCGGGTCCGCCGTGTCTTTAAGCCTGATCCGCGAACTCGGCCCAGTGCTGACGGCGATCATGATCGCCGGCCGGGCCGGATCCGCCATGGCCGCGGAAATCGGGGTCATGCGCATCAACGATCAAATCGACGCCCTTGAGGTCATGGACATAAATCCTATGGCCTACCTGGTCTCGCCGCGCCTTACCGCCGGTCTTGTCTCCTTTCCCCTGCTGACGTCAATTTTCTGCGTAGTCGGCATCCTCGGCGGCTATGCCACCGGGGTGCTCATGCTTGGCGTGAGCGGGGGAGTGTATTTTTCGCGCGTTGAGAGCAGCGTGCGCCTTGAGGACGTCACGGGCTGCCTGGCGAAATCCCTGGTGTTCGCCCTGGTGGTGGTGGCCGTGTGCTGCTACAAGGGATACTTCGCTCATATGCGCAGAGACGGCATGGGGGCGGAGGCGGTGGGAAACGCCACCACCTCGGCCGTGGTGCTCTCCTGCATCCTGCTTCTGACCGCCGACTATGCACTGACCTCATTGCTGCTGTAGTATGGAAAAGGCCTGGGACATAGAGTTTCAAGACGTGTGTATGGGCTACGGGGAAACTGTGGTCCTTGAGGATATTTCCGTCACTTTGCCGGGCGGGAAGATCAGCGCCGTGCTGGGCGGCTCGGGCGGCGGAAAAACCACCATGCTGCGCCATATAATCGGACTGTCCAGACCCATGAGCGGACGTGTGCTTCTGGGCGGCAAGGACCTCTTCGCCCTGCCGGAGCGGGATTTGCGCATGATCCGCAGGCGCATGGGCGTGCTTTTCCAGGACGGCGCCCTGCTCGGCCAGCTCACGGTGGCCGAAAACACCGGCCTGCCCCTGACCGAGCACACCAAACTCCCCCCCGGCCCGATCAGGGAAATGGTTCTGCACAAACTCTCCCTGGTGGGCCTTGCCGATTTCGCTGATTATTATCCTTCGGAATTGTCCGGGGGCATGAAGAAACGCGCCGGCCTGGCCAGGGCGCTGGTCACCGACCCCCCGCTTCTGCTGTGCGACGAGCCGACTTCCGGCCTGGACCCGATAAGCGCGGCCCAGATGGACGAGCTTTTGCTGGATATGAAGGAGCGTTTTCCGGATATGACCATCGTTTCCGTAAGCCACGACCTGGCCTCGGTCCGGGCCGTGGCCGACCATGTGATAGTGCTGCGCGACAAGGCGATTGCCTATTCCGGGGCGCTTGAGGACCTGGAGGGATCCGATGACCCATATCTGCGCCGTTTTCTGGACCGGGTCCCACAAGGCCGGGCCGCCTCGGACGACCCCCGCCTTGCGGAACCGGAGGGCATACGGCGCAAAATACATCAAGCCCTTGGATTTTAGGGAGACGCTGGGCGGAGTCTTCATAACATCTATAATACGTTGGAAAATATTTGCTATTTCACAGGAACACAGCATAAAAAATAAACAAATAATTTTAATATATTATCCATTGAATGCGGCTTGATATAAAAGTTAAAATGCTATAGGGCTACGAAGAGGAAAAAGATGCGAAAATATTCGAGGGAATTTTCCGTAGGCCTGTTCATGCTCCTCGGTCTGGCCTGCCTCGCCTACATGACGGTCAAGCTGGGCAAGATGGAGGTCTTCGGCAATGACGGCTATGAACTGACCGCCCACTTCCGGTCGGTGAGCGGGCTGAAGGCCGGGGCGTCTGTGGAGATAGCCGGGGTGCGCGTGGGCAAGGTCACGAGAGTGAAGCTGGGCAAGGATTTCAGGGCGGAGGTCGGGATGCTCATCGACCCGGGCGTTGAACTGAGCGAAGACTCCATAGCCTCGGTAAAAACCAGCGGGTTGATCGGCGACAAATTCATCAGCCTCTCGCCGGGCGGTTCCAAAACCCTGCTTGCCGCCGGGGACGAGCTGACGGAAACGGAATCTTCAGTGGATATTGAAGCACTGATAAGCAAGTATGTCTTCGGAGGAGTCAAATGAGCTTCAAGGCCAAGCACATCGTCCAAATCCTCGGTCTTTGCCTCATCCTGCTCGCGTGCGCGCCCTGCGCGCTTGCCAAAGCGGATTCGGAAGCTAAAATCGCCCTGGAGAACTGCATCGGCAAGGTTTTAAACGAGCTCAAAAAGCCGGAAATGAAAAATCCGGCGACCCGCGAGCGGGTATTGGCGCAAATTGAAAAAATCGTCAAAGACCTGTTCAATTTCCCTGAACTGTCCATGCGCGCGGTCGGGCCGAAATGGCGCAGCTTCACTCCGGAACAGCAGAAAAACTTCCTGGACGCCTTTGACGACCTTCTGCGCGCCCGCTACCTGGACAAACTTGAGGGCTACAGCGGCGAGAAGGTGGCCTATATCGGAGAAACGGCCAGCACCAAGGGTGACAAGGTGGAAATCCGGACCGAGGTGGCGGTCGGAGACAAAATTGTGCCGGTGGCCTACAGAATGTTGAAAAACGGCCGATGGACGGTTTATGATATAATTATTGAAGGCGTCAGCATGGTGCAGAATTACCGCTCCCAGTTCCAGGCCGTTCTGGACAAGGGCGATGCCGATGAACTCATCCGGCTGGTGCGCCAGAAAGTCGAAGAAGCGCGCCAGCAAAAGGGCAAAGGCTGATTGCCCCTGCCCGGCGGGCAACTTCGCGTTGCGCGTCGGATATTTACGGGAAGACGGGTCCAATGACGAAACACCCCACTCCGGCCGCGACAATCTTTATCGCGGCACTGCTTCTCTTTGCCCTCCACGCGCAAAAGCCGGCGTTTTGCGCCGAAACTCCGGCATCCGCCCCCCCCGGCGCGCTTTCCTCCCTTGACGAGGACGACCTGGATCAGGCCGGACAAATTGTCTACGATCCCCTTGAGGGCTTCAACCGGGCGGTTTTTGGGTTCAACGACTTCGTGCTCGAAAAAGTCGCGCGTCCCGTACACGGGGCCTATGTCTTCGCCACTCCCGATTTTTTGCGGTCCGGCCTGTCCAATTTCTTCCACAACCTGAATTTTCCGGTGCGTTTCGCAAGCAACCTTCTGCAGGGCAGACCGCTCGCCGCCGGAGTGGAGATGTCGCGCTTCATCCTGAACACCACGGCCGGGTTGGGCGGATTTTTCAACGTCGCTCAACACCACGAAAGTTTCGTGCCGGTTGAGGATGAGGACATGGGGCAGACCTTGGGAGTCTGGGGGATGGGCGAAGGTTTCTATATAGTCTGGCCCTTTGCCGGCCCCAAAACCCTGCGCGACAGCCTGGGCTGGGCGGCGGACCGGGCCCTGACCCCGACGACCTACATCCAGCCTTGGGAATTGGGCTTGGGTCTGAGTGGGATGGAAGTCTTCAACGATCTGGACAAAGTTCTTGATTTATACGATACTTTGAAACAAGGGGCGGTAGAGCCGTATTCGGCCGTCCGCGACGCCTATACGCAGTACCGGCGGGTCAGGATCAGCAAGTAGCCTTCCACGTATCCGCAAGCAATTTTCCAGTGAAGGACAAGGCGCCATGCCGAAGGCACGCGACCATTATGTAATCAGGGGGGTAGACCTCTACCATGTGCGCAACCGCAATGAACGGCGGGTCATCAAATGCCTGGATGAACTCGCCGAAAGCGGCGAACTCGGCGAATTCTCCCCGGAGATGCTTGAGGACGCCTACGCCTTTGCCTTGAATCGGCTTCCGGCGCGCTACACGCAAAGCGGAACCATAGTGTTGCGCGACCCGGTGCGCCATGAGGAAGTGGAAGATGCGGTGCGCGCCGCCATCTTGCAGATCACCCGGAATCCCCGCTGAAAACCGCTCCCGCATGTCGCCTTCCCCATCAGAGATCTTTTCGCCGCCTGCGCTTGTTGCGGACCTTCATATGCACACCCGCCATTCCCACGGCGAGGCCACAGTGCGTGAAATGTATCTGGCCGCCCGCGCCAGGGGCCTTGCCGTCATAGGTTTTTCCGAACATTCGCCGCGGCCGGCGGCCTTTTGCTACCCTCACGATTACCAGGACCGGCTGGCAAAAGGTCTGCCGGACTACGTCCGCGAGGTGCTGGATCTGGCAGAGGAGGCAAAACGCAACGGGGTTAGCGTGCTTTTGGGCATTGAGGCGGACTATATCCCGACGCGCGAGGATTTCACCGCGGCCTTTCTCAAGAGCCATCCCTTTGCCTATGTCATAGGCGGACTGCATTTTCAGGACGAATGGGGTTTCGACGGCGCCGCCGAAGACTGGGCACCGATTCCACGCGCGCGCAGGCGCGAAATTTACGCCCGCTACTACGAGGACATGATCTCCATGTGCGAAAGCGGGCTTTTTGACATTGCCGCGCATCCGGATCTGGTGAAAATATTCAGCGTCGGAGATTTCCGGGACTGGATTGGAGAAAAACCCGCCCGGGCTCTGGTGGGCGAAGCCTTGAAAGCCATGCGCGACAACGGGGTTCTCATGGAGGTTTCCTCCGCCGGTCTGCGCAAACCCTGCGGAGAAATTTATCCCGGACCGCGCATCATGACCCTGGCCGCCAAACTTGAACTGCCCATCAGCTTTGCCTCAGACGCCCACTGCGCCAACACCCCGGCCTACGCCTTCCCCATTCTGGCCGACTACGCGGCATCCTTCGGATACAGGGAAAGCTGGGTCGTGGCCGACAAAGAGCGCGAACCCCTTCCCTTTTCCGGCCGTCGACCAAGAAGGTAGCATGGGCCTTCAGGCCCATGCGTCTTGCGCCTGGCTGGGGTTTGGACCCCGCCCAGGCTTTCGCCCGTACGGATACCCCGCCCTTCAGGGCGGGGTCGGGCTATCCGGCCTGGAGGCCGGGGCCTCAAACCGTAAAGGAAGCTCAGATGAAACAGGTAACCAGGGAAAACGGGCCGCGCCTCATGGCGCGACTGGACAGGGTTTACGCCGGATACAACCGGAAAATGGTGTTTTCCGGTCTATCCCTGAGTCTTTTCTTTAACGAGCACCTGGCCCTGATCGGCGCGAACGGAGCGGGAAAGTCCACTTTGCTCGCCCTGTTGCAGGGAAGCCTGAGGCCGGTACAGGACCTGCCGGACGCGCAAAATCCCGGAAAAGTCTTCTGGTGCTTCACGGGCGGTGAAGACCCCTCCGCCCTGACAGCGCTTGAGCATGCGCGGCTTGTCTCACCCGCCGGCCAGCGCCGCTATCTGAAACACGCTTCCAATCTCAACGGCAAAGACATTCTGCTTTCCGGCCTGAGCAATTCCTTCATGCCCTATGGTCCGGCCTCGGAACAGGATTCGCTGCGTTGCGGAAATCTTGCCCGCGCCTGCGAAGCTTTTCCGCTCCTTTCCCAACCCGTGCGGGCCATGAGCCAGGGGGAACTCCGACTCTGCCTGATTTTGCGCGCCGTTATGAGCAGAACCGCACTGCTCCTCCTTGACGAACCCTTTGACGGCCTGGACGAAAAAGCCCGGCGCAAAGTCCTGCTCAGTCTGGAGGTTGCGGCGCAAGACGGCGCGACCCTGGTGATCAGCGCCCACCGGAAAGCGGACATACCGCCTTTTGTTGCCGAAGCCCTGCTGGTGCGCAAAGGAGGTATAACCCGCCATTCCATAGCCCGGCTTCCCCCTCCTTACGGGGCCTTCGGGCCTGAAATCCCGCCCCTTCCCGCCGGGCGAAAGACGCCTCCGCTCCGCTTTGACGGGGCTTCGATCCGGACGGCCGGACAGCCCGCGCTTTTGCGCGTGAAAAACGCCTGTGTGTTCATCGAACACACGCCGGTCCTGCACAACATCAACTGGGTGATCCGGCAGGGTGAGCAATGGCTGGTTTCCGGACCCAACGGTGCGGGCAAGAGTACCTTGCTGCGCCTGCTGTACGGAGACGAAAACGCGGCTTTGGGGGGATCCGTTTCCTGGCGCGGACGCAAGCGGATCGGGCTTGAGGAGCTGCGCAGGCATGCGGGTTATGTGTCGGACCGTCTACAGGACCTGTATGACTATGACCTCAGCGCCGAAGATGTGGTGATTTCCGGACTGCGCGGCAGCATCGGCCTGTACGGGGAACCGGTTCCGGCCGAGGCCGGCCTCGCCCGCGTCTGGCTTGAACGCATGGGCGCGGCGGATCTGGCCGGGGTTCCCTTTCACAGCCTGTCCTCGGGCAACGCCCGGCGCGTCATCCTGGCCAGGGCCTTGGCAGGCTCCCCCTCCGTGCTGATCCTGGACGAACCCTGCTCCGGGCTCGACCCCGAAGGACGCGGCCGTTTTCTTTCCATTCTGCCGGAACTGGCGGCGCGGGGCGCAAGCCTCATCTACGTCTCGCACCGCGACGAGCCCATCGACCCCCTTTTCACGCACGAACTGCGCCTTGACAAGGGCCGCGTCATCTACGCCGGACGGCGGAAGAGCCGGAGCTGATTTCATTTCCGAAGGCGCTGAAGTGTACCGGTTCCGGTACATAATGTACCGGAAGGGCACAAAACGGCCGCCCCCCTGTTTCCGTGCAAAAAATTATATAATAAATCTACAATGTTATATTTTGGCATGACTATTGCTTCTTTGAGAACTGTCAGCACTGTATTTTCCAACACTGATCAGGGAGTGGTATCATGTTGATGGAACTCAAAGAACATCCCAAAGCAAAACCGCCGCAAAGATCAAAATATGCCGTCAATTGGAGGACAGCCGAAGAACGCATCAAGGCGCACAAAGCCTTTCTGATGGATGCTCCCCAACAGATGGACCCCCAGCGCCTTGTGTTTCTCACGGAAGTTTATGAGGAATGCAAAGGCGAAAGCAACGTGATTATCCGGGCCAAATTGCTGGAACGCGTCCTGACGAAAAAAGATATCTTTCTGGACGGCAACCCCATTGCAGGCACCTTGACCGGCATTCGGGCGGGCGTCTACCCTTACCCCGAATGGCAGGTCAACTGGATCAGAGATGAAATCGACATGGTCAAAATGTCCTCTTTGGGCGAGGTCAGCATTCCCAAAGAAACGGAGGAGTTGCTCAAGAGCGTATACAAGCAGTGGAGAGGCCGGACGACGTATGACAGGGCCAATATCCTGTACAAGGAAAAATACGGCGAGAACGGCGAACTGCTTTTCAAGTCAGGATGGCTGTATCCTGTCAACGACAACAGTACCGGTTCCGGTGCCTGCGATTATCCGAAGGTGCTGAACAAGGGCGTTTCCGGCATTCTGGAAGAAGTGGAAGAACGTTTGCAGGCACTGCCGGGAAAGGCCGGGAACTATCCCAAGACGGAATTTTACCGCGCCTGCAAAATCGCCCTCAGGGCAGCCGTCGCCTATGCCCGGCGCTACGCCGATCTGGCGGAAAGCAAGGCGCGGGCCGAAAACGATCCCAAGGTCAGGGCCGAACTTCTGGAAATTGCCGAAGTCTGCCGCCGGGTGCCGGAATTTCCGGCCCGCAATTTTCGCGAGGCGATCCAGTCTTTCTGGTTCACCCACCTTATCGCTGAAATTGAGCAGGCGGGCTGCGGCACCTCACCAGGACGGTACGGACAGTATATGTATCCCTTTTACCGCAAGGACGTCGACGAAGGCTCGCTAAGCCGCGAACAGGCGCTCACCCTGCTGAAATTCCAATGGATCAAACATCTGGAAATCGCCGCCTACCAGGGCGCTGCCTACGCTCTGGCCCTGTCCGGGCACACCGGACAGACCATCTCCATAGGCGGGCTCACCGCTGACGGCGACGATGCAAGCACCGAGCTGGAAGAGCTGATCATGGATTGCCAGATCGCCATGAAAAATATCCAGCCCACCCTGGCGCTCTTCTATCATCCCAAAATGAAGGAATCTTACCTGCACAAAGCTGTGGAGGTCATTCGCGGCGGCACCGGGCAGCCCCAGTTCATGAACAATTCCGTGGTCATCCAGCGCCATCTGAGCCGTTTCGCCTCGCGCGGCATCACCTTGGACGAGGCCAGGGCCAACTGCGTCATTTTCGGTTGCGTGGGTACCGGGCAAGCCGGGCAGGGTTCGTACGTCACCTTTGAGGGCCAGCCGAATCTGGCCAAGATCGTGGAATTCACCCTCAATGACGGCCGGGATACCTTCACCAAAAAACAGATCGGCATCAGGACGGGCGATCCGAGGGACTTCAAAACCTTTGAAGAACTCTACGCGGCCTTTTTGCGGCAGATGACCCACTGCCTGATGCTGCAACGCCGTATTTCCGACGTCGGCAACGCGACAAGGGAATGGGTGGTGCCGAGCGTCTTCCGCTCCTGCGTGCTGGAAGGCTGCCTCGAAAAAGGGCTGACCGAGGAACAGGGCGGTCCCAAGTACGCCCAATCCCTGTGCATCACCACCGGCGGCGTCGATGCCGCCAACTCTCTGCTGGCCGTGAAGCACCTTGTCTACGACACCGGCCGGCTGAGCATGTCCCGGTTACTGGAAGCCCTTGGAGCCGAATTCGAAGGATATGAGGACATTCGCGCGATGTGCTTCAATGCGCCCAAGCACGGCAACGACTATCCGGAGATAGACGCCTTCGTGCGGCGCATGTTCCGCGATGTTGAGCGTATATACCGCGCTCAGGGCACGGATTATTTCGGCAACGAACCGCGTATGGACGCCTTCTCCCTGTCCTTCCACAACTATTTCGCCCCGTTCACCGGCGCTCTACCCAACGGGCACAGACGGGGCGAAGCCTTGACCGACGCCAGCGTATCGGCCATGCCCGGCACCGACGTGGAGGGGCTCACGGCCCTGCTGAAGTCCGCCGCCGGCGCCATTGATACGGTACGCTACAACGCCAACCACCTGAACGTAAAATTGCTGCCCTCCGTGCCCGCGGGCAAAAACGGGGCCGCAACTCTGCTCTCGCTGATCAGGACGTATTTCGACCTGGGCGGCAGCCATATCCAGTTCAACGTCGTGGATACGGAAACCCTGCGCGAGGCGCAGAAATCGCCTCAGGACCACAAGGATCTGGTAGTGCGCGTAGCAGGGTTCAGCGCCTACTTCACGCGTCTCGACAAAGGCGTGCAGAACGAAATCATCAAACGGACCCAATACGCCGCAGTGCGCTGAAGGAGGAACGCTGCAATGCATATCTCCATGACTGAAGCCGTCGCCTCCAAACTCCGCGCGCTTCTGGACAAAGAAGGCGGCGAAGCCTGCGTGCGCGTGCGTGAAAGCAAAATCGGCTGCGGCTGCAAGAGCAGAATCACGCTCAGACTGAGCATCGACGAGCGGTGCGACGACGACCTTGAGACCCCCGCGCACTCCGTGCCCTTTGTCATCAACAGGGACCTCGCGGATCAGTATGGCGAAAATTTTACCGTCGCCCAGGATGAACACCAGGCGTTCACAGTGGCGCCTGCCTGATTTTTCCGCACCTGCCCGGCCTGTTCCACGGACGTGCCGGGATGCGCAGAAACCGGAGAAAGGTATTGTAGATTCCGTCAGCCATAATTCTATTTCGTGACAAAGGTCACGCTTTCTGTAAATTCGATTTTTACATCAGAATTACCTCATTTATCCTTTTTAGATTAGAGTTGCTCCGCTCAGGTGCAGCTTTTTTTCTTTGTTCACCGTGTTATAATGCCAATTATAGCAGTTTTCGTATATGGATATGCGAAATTGATATTTGCTGCTGAAAATATTTGTGAGATTACTGCATTATCGTTTGCGTTCACATCACTTTCACCACGATCCCGGAGGACGATTATGTATGCGCTACTGAAAAAATCGCTTTCCCGTTTATTCAATCCGGCCGCGCTCCTTGCGGTGCTTCTCGGGGTGCTGCCGGCAGCTGCGGCAGGCGATGCGGCGTCCGCCGCGCCGCCGCTGCCGTCCATCAACCTCCAAGCGTCGCCGTGGACGGTCATTGCCAGGGAAAAAGGATTTTTCAAAGAAGAATTCGACAAGATCGGCGTGAAGGAAGTCAAGCTCATTGCGGCCGGCGCGGCCGATCTGCTGGGCGCCGAGAGCGCCGCCGTGGCCGGAGGCGCCATCGCCGTCGCCCAGCGCATGATCTATCCTGCGACGGTGCACCGCTCCAACGGTCTGGACATCGTGCTGATCTGGGTGTCGGAGCCGTCAAACCGCTATCGTGCCCCCTTGCTGGCCAAAGCGGGCAACAAAGCCGTCAATTCCGTGGCCGATCTCGACGGCAAAAAACTCGGCAGCGCGCGCGCAAGCTGCTATTGGGCCTCTCCGTTTGAAATTCTGGAAAAGGCCGGACTTCCCCTGGACACAAGAATCAAAAAGGGGCGCGTCCGCTATGAAACCATAGACAACCCCACCGTCATGATCTCATCACTGCTGTCCGGAGCGACGGACGTCACGGCAGCGCATCTGGCGGCAACGCAGTTCACCGGAGCATGGCTGTCCGGCAACCTGAAGATCATCGGCGAATCGCCGGACGACGGCATTTATGTCAATCATTCCGGGAGAGTAACCTATCTCGCCAAGCGTGACTTCGTCGAGGCGTATCCAGAAGTCATCCGGGCTTTTCTGCTTGCCCACGAAAAGACCAGAAGCTGGGCAACGGATCATCCCAACGAGGCCGCGGCCATCATCTCAAAGGAACTCCGCCAGCCCATCGAGGCGGCGCTGTTCCAGATCACCCATCTCGGACAGTGGGATTTTATGGGCGGCGAACCTAACGCCGATCGCGCCGTCGACAGCCTCAAGGCCTTTGTGGCGTGGTACAAGGCAAACGGCGACGACATCCTGAATGACCGCAATCTGACGGATGAACAATTCGAAGCTTTCGTTGCGCGACAATTCTTTACCGGCGGAAAATATTCCATTTACCAATAAGCCGCGGGGCATCCCATGAGCGAACTCAGTATTGCGGCTTATACAGTAGATACGGCGGAACCGGCGGTAAGACCCGACTCGGCCCGGATCGGAAAATTCGACGTCGGAGCGTTCGCAAGGCGCTTCGGGAGTCCCATCGGGCTGATACTTCCCGTTCTCATTCTTGCCTTGTGGCAGACCGCGGTGAGTTGTCAATGGGTTGAACCGGTGTTTTTGCCGGCTCCGCGCAAGGTGCTGGACGCCTTTTGGCTCATGTTGACGAAACAGGATCTGGTATTTGATTTTCTCGCCAGCATCAGCATTGTGGGACAGGCCTTCATTTACGGTTCCGCCGCCGGGATAGGGCTGGGCACGGCGGCGGGACTGTCCCGGAAATTCGAGCAGTTTCTCGGCACGACCGTGGATACGGTCCGCCACATTCCGGGCATCGCCTGGCTGCCTCTGATCGTGTTGTGGCTCGGCATAGGCGCGCCGGCCAAAATTCTGGTAATAGCCAAATCCGTGTTTTTCCCGCTCTTTCTCAATACCTTGCAAGGCATCCGCTCGGTCGAGAAAAACTACATAGAACTGGGGCAGGTGCTGCTTTTGACCCGCAGGCAGATGGTCCGCAAAGTTATTCTGCCGTCGGCCATGCCGAGCATCATGGTCTCGCTGCGTTACGCAGCCGGTCTCGCCTGGGCGCTGGTCGTCGTCGCCGAGGGGCTGAGCGGCCTTGAAGGACTCGGATTTCTTATTTTCCGTGCCCAGGGACTGCTGCTGACGGATCAACTCCTGGTGTGCATGGTGATTATCGGCCTTGTCGGGTTTGTCGTCGACCGTCTGATGTATACGCTCCAATGCAGCATTCTGCGTTGGCAGCAAGGATTTAAAGGATAACCGGAGAACCGTTCACCAAGGGATTCCTTATGGTCGGCAACTTCTCTTCCTATCCCCCTTCGGGGAAAGAGGCATGCCGGACGGCCCTCATCCGCCGGGACAGAATCATCCGGCGGGACAGAACCATCCGGCGGACAAAACGGTATGTGGATTGAAACATGGGCATCGCGGGGAATTTAGAGATACGCTCCGTTCGCAAACACTATACTGTGGACGGGAACAGGCTGCAGATACTGTCCGGCGTGACCTTCGACGTCGGGCCAGGGCATTTTCTCAGCATCGTGGGGCCGTCCGGCTGCGGCAAGTCGACGCTTCTGCGGCTGATTGTCGGTCTGGACAACGATTATGAAGGAGACATCCTGCTGAACGGCGAACGCATAGAAGGACCAAGCAGGGCGCGCGGCATTGTTTTTCAGGATCATCGGCTGTTGCCCTGGCTCACTCTGGAACAAAACATCGGGTTGAGCCTTGAAAATACGGGATGGAACGCGCAGGCCAAAAAAGAGGCGGTGCGCGGGCAGACGGAGCTGGTCGGGCTGTCCGGCTTTGAAAATGCCTATCCGCATCAGCTTTCAGGCGGTATGGCGCAACGGGCGGCCATTGCCAGGGCGCTGGTCTGCAAGCCCGATATCCTGTTGCTTGACGAACCGCTGGGCGCGTTGGACGCCATCACCAGGATACGCCTTCAGGAAGAACTGTTGCGCATCTGGCGTGTTGAAGAAACCACCATGATCCTGGTCACGCACGATGTGGACGAGGCAATTTTTCTGAGCAACGAAATCGTCGTGATGAGTTCGCATCCGGGTCGCATATCCAAACGCTTCATCGTCGATTTGTCCTCGCCCCGCGACCGCGCCGGCAATGAATTCATCGAATTGAAACGTCTGATATTGGCCGAATTGCATCTCTACCGGCAAAAAACGCAGAGTGAGACTGAAAATTGGATGAATATGGCATCCTTGATCTGATATCGCATAAAGGCATAATGGAGGATTTATCATGTCCACGGCGACAGCGTTACAGTATGCACAGGAAAATATTTATACCCACGGGGAAAGTCGGCGCGACACAAGAGAGCTCCCGTTTGACGGCAACGGAAAGTTGACGGCCGATGCGCAGGCGCGGCGTTGCGGAGAAGCGGCTCTGAAAATAAAGGAATTTCTGTTGAATGCGCCGCAGAAGCTCGACACGGAAAGATTGGCGCATCTTCTTGACGTCTATCGGGAATATGGACATGAGCCGGCGATTGTTCTGAGAGCCAGAGTATTTGAACGTCTGTTGCGGAAAAAAACGCTTTTTTTGGATGACAACCCGCTGGTCGGTTCTGTCGCCGGATGCCCGGCAGGCGTGTATGTATACCCTGAATACGGTACGGATTGGGTGTTGCAGGAACTTGAGCAGCCGCTTGTCTCTCATCTGGGCGAGGTGACGATCAGCGATGAAGAGAAAGAACTGTTGCGCGAGGCGGCAAATTTCTTCAAGGGACGCAACGCTGAAGCCCGTGCGCGGCAACTTTCGGAGCAACTCCTGGGATTCAACCCCGGAAAGTTCGTTCAGGCGGGGCTCTTCACGGAAACCGCTCCCTACACGATAGGCGCAGGAACAGTTGACTATGAAGACTTTGTCCGGCGGGGCATCAGGGACGTCGTCCGTGAGGTTGAAGAACGTTTGAAGTCCGTGCCCCGCACGGCGAAGAACAGCGGCAGAATCGACTTCTACCGCGCCGTTCTGATTTCGCTCGAAGCGTTGGCGGACCTGGCGCGCCGTTATGCCGATCTGGCCTATACGGAAGCCTTGAGGACGGAAGACCCCGTCCGCAAAGCCGAACTTTTGGACATGGCCGACGTATGCCGGCATGTTCCGGAAAATCCGCCGCGGAATTTCCGCGAAGCTCTCCAGTCATGGTGGTTCATCCACCTCGGCGTGCAGATTGAGCAAAGCGGCTGCGGCTCGTCTCCGGGCAGGCTGGGACAGTATCTTGAGCCGTATTACCGGAAAGACAAAGCCGAAAACGGCATAACGGCGAAACACGCCGAAGAATGGTTCAAGTGCCTGTTCGTGAAAATTCTGGAATACGGCTATTATCAGGGGCAGATCGTCTCCAGAATGAATTCGGGGCATACGGGGCACACCATCAATCTGGGCGGTTTGGACGCCGCCGGCCGGGACGCCTGCGGCGAACTCGACTCCGTTTTGCTTGACACGCAGATTGCCTTGCAGACCATTCAGCCGACATTGACCATCCTCTATCATGACGGCCTGTCCGAGGATTTTCTGCTCAAGGCCGTGGAACTGGAACGCACGGGGCTGGGCCAGCCCCAGTGGATGAACAACGGCATCATCATGGAACGCCTTTACGCCCGCCACGGGCGAAACGGCATCACGCTCGAAGATGCGCGCAACTGCATCAACATGAGCTGCGTGGGCACAGGCGTTGCCGGAAAGACGGTCTTCCTGCATGAAAACGGCTCCTTCAATCTGGCGAAATGTCTGGAACTGGCCCTACATGACGGGCGCGACCCGCTTACGGGGCACCGCATCGGCGCGAGGACCGGAGATCCCCGGAACTTCACCGACTTCGAGCGGGTATTTCGGGCGTACAGTCAACAGGTGGAACATCTGTTCGCAACCATACGACCTTTCGGTTCCCTCTCGAACAAGGCGCTCGGAGATGTCGTCCCGCCGCCTTTCCGTTCGGCCTTGTACAGCGCCTGCCGGGAAAGCGGCAAAAACATCTTCGAGGGCGGGGCGCGGTATTACCTGTATTTTGTCATAAGTTCTGCGGGTATTGACGTTGTCAATTCTCTTGCGGCGATCCGGCATCTCGTCTTTGAGGAGAAAACAATCACCATGGATGCGTTACTGCAAGCCGTGGACGCCGATTTCGAAGGTTACGGGTCCGTTCGGCAGATGTGCCTGAAGGCCCCGAAACACGGCAACGCCGATCCCGGGATCGACGCTCTGGCGCGCAGGGTCTATGACACGTCCATGGACAACTTCCGCAAGGCCGAAGAGAGCTTCTTCGACGGGCATATCGCCAACATTGAGGCGTATTCGCTCTCCATCCACAATTACTTCGGGCTGTTGACGGGGGCGCTGCCGAGCGGACGCCTCGCCCGCACGCCGCTGACGGACGGCAGCGTCTCGGCGACGCCGGGGACGGACGTCAAAGGTCCTCTCGCCCTTGTAAATTCCGCCGCAAAAGCAATAGACACGGTCAAATACGGTTCGAATCATTTCAACATGAAATTCCATCCCTCGGCGCTTGCCGGCATCGGCGGCGCGCGCAAGCTTCTTTCTCTGATCAAATCCTATATGGATCAGGGGGGATCCCACATCCAGTTCAACGTCGTGTCCTCCGATACGCTCAGAAAGGCGCAGGAATCCCCCGGAAAATACAGAGGACTGACTGTGCGCGTGGCGGGTTTTTCCGCGTATTTCACGAGACTGCACAAAGGCGTGCAGGATGAAATCATCCGCAGGACGGAGTTGAATTTCCGCTAATATGGGAAGCAACCATGGATTCCGAACGCGGCCTCATTTTCGATATCCAACATTTCAGCCTGCACGATGGGCCGGGCGTCCGTTCCACCGTGTTTTTCAAGGGTTGCCCCTTGTCCTGTGCCTGGTGCAGCAACCCGGAATCGCAGCAGGGCACCGCGGAATTGCTGTTTTTTCGCACTGTGTGCGCCGGTTGCGGCAGCTGTGTGCAATCTTGCCCGAACGGCGCCCTCTCTATGGGAGAAGAGGGCGTCTCCATGCGGCGGGACCTCTGCGCGCATTGCGGCGCCTGCGTCGCTCCCTGCCCGCGCGATGCGCGCAGCCTTTCCGGAAGAATGATGAGCGTGGGAGAGCTTGTTGAGGAAGTGCGGCAACACTGGCGCATCTTCATGCAAAGCGGCGGCGGCGTCACGTGCGGCGGCGGAGAAGCGCTGAGACAGGGGGCCTTCTTGAGGACGCTACTTGAAAAGCTCCATGAAGAACTGGGTTTGCACACCTGTCTGGACACCTGCGGCCACGCCCCGTGGAGCGTTCTGGAGTCGGTGCTGCCCTATACGGACTTGGTGCTTTTCGACATCAAGCACATGGACGACAAACAGCACAGGAAAGGCACAGGCTTGGGAAACCGGATGATTCTGGAGAATGCGGCGCGCCTCGGCCGGCTTGCCGTCCGGACGATCATCCGCCTGCCGCTGATTCCCGGCTTCAACGACGACGAGGACAACCTCCGCGCCTTGGCCGCGTTTATGAGAAACAACGAACTGCCGTCCGTTGAACTGCTCCCCTATCATGCATTCGGCGCGTCGAAACACGAGGCGCTGGGAAAGGTCTATACCCTGCGCGCAAGGAGAAAGCCGCACAGTCAGAAAGCGGAAGATATTCTGAGAGCGAGCGGCCTCACTGTAGAAGTCGCCGGACGGTAATTCCGGTGTTTCAATCCACACCGGCTCCGTCCGCCGGATGATTCCACCCCGGCGGACGGAGCCGGGCGGATTGCCCCTTCCTGAAGGGATGGGCTGCCGGGAAAGTATGCCCGGCA
This sequence comes from Desulfovibrio sp., assembly GCA_031269345.1. GTDB lineage: Bacteria > Desulfobacterota > Desulfovibrionia > Desulfovibrionales > Desulfovibrionaceae > Frigididesulfovibrio. The sequence continues at coordinate 16,122 of JAISZH010000025.1, read as the reverse complement.
AAACCGGGCGCCAAGCGGAAATCTCCCTGAAGGGAGATGCTTCGGGCCATAAAGAAAGTTTTGGTTAAGCGCCGGTTCGTCCGCATACGGAGGCGGCCAGTCGTGTCCGGATACACATTCGATACTTCGGAAGCCCTGATGGACTTTGCCGCCCACGCTCAGGGCGGCGTTTTTGAACTGCTGCATACGGGCATTGCGTTGTTGTCCGCGGACGGAAACTTTATTTACGCGAACAAGGCATTCCGTGAAATGTTCGGCCTGTCGGAGGAAGTGCTGGGCAGACACGTAGCGGAATTTTTTCTCACTGCGGAGCAGGGGGCTCTGGCTACCATCCGCACCGGCAAAACAACCATCAATTCCAGCGTGACCACGCGCAACGCCCAGGGGGTTTCCTTCAGATATCCCATCCTGAACGGAGAAGGCCGCCTGCTCGGAGTAATTATTGAAAGCATTTCCGCAGGCATAGACCGGGACAAACTATCGCCGTTGCTGGGCGCGGTGCGGGATTTGGAGGAAAGGGCGGGCTATTTCGAGCGAAAATCCCGAAAAAAGGCGGGGATGCTGCATACCTTCGAAAGCATTGTGGGTGAAAGCGAAGCCATGCGGACCATGAAAAAAAGGGGACGCGGCTTTGCCGGAAGCCGCGAGCCGATTCTGGTTTTGGGCGAAAGCGGCACCGGCAAGGAACTGGTGGCCCAGGCCCTGCATTCGGCCGGCGACAGGGCCGGCAAACCCTTCATCACGGTCAACTGCGCAGCCCTGCCCCACGAGCTTATGGAGTCGGAACTGTTCGGCTATGCGGCGGGCGCCTTTACCGGGGCCGGCGCGGGCGGCATGAAGGGTAAATTCGAACTGGCCGACGGGGGGAGCATCTTTCTGGATGAAATAGGGGAACTTCCCCTGCCCATGCAGGCCAAACTCCTGCGTGTGCTGGAAACGGGCGAAATCCAGAAACTCGCCCACCCGGGACGCCTGCATTCTGATTTTCGTCTGATCGCGGCCACCAACAAAAATCTTGCCAAAAGCGTGGACGAAGGCAAATTCCGTGAGGATCTCTATCATCGCCTGAGCATTCTTGAACTGGTCGTGCCCCCGCTACGCGAGCATGTCGGCGACATTCCCCTCCTGGCCGGGCATTTTATCGAACAGGGCGCGGGGCATAAGCGGGCGCAGGAAATACGCGTAGACAACGGGGTGTACCGGCTGTTCAGGCTGTATCCCTGGCGGGGCAACGTCCGTGAACTGAAAAATGTGCTGACCTATGCCCTGTACAGCCTGGGCGATACGGGAGACGTATTGACTCCCGACCATTTGCCGGAGCGCTTTCTGCGGGAATTCCACCGGGAATTTCGCAACAAGGGCGTTGAAGCCCCGGAAGAAGCCGCCGTCAGTCTCTTTTTTCCCGGGAATGAAACCCTGGCGGGCGCTGGCGCCCGAAGCGAGCGCCAAGCCCTGCAGGCCGCCCTGAAACGCACGGAATATAATAAAACGCTGGCAGCGCGGGTGTTGGGCATTTCGCGCAACAAGCTGTACAGAAAAATGCGGGAGTTGGGTCTGCACGCCTCCCGGAGGGAGGCGGCTGGACCAAGAAGGTAGCATGGGCCTTCAGGCCCATGCGTCTTGCGCTTGGGCGGGGTTTGGACCCCGCCCAGGTTTCCGCCCGTACGGATACCCCGCCCTTCAGGGCGGGGTCGGGCTATCCGGCCTGAAGGCCGGGGTCCCAAACCGTAAAGGAAGCTCAGCTGAAGCCGAACGCGATGGAACACTTGACAGGCATTATTTACAATATACAGCGCATGTCCACCGAGGACGGTCCGGGCTTGCGCAGCACCATTTTTCTCAAGGGATGCCCCTTGCGATGCCTGTGGTGCAGCAATCCCGAATCGCAAAGTTTCCTGCCGCAGCTTCTGGTGTTTGAGAACCTGTGCAGCGGCTGCGGGCGGTGCGCCGCAGTCTGTCCGCACATGGCCGTGACGGCAAAAAACGGCCGCTACAACCGGGATGTGAATCTTTGCCGCGACTGCGGCGCCTGCGCATCCGTCTGCCCCGCCGGGGCGCGGGTCATGTCCGGCGCGGAGATGCGTGTGGAAGAGGCCATGCGGGTGGTGCGCAAGGACGAGTTGTTCTACAGAAATTCAGGTGGCGGCGTGACGTTCGGCGGGGGCGAGCCTGTCTGCGGAGGAGAGTTTTTCTTTGCCTTGCTGGAGGCTTGCCGCAATGAGGGGTATCATGTCTGCGTCGATACCTGCGGCTGCTGTCCGGCCGAACAGTTCAGCCGGGTGCCGGCTCTGGCGGATTTGATCCTTTTTGACTGCAAGCATATGGACCCGGAAGCGCACCGCAGGTTGACCGGCCGGGGCAACCGCCTGATCCTGGATAATTTGCGCGAGGCGTTGAACTCCGGGGTCCCGTTGCGCGTCAGGATGCCGCTCGTTCCCGGCGCCAACGATTCCGAGGAGAATATTATCGCCCTGGCGGCGCTGTTGCGTGACTTCGGCAGAGACGAGGTGGACGTTCTGCCCTATCATGCTTTCGGCAGCGGCAAATACGGCGCTCTGCGCCGGGAGCTTCCACCTTTTCAATCTTACGGACCGGGCAAGTTGGAAGAGACGCTTGCGGGCTTTGCCCGGCACGGGCTGAAGGCCGTTTTACCTTCCGAAGCGTTCGGCGCGTAAAGCCGTATGAGGAACGCCCCACAATCCGCGCGCCGGGGAGAAGTGCGGCAATTTTGCGATCAACCGCATTGGACGTCATCTGAGCTTCCTTTACGGTTTGAGACCCCGGCCTTCAGGCCGGATAGCCCGACCCCGCCCTGAAGGGCGGGGTATCCGTACGGGCGTAAGCTTGGGCGGGGTCCAAACCCCGCCACGCGCAAGACGCATGGGCCTGAAGGCCCATGCTACTTTCTTGGTTCGCTGAAACGCTTCCAACCGGCGCTTCCTTAAAGCCCTGATCGCGCCGCATCCCTGGCCCGCCTTCGCTCCAGCGCTTCGGCATAACGCCGCCGCTCAACTTCCGAAACCACAACCAGAGGCGGCACCTCACAAGGCTTTCCCTGACCGTCTATGGCCACATAGGTGAGATAACAGGTGGCGGCATGCCGGACCGCGCCGCTCAGCAGATGCTCGACTTCCACGCGCACTCCGACCTCCATGGAAGTTTTGCCCGCAAAATTTACGGAGGACTTCAGGATGATCAACTCGCCCGGATAAATCGCCGAGAGAAAATCCATCCGCTCCAAAGAGGCCGTCACCGGGTGGGCCCTGGCGTGACGGCAGGCGGCTACGCCGCCCGCGTTGTCTATCAGCTTCAGCAGATACCCGCCGTGGACCGAGCCGGCGACATTGGTCTCGTCGGGCATCGGCAGATGGTGCATAATGGTGGCGCTTTCCCCAACAGTCTTTCCCTGCGTCATCTGAGCTTCCTTTACGGTTTGAGCCCCCGGCCTTCAGGCCGGATAGCCCGACCATGCCCAAGCGCAAGACGCATGGGCATGACGGTCCCTGCTGCCTTTTTGATGTTCTCCATGCGTTTCCGCCGTCCCGCCGGGCACTCCACGCTTGACGCCGGTTTGCTTTCGATAGAAAGCGAATTGGGGTGGCGTATGGGTATGGAACGCCCGGCAAGGATTTGCACGCAAATCCTTGCCGAATTACAGCAACACCTGCGGCCTGCCGAGACGCGGATGGTTTATCACGCAGAAATCGCAGGAGAAAACGGAGTGCAGCGTCTGCGCGTTAAAAACTTCCAGCGTGGGACCGTCGGCCATAATTCTTCCCTCTTTCAGGAAAATCAGGCGATCGCAGAACAGGGCGGCCAAATTCAGGTCATGCATGGCGGCAAGCACCGTCAGACCGGTTTTTTTGTTGCGCAAAGCCAGCGCTTCCGGCAAGGACCGGGCGAAGGCCGGGTCCAGGCCGGCCGTGGCCTCGTCCAGAAGCAGCACCGTCGCGTCCTGGGCCAGGGTCCTCGCCATAAGCACCCTCTGCAATTCCCCCCCGGACAGGCTGTCCGCATACCGCTCCGCCAGATAAGCCGCTCCTGTTTCCGCGAGGGCGGACATGGCGATGGCCCGATCCTCCGCGCCGTACGCGCCAAGAAAAGAGGTGCGGGCATACCTGCCCATCAGGGCCAGGGAAAAGGCGCTCAGAGGAGGGACAAATTCCGGCCGTTGCGGCAGACAAGACACAAGCAAGGCCCTTTTTTTCTCCGGCAGGGCGGCGATATCCTCGCCCGAGATCAGAATCTTCCCCGTCCGCCCCTTTTTGAGAAGGCCGCTTAAACATAAAAGCAGAGTGCTCTTGCCGCTCCCGTTCGGGCCCAGCAGACCCGCGAATTCTCCGGGGCAAACGCGCAGGCTGACCCCGTCCAGGACCGGGGCGCCGCTTTTATAGGCAAAGCTCAAGCCGGAGCAACATATTTCCCCGCCTTTGGCCTGCCTCCCCAGCCCCGCTCCCGGCAGAGCCGGCACTTGGCGCAAAACCTTCGCGCCCGCGCGTTCCTCACGCCGTCCCACCGCCCGTCCCTGTTTTTTTCCGAGAATAACACAGAAAAAAGGTCCGCCGAAAAGAGCGGTAATCACGCCTACCGGCAGTTCCACACCGCCCGGCGGCAGGGTTCGCGCGGCTGTGTCCGACCAGAGCAGAAGCAGGGCGCCGCATAAAATCGAAGCCGGAAAAACCCGGCGGTGTTCCGCCCCCAGAACCATGCGCACAAGATGCGGCACCACAAGCCCCACGAAACCGATAATGCCGGACACGGCCACGCAGCTTGCCGTAACCGCCCCGGCGCAAAGCAAAAGAAGCAGACGCAGCCGGGAGGAGTTCAGACCCATCTGCCTGGCCTCGTTGTCCCCAAGGCCGAGCATGTCCGCCTGCCTCGCGCAAAGCAGCACCGGAAGCGACCCGAGTAAAAAACCGGGCAGCATCAGGAAGATGTCCCGCCATCCCCTCCCTTGAAAACTGCCCATGATCCAAAAAACAATGCCGGTGACGGAGGATTCGTCCAAGGCCTTGACCAAAGCGATGAGCGCGGCCAGAAAGGCGGAAACGACCACTCCGCCCAGCACCAGGGTTTCCGGGCGCAGACCTCCGCCGATCCGCCCGAGCATAAGCACGCAGCCAAGGGCGAGAGCGGCGAAAACAAAGGCGATGAGCGGAAGCCCGAACCCGTTGAAAGCCCCGGTCAGCCCGAGGCTTATGGCTAAAGCGGCCCCGAAGGCCGCTCCCCCGGATACGCCCAGGGTAAAGGGATCGGCCAGAGGATTGCGCAAAACAGCCTGGAAAACGGCTCCGGAAAGCGCCAGCCCCGCCCCGGAGGCCATGGCCAAAATTACGCGCGGCAAACGTATGTCAAGCACCACAAGACACAAAGCCCGCGCGTCAATAAACCCGCCGAGTCCTTGCGCGGATCCTGTCTCAAGCAAATCCGGGAGGTCAATATCGGAAAATAACGAGGCAATCGTCCGGAAAACAGCGGAAGACGGAATATCAAGGGGTCCGAAAGAACAGGCGAAAAACGCGGACAACAGACAAAAAAACAATCCGGCCGCGTGGAAGAGCGCCGCCCTTTCTTTCAGACCGGACAAAAATTCTTTCTCCGGCCCGGCTGCGCCCCGTCCGGTAAAGAAACCGCGCGGAGGAGGGTTTTGAAGCGGGGCAAAGGCGTGAACAAATTATCGTCCCCTGTTGCTGCGGCTTGGATATACTCCGGGACGCGCCTTGTCAAGGCTGGAAAAATATGCCAGATTACAGTAAACAAGCGTATCCCGTCCAGAGCAGTTCACGAATGAAACGAGTGAACCGCTCTGCGCGGCGCGCCGGGCTTGTCCGCCCGGCGGCAGCACACTGTTCGATATGCGTTTTCAAGCGTTACAGCGTACCAGAGCGATTTCACTTCGAAATTGCTCTGGCGGCCGCGAGAGCGGACGTCCGCCGCGAAGGCGTAAGCGCAATTTATTTGCGCGGTTAAACGCCGAAGCGGGTGTAAGCTGGAGAAGGCCGGGTGCATCATCTCGAAGGTAAAATGCTCTGGAGCGGTTCACAAATGAAATGAGTGAACCGCCCGGCAATGATTTGCGGGCAAATCCTTGCCGGGGCGCGTCAACTCCTGAAGTTGACACGCTCCGGGATAAAGCCGATGACCCAAAGAAATATTCTGATCGAAAGAAAAGCGCATACAATCAAGGATCAAGCCAATGAGTCAAAGTACCCTTCCGATCGAATCCGGCACCAACGAGCTTGAGATAGTCGAGTTCCACATTGACGAGCCGAATTACAGCGGCCATTACGGCATCAACGTCGCCAAGGTCGTGGAAATCATCCGTCTCCAGCCTGTTACGGCCATGCCCCAGATGCGCCACCCCTCGGTGCTCGGCGCTTTTTCCCACCGCGACGGGAAAGTCGTGCCCCTGGTGGACCTCGCATTCTACCTGGGGAAAATCAAGGTGCCGGCACACGAAGCCAAAATCATCGTCACGGAGTTGAACGGCATCATCACCGCCTTTCAGGTGTCCGGAGTAAACCGCATCCACCGCCTGAGCTGGAAGGACGTGGAAGAACCCGGACTTTTCCTGCAGAACATGAGCCACAACTCCATTACCGGCGTGGTACGCCTGGACAGCAGGGTGGTTTTCCTTCTGGACATAGAAAACATAGTCGCGGACATCGACCCCTCCCTGGCCGTCCATCTTTCCCATGCCGAGGAATACAGCGGCGGGGAAGGCGAAACGTACACCATCCTGCACGCCGACGATTCCGGCAGCATACGCCATCTGGTAAAAAGCCTGCTGGAAAAATCCGGCCCCTTCAGCGTGGTTCAGGCGGTCAGCGGGGAAGACGCCTGGAAGCTCCTGAACGGTTTGAAAAGCAAGGCCCATGACGAGAAAAAAACGGTGCGCGACTACGTGCAGGCGATCATTTCAGACATTGAGATGCCGCAGATGGACGGCTTCGTCCTGTGCAAAAAAATCAAGGATGACCCTGAACTGAAAAAATTGCCGGTGGCCCTGTTCTCCTCAATTATCTCGCAAACTCTCGCGCACAAAGGGGTATCCGTTGGCGCGGACGCCCAGTTCACCAAACCGGACCTTGAGCACCTGCGGGAGAAAATTCTGGAACTCATCCGAAAAACCGAAGTCCAGGCCTCCTGACGCAATCCCCGCCATGCGCATCCTCGTCCATGTGTGCTGCGGGCCCTGTTCCATCGTTGTTTTTCAGCGCCTGATCCAGAGCGGGCACCAGATATGCGGGCTGTTCTTCAATCCCAACATCCAGCCTTTGAGCGAATACATGGCGCGCCGCGAAGCGGCGGTACTGGCCGCCGAACGCCTCTCGACACCTTTGTTGCTCGCCGATGATCTGAGCCCGGAAGAATCGGTCCCAAACGACCCCTGGCTTTGCCGCGATCCGCGCCCGAGCGGAAAAAATACGGCTTTCCCTCTGCCCCCGGCCGCGGACCCCGTCCCCTGGATCAGGGCCGTCTCCGGGCGGGAGGAAGAACGTTGCGCGTTCTGCCTGGGCCTGCGCCTTGAAAAATGCGCGAAACTCGCCAAAAAACTCGGCTACGACGCCTATTGCAGCACTCTTCTCTATTCCCGCCATCAGGACCACGAATTAATCCGCTCTTTGGGCTTTGAGGCCGCGGCCTCCGAAAAAACAACCTTCGTTTATGAAGACTTCAGAGTTTTCTGGAAAGACGGCCAGCGACTTTCCAGGGAGTGGGACCTCTACCGCCAACGATACTGCGGCTGCATTTTCAGCGAATATGAACGCTACGGCCGCGCTTTCGCCGCCAGGCGCAAAACCGCCTGAAACAATGCTCCTTTATATTCATGTACCTTTCTGCCGGAGCAAATGCGCATACTGTTCCTTTTATTCCCTGCGTCTGCCGCGCGACGGGGCGGGGGCCTGCATGACAAGGCGGTACCTCTCCGCGCTGATCGGGGAAATGCGCGCGCGGGCCGAATGCTCGGAAGCGTCCGGCCCCGGGGCGAAGCCTCCCGAAGGGTTGCGCAAGGGTCTTGCCTCCGGCAGGAAAGCCGTGAGCACAGTGTTTTTCGGGGGCGGCACGCCGAGTATCCTGCCCGGCAAAGCCATAGCCGGCATTCTGGAAGAGGCGCGCAAATGCTTCGCCCTGTCCGCGGAAACGGAAATAACCTTGGAAGCCAACCCGGAATCGCTTTTGGAAGGAGATTGCGCAAGCGCGGCGCGCAAGGCCGGGGTCAACCGCCTGTCCATAGGCGTGCAGAGCTTTGACGACGCAGCGCTGACTCTGCTCGGGCGAGCGCATGACTCAAGACAGGCCGAAGCCGCCTTTGCAACCGCCCGCAGAGCCGGGTTTTCCAATATCAACCTGGATCTGATCTGGGGTCTGCCGGGCAAGGACGGACGGCCCCAGTCACAGATGCAATGGCTGGCCACCCTTCGCAGGGCCGTGAATTTGCAGCCTGAACACATTTCCACTTATGGGCTGAACCTTGAGGAGGGGCTTTCCCTGACCCGGCGCGTGGAGGAGGGGGAACTTGCCCTGCCGGGCGAACGCGAACTGGCCTCCATGTATCTGGCCGGATCGGAATTTCTTGAGGCGCATGGTTACATGCAGTACGAAATTTCCAATTTCGCCCGCATGGGCTTTCCCTGCCGGCACAACTCCGGCTACTGGCGGGGGGAGGATTACCTGGGACTGGGTCCGGCCGCCGCCTCCACACTGGACGGCAGGCGCAGGACAAACCCGGCCGATCTGAAGACCTGGGCGGATAATGCCGAAAAAGGCGAAGACAGCGCATTCCGGGAGGAGCTGGATGCGCTGACCGGATTGAAAGAGATGCTGATGCTGCGCCTAAGAACCTGCGCCGGCCTTTCGTTCAGTGAATGGCAGATGAAGGCCGGACGGCCATTTCTCTCCGACTTCGGCGCCCAGGCGACCCTGTTGCAACAAAACGGCCTCGCCCGCACGCGCGCCGGGAACTTTTATCTGACGCGCACCGGGATGCTGGTCTCGGACACTATTCTGGCCCGTTTTTTCGCGGAACTGGAAAATGTTTTCGCCCGCTTTGCCGACCATCCCCGGCCAAAATTCCGCGCCGCCGAAATCAGACTTTCACCAGGAAATTGTCCGCCGAGGCATAAGCGCAGGGCACATAGGCATCCGCATTCGCATCATTGAGCCATATATTGTCTCCGGTGCGGTAGCGGAATTTGTAATCCTGCCCCTGAGGCAGCTCTATTTCCAGGTTGAAACTGCCGTCTTTCTGCTTTTTCATTGGATGTGAGGTATCGCTCCAATCATTGAAATCGCCCACAAGAAACACTTCCGCCGCGCCTTGTACCTCATCGGGGCTCAGGCTGAATTTCACCTTGCAAGCCGCGCGCGATTTCAGGAAGTTCTTGGTAATGGACATGGCGTCTCCTTTCACAAGGTTGGCGTTTTATGCTGATAACGCATAAACAGCATACCCGCATGACGGAACAAAGTCCAGAAACCCCTCAAAATCAGCCGCCAAGGGTTGCATGCGCTAAATCGTGTTAATTCAAGTAGTAATTATATCCACGCTTTTTGTCAAAAGTAAGCTTCAGCCGGATGAACCTAAACAGTCGATGCTGAAAAAGTCGCGAAACGACTTTTTCAGAAAGGCACGCCGCGCTTATGTGTTCGGCTGCGCCGAACAGCGGGGCAAAGCCCCGCTTACACAACGCGCGCGCCCGATCGATTTCATCGACCGGGTTAGTCGGCCCTGATGAGTATTTTTGGTCGAAAAAACACTGTTTTTATAAAAGTTATATTGCTGTATCAATAAATTATATAGTTTTTCAGGGCCGCCTAATTATTAATCATTCTATTTTTGTAAACAAAGGCAATAAGTTGTGTACGACTACGTAAATGCAATTTTTCCATGATATTGCGCATATGATTTTTTACCGTGCTCTCGCTTATATAAAGTCTTTCCCCCATTTCTCTGTTGCTGAATCCATTACTGACATGCAAAAGAATTTCTTTTTCCCTTACAGTCAGTATTTCGCTCTCTACTTGCGGTTGTTTGTGAGGATGACGGGAAAATTCCTCAAGTATTTTGTTCGCGATAGTCCGGGGAATGGGCGATTCTCCTCGGGCGATATTCATCAGATAATCAATCCAGTATGTTGTATCCATATTTTTCAGTAAATAACCTTGCGCTCCATTTTTGATCGCCTCGAAAAAATCCTGAGCATCGTCCGACACACTGAGAATGACGATTTTTATCTGCGGAAACTGATTCTTGATGATCCGTGTCACCTCAAGGCCGGATTGGCCGGGCATACGTATGTCCATAAGGATAAGATCAGGGCGAAGCGATTCCGCCTTTTTCAGAGACTCCTCTCCGTCAACCGCTTCGCCGACTACCTGAAAATTCTCATTTTCGCCGAGAATGCTGGCTATCCCCCTGCGGGACAGGGCATGATCGTCAACAATCAGCACACGTACCGGCATTCTAAAAATCCTTTGGCATTTCAATAATAATGGATGCGCCCTGTTCGCCCGCCAGGATCATACTGCCGCCGCTCATTTTGATTTCATTCATTATATTGCGTAAACCGAAAGTTCCCTGCTTATCCAGGCAGGCAAGGGAAAAACCGCGCCCGTTATCTTCCACCCGCAAGACAATCCGCTCTTCAATCACCGCAAGCTGAAGCTGGACTTTTTTGGCTTGAGCGTGCTTTTTTATATTGGTGAACAGTTCTTGCAATATGCCGATAATTTTTTGTTTGGCTGTAATGGGAAGTGTTTTTCCAATTAAAGGGTCTATATTGGTCATAACATCAATATTGGCGTCATCAGTCAGGATATGCGCGATATTATCAACGGCTTTTTGCAAATCAAGATCATCCTCATTATGCTGATAATCATCTTTTAAAAGAAATATTTTATCACGGATTTCACTGTCTATAGTCAAAATAGCTTTTTTCAACTCCTGCAATTTTGGAAAAGACTCACTTTTTTTATCCAGCGATTTTTCAATCTCCAATGCTTTGATATTCATAAAAAAAATTGTCTGAGCGATATTATCGTGCAGGCTGCACGCAATGCGTTCCCTTTCTTTGTGAACCGTGGAATTGGTCCTTTCTTCGCTCAATCTTGTCGTAAGCTTCTCTATCAGGCGGAATATGAAGGTGGAATATACAAAAAAGAGCAGGCTGGAAAATATGGCGACGAGGAGGTTTCCCCAGTCCATATACATATCATGCATGAATCTGTGACGGAGAAATTCAAAAAGCAGAATGAAAAGGCCAGTGAGTATGGTCAGTACCCATTTTGCTTTTAATAAGCTCATTTTTTGTCTCATTTTTTAAAAGTCAAAATTCCGCCTTGAACATTTCCCCATTGATTTTCTCCGCAAAACTACATGAGCCGTTTTGCGGCGACCGGCCACCACTCGCCCGCCACCGCCGCCCGCGCCGCGTGCGCGCGTGGTCTCAGCCATGTTTTCAACATTCATGGGAAAACAGAACCAATGTCAATAGTACTTTCGGTCATAAAAATAGTCCCTGCGAAGGATGGCGGCGGGCGATGCGACTGCCTAAAACTCATCAATAATCAAGGAGATTACGCATGGGAGACAACACGCTTAAGGTATTCGTCATGATGCTCGCGCTTGTGCTTGCCATGGAAACGCGGCCTTTATACGCGCAAAACGCCCAGAAACCTGTTCACAGCCATTCCGGGCAGGAACGCGCCGGAATAACTCTGGATCCGATCGTAGTTATCGCCGCGCCGGAAAGCACTCCGCTGGAGATAATCCTGAATCCCAAACAGGCGCAGTTGCCTGTGCCGGCAAGCGATGCCACGGACTATCTGAAGACTGTGCCGGGTTTTTCCGCTATCCGTTCCGGAGGCGCCAACGGCGACCCTGTTTTTCGGGGAATGTTCGGCTCCCGCCTCAATATTCTAACCAATGGCGCCAATATCCTGGGTTCCTGCCCCGGCCGCATGGATGCGCCTTCATCGTATATTTCGCCTGAATCCTATGATCGGGTCACCATCATAAAGGGGCCGCAGACTGTGCTATGGGGCGGCGGGGCTTCGGCGGCGACCATCCGTTTCGAGCGGGTACAGGAACGTTATACCGAACCGGAAGCCAGAGCTAACCTCGGCTTTCTGGCAGGATCGTACGATCGTTTTGAAGAATACGCGGACGCGTCCGCCGGTACTGAAAATATATATATACGGTTTAACGCCAACCATGGGCATTCTTCGGACTATAAAGACGGCAACGGCAATGTTGTGCCTTCCAAATGGATGAAATGGAATGCCGATGTCGCCGTCGGCTGGACCCCGGATGAAAAGACCCTGCTTGAGCTGAGCGCCGGAACCGGAGACGGCGAGGCGCGTTATGCTGGCAGAGGCATGGATGGGAGCCAGTTCAAAAGGGAGAGTTTCGCCTTCAGGTTTGAAAAAAGCGGGCTGGGAGCGGTGGTGGATAAGCTGGAAGTGCAGGCGTACTACAATCACGCCGATCATATTATGGACAATTATACGTTGCGCACGCCATCGGGCATGATGGCGATGCCCATGAAAAGCAACCCCACGCGCACCCTGTGGGGAGGTAGAGCCGCGGCCACTTTGCGTTTAGGCGAGTCCAGCACATTGACAACCGGAGTGGACGCGCAGTTTGACAAGCACGACACCAGTTCCACCTCCAGCCCCGCCAGACAGACGGACATAGAAATGTGGAAAGCTGGCGTTTTCGGAGAACTACGTACCGAACTCAATCAGCGTAACGCCGTTGTCGCCGGTCTGCGAGGAGACTTCGTCCGGGCTGAAGATTCGCGCTCTCGTCCGAACAATGTCGCCCCTTATGACAAAACCAGGGACGAACTGCTGCCCAGCGCCTTCATTCGCTATGAGCACAGCTTCGCTGAACTGCCGCTCCAATCCTATATAGGAGTGGGCTACACCGAACGCTTTCCTGATTACTGGGAATTGATCCAGAATAAAAATGCCGGCATGAATTTGTTTAGAGCTTTTCCGGATTTAGAGCCGGAAAAGACGCTGCAATTGGATGCTGGCCTGCAATACAAGAATGAGAATCTTAATCTGTGGCTTTCCGGTTATGCCGGAATTATTCACGATTACATCCTGTTCAATTATGTCACTACCACGGGGATGATGGGCACAAGCACCAGTTCCATGGCGCAAAATGTCGATGTGCGGACTATGGGGGGCGAACTTGGCGCATCTTATCTGTTTTTTGATCATCTGCGGCTGAGTTCCAGCTTGGCCTATGCCTGGGCCGAAAATACCGACGAGAACAGGCCGTTGCCCCAGATCCCTCCTCTGGAAGTCAGATTCGGAGCGGATTATGAAACAGATGCATGGCAGGCCGGTATATTGTGGAGAGTGGTGGCCAAGCAAGACCGGATCGCCCGCAATCAGGGCAACGTGGTAGGCAGGGATTTCGGCGAAAGCTCCGGCTTCGGCGTGCTGTCCGCCTACGCCGGTTTTAACTTCGCCGATCATTTCAATCTGAGCGCGGGGGTGGATAATATCTTTGACGCCGCCTATTCCGAACATCTCAATCTGGCCGGAAATTCGGGCTGGGGTTTTCCAGCCGATTCACGGGTCTATGAACCGGGCAGGGTATTCTGGGCCAGAGTGAGCGCTGAATTTTGAAGGCCGGCATATATCTATAATGTATACGCTTATTTAATATTATTCATTTTTATTTATTGGCAGTGCGATAAAATTAACACAGCCGCCAGTTGCAATGACTGAACAAGGAGGCAACGCAAATGTCAAACATCATCAGTAAGGGAAAGATTCTGGCTCTGTTGTATGCCGTGGTTGGTCTTCTCTACATTGCCGTGCCGCACGTTCTTTTGCCGGTATGCGAGTATGCCGACGCATCGGCCGCTCATCATCATGCCGCATCCGTCCTTGGAGGGCAAGCGCACAACACGCACACGCCGCCGCCGGATCACCACGGGTCCGGAAGCGCCGCACCGAATCATCAGGAAGATCCAGCCGTACATTCCGAACCGGGCCATGTGGTCTGCTTCTGGACCGCCAAAGCGGAAGCGGGCCTCGGGGGTCTGGTTATTTTTGGTTCTTTACTGCTGCTGTTTGCCGGTTCGCCGGAGCGACGTTCAGGCATTACTCTGCTGCTTGCGGGAAGCGCCGTCCTGGGTGCGTTGATTCCTAGTGTACTCATCGGTGTGTGCCAACAGGAAAGCATGCCCTGCCGGGCCGGAACGCTACCGGCTCTTTTGCTCCTGAGCGGGGTTTTCTTCCTCTTCGCCCTGCTGCACAGCTTTTATCTCATCAAGTACCGAAGGAATTGACGGCAATGGCTGACAAGGCTTTCACGCCGCACCGGCTGGCTCTGCAGAATTTGCGGCGCAAACCTTATAGGAATCTGGGTCTTGCCGCCCTGGTCGGCATCTTCTCCGCAGTTCTTTTCGGAGGTTCCATTCTCAACAGCCAGTTGGGGAAGGGGCTGGAGAGCCTCTCCGAGCGTTTGGGCGCGGATGTGCTGATTGTCCCCTACGGATATAAGCAGGTTGCCACAGCCGCGCTTCTGCGAGGTGAACCGAGCACCTATTATATGCGCAAAGAAGTTCTGGACAGCATCCGGGCGGTTCCCGGCATCGCGGCGCTCACGCCACAATTTTTCCTGGCCTCGCTCAGCGACTCCTGCTGCTCGGAGCATGTGCAGATTATGGGCTTTGATCCGGAAAGCGACTTTTTGATCCGGCCTTGGATGCAGAACACCATAGCCCAACTGGGGGACGACGAAATTGTGGTCGGTTCCAAAATCATTACTTCCGTGGGTGACAAGCACTTTTTTTTCGGAAAGACATACCGGGTAGCCGCCAAAATGGCTCCCACGGGCATGGGGCTGGACACCTCCGTTTTTATGCCTCTGGAAACGCTGTACACACTGATACGGGGCAATCCGTATCTTCCAAAACTGCTTGAGAATCCGCATTTCTTACAAAAACTTGATCCTCCGGAAGCGTATATTTCCTCGGTAGCGGTAAAGGTCAATCCGGAAGCGTCGCCCAGAGCGGTGGGAAATGCGATCATGCGGGCCTGCGCCGCTGAATACAATCTGGATCAGGTGGTTGCGGAAAACATTGTAGCTGAGACCGCGCGCCGCCTGCACGGGTTATCGGCCTCCGTGTACTGGGTTGCGGCCGGAATCTGGCTGCTGGCGGTTCTTGTCATAAGTCTGGTTTTTTCCGTCAGCGCAAGCGAGAGGAAACACGAGATGAGCCTTTACCGGCTGCTGGGAGCGCGGCGTTCCTGGGTGGCGAAGCTGCTCCGATGGGAAGCCTTTTTCCTTTGCGCTGGAGGAGCGCTGGCTGGGATTCTGGCAGCTTCCTGCGTCATTTTTCCTTTCAGCACGCTTATTTTCGACAGCCTCAAACTGCCGCATCTGGCTATCTCCGGCGGCAGCATCGCCGGGCATGCCCTGCTGACTCTGGCAATAGCCAGCATAAGCGGACCGCTGGCCTGCGCCAACACTGTCCGGTCCCTTACCCGCTTTGACGTGTACAGCAGCTTGCGGGAGGCGGAATAATGCGGCTTGAAGCATATCATCTGACCAAAAGCTACCGGCGGGGCCAGACGCATTTCGACGCCGTGCGTAACGTCAGTTTTTCTCTGGCCGACGAAGCCTTTGTCAGTTTGATCGGGCGTTCCGGCAGTGGAAAAACAACCCTGCTGAATATGGCGATCGGCCTTCTCAGTCCGGATTCAGGCGAAATATTGGTGGACGGGAACAATCTGTTTTCCTTGAATGAGCGGCAACGCAGCGATTTCCGCAATGAAAAGATCGGCTACATCCCTCAGGGCCGGAGCCTTTTGGGGAATTTGACGGCTCTGGACAATGCGCGTCTGCCTTTTCACCTCCAACGCCGTTCCGGAGACAGTCTGCAAAAAGCGCGGGAACTTTTCGACCAATTAGGTATTTCTCATCTGGAAAACAGTTATCCAGCGGAACTTTCGGGCGGAGAACTGCGGCGGGTGGCGCTTGCGCGGGCTTTGATCAATTCGCCGGAATTGATCCTGGCGGATGAACCCACCAGCGATCTGGATATTGATACGGCGCGGGAAATATGGAACCTGTTCTCCAGTCTGAATGAG
>JAISZH010000199.1 GCA_031269345.1 Desulfovibrio sp. | reverse complement strand
AGAAGACGCCCTTCCGCTGTTGCCCGGTTCTCCTCCCAGACCATCTCCAAATGGATGAGGGCGCATTGCCGGGGGCAGTACATATAGTGCTGCACGGCGGAAAGCTGGATGAAATCGTCTTCGGAATACATCGTGGAGGCTGGGGCTGTTCCTATATCTTCACCTCAAGCTCCACCTTGCCGGGTAAAGCGGCGCTGTCAACACTCACGGCATAGTCTCCATAGCCGCGCGCCGGAGCTGACGCATCCGTGCAGCGGACAACCTTCACCAGGTCGAACAGCTTCTGCGCCGGGGCATTGCCGAGTACATCCGCATGCCTGAAAACGATGAGCTTGCGCGTGTTCATTTTGCCCCTTGCCGCTGAATGATCGTGATCGAACATCACAGTCAAAGCCCGCCAGAAAAGCTCAAGGTCCTCTTCAGAAAAGCCCGTCTGTTTGGCGAACGGAGCGGAAATAAAACCTTCCGTGCGAAAGAGACCATAGGGCACAATGTGTTTTCTCCCCATCGTGCGATTGTCCCCGCTTTGGGCATCCGCCTCCTTGGCAGTCTCCACAGCCATGCGCGTGATGGTCACGTCAAGCGGCGTTACCGGATCAATGGAACGCGCAAAGGATAACTGCACTGGACCTCGCACTTGGCCGCAGTTGTTCAGTTTTGTGGACATAACGGCCCCAAAGGCGCGCACGTCAAAAAAATTGGCGCACATGAAATCGCGGCCCAAGCTCACTTTCTCGGCTTCGGATTTGCCCGTGCCTTCCACAGGCTTGTAAGCCACGGCCCGCGCCTCGGAAAGTACGGCTTTTTCCTTCACATAGATACAATAAGGCGGATTGTTGCCTTTCTCCAGTTCCACAAAGTTGCGTACCTTGCGTTTCAGGCATACGTCGGTGACAAGGCCGTGATTTGTTTCAGGGTCTATGCGCGGCATGTTGCCGGCGTCGGGATCGCCGTTGGGATTGCCGTTTTCCACATCAAAAAGCAGGACAAATTCGTAGCGATTCTGTATGGCTGCCATGTTAATTCTCCTCGGCGGCGTTTAAGTGTGTTTCAGTGCCCGTCTTTTGCGATGTCCAAAGTTGGGCGCGTTGATGGAAGTATCCCAACGCAAACAGCCCTTGGTCCTCCAGAGACAGATGGGCGGGAAACCCGCCTCGCGCTATCTCTATGCCCTCCAGAATGTCGCTGATACGTTGCCTATGGGTGTAACCGTATTTGATTTTAGCTGCGTGGTGCTGAGCTAAGCGCAAAAGCACCGGAAAAACCGCACGCGGCGTGGCGGAAGCCGACCCGAAATAGCGGTCAGATATAGTGCTGTTCGCGTTGGGAATGGCCTCCTGCTGAAGTTTTTCCAGCACGGCAAACAAGCGGCCCAAGCGATAGGCCACATTCAGAGAATGTTCGTCAAGGCTCACGGATACCTCCTGGTTTTGTCCTCGTTGGCGGAAATTTCTGACCAGACAGGCTTTTATCAGGGCCGCCCGGGCGTAGGTAATCTTCTGTTCAGCGCGGATGCGTCCTACAACGGCTGAAAGCAGAGCCGCCGGATAGGCCGCTCCTGTGAGTATGGAACGCATGAGCGCGCCGGAAAGCAGAGGCGAGATGTTGTCAATATCCTCCAGTTTGGCTGCGGCCTTGAGTAGAAGCCATTGCGGCGGGTAGTCAGGATCGTTTTCGTACCGTTTCACGATTTTGAGATCAGCGAAATGCTGGCCGATTTTATGCCACATGCCCTCCACTGTGTCCACATGCCAGAAGCGCACGCTGATACGCCCGGCGTTGGGTGACAGTCCCAGCACATATGTACGGGAGGTCGCTTCGTTTTTGAGTTCGTCGGGCATCTTCCCATCGCGCGCGGCCTCAAGAAAACGGCGCAGATCTGCCAGGTCGCCTTGATCTTCGTTTTGACTGAATATGAAAGGCAACAGGCTTTCAGACTTGGTCTTCCGCTCCGTCCAGAATACGGTCGTGGCGTCGCCGATCTGCACCTTCTGGCGGCTGTCGCGTCGCAGGAGCTCGTTAAGAGCCGTTGTGTAATTGAAGGCGGCTTCTTCGCTGACGGGAGCGTTGTAATTCTGGTCTTTCCCATAAGACGTGAAAGCATTCGCATTGAATGAAACAAGCGCCGCTCCGGTACCTTGGGCATCTTTGACGCCCTGGATTTTCGGATGGGTGGGGTCTATGGGGCCTGTTTTGCCCGTGACAAGGCATTGCCCCCGAATTGCCGACGTGGTGGTTTCGTAATAGTCTAGCCAAGCCTCGCGCACAGCGGGACGATCGTGAATGAAGCCCCGTTCTCCGCGCAGGCAGAAAACGAGGTTGCGTCCGGCCATATCCTTCCAGTCCGGCCAGTTCAACGCTGTTTCCGGTTCCCAATGTCCAAGAAAGGCGCGGACAGCCGCAACGCCCTCATCTTCCAGGTCGGCGCAGACCTCTTCAAGCCGGTTGCGAAACGCCAGGAAAGATTTGGCTGCGCGTTTGGGATTGCCCTTCGCGTCTATTCCAAGAACATAGCCGGTGTTGTCCCATATGAAGTTCGCGGCAAAACCCGAACCGGAAGTCTTGAGCGGCTCGGGGAGGATCAGTTGCCTGGGAACCTTCTTCTTTGCATCCTCCTGTCGCAAATCCAGCACCTGCGAGAAAGTGCCGTGCGTGTCAATTTCCAGGGCAAAAGGCACAGGTTGCCTGCTGAAGCCGCGCAAAGCTATGCCTGACGTAGCGTCCGCGGCCAGGCGTTCGTAGTATGCGTTAAGAGATTGCAATATCATGGCGCTCCCCTTTTTTTGTATCGTCGCGGAACCAATCCGGACGCGGCACCTGGATGACCCCGTCACGCATGAGGGGACGGAAAAAATGCGGGGTCATGTCACGTTCAAAATCAATATCGTGCAGCATGTAACCCAGATCGCGTTCTCCCATAAGCGAGGCGTCCGGCTTCGGCGTCTTTCCCTGAACAGCCTCAAAGATGGCCGGGAATTCCCGCAAACCCAGATAAGGCCTGTGAAAGCACTGCCCCCCCGCCACCCTGCGCTGAAAAATATCCTGAACTTTTCCCGGATTGTCGTCAGCAATGGCTTTTTGCGTCATTTCAAAAATTGCGTCGATTACATACTCCACGTCACGCAGGACAAGGGCGGCGCGTTGCTGCCGGTTGTCCTTGTCGTCCACAAAAATTCCCAGCGACTTCCGCGGATCCTTCATGGCCTCGCCGACCGGCCGCAACGGCATTTTTTCCTTAAGCTCATTCAGGCGAATAGTATCAAAGCGGATGGGCCTGATCACCAGAATGCGCTCTATCACCCAGCGTATGGCGGGTTTCCAGTAGACGGCCTCCAGAATTCCCCTGGCTGCGGAGGGTGTAATCACATCGTAGCTGACACGCTCCGCTTTCATCTCGGGGCGCGTAAAGCAGGCGTAGGCGCCCCAAACTCTCAACCGGACTCCATAGGACATAGACACTCCTTTTTTATACTGGCTTACCCGAGACAATCTTCCGGTGCAATAATGCCAAGGTCCTCTTTGTACAAGTTCAAGCCTGTAGTTTTATTGTAAAGTTTACTGTCGCAGAGTACAAAAACCCGTCCATCCGCCCTGGTTCGACGGATGGCCCCGGCTTTTTCCAGAGCGCATAAGTCCCGTTCATAGAGCGACACGCTGTAGCGCTGCAGACGGCGCATTGTGCCCACGGCATTTTCTCCGGCTTTAAGAAAATCAAGGATGCGTACCAGCTTTTCCGCCTGTTCATCGTAGGGAATGACAACGCCCTGCGTCGGCGCGTCGATAAGTTGGAAATCGCGTTCAATTTCCCTGAAGGGAAACTCGGCGTCAGCCGCCGCTTCTCCGATGCGCTTCAATATGTCTTTGGCATCAAGGTTGCCGTCTCCGCTTTGCCAGTAAAGTTCCAGAAAATAGTCCCGCATGGCATCCGGATGTAACAGGTCCTCCCTGTGGCGTTCAATGACGGAACGTCCGGCTTGGGCGGCGCGGCGGAAAATGCCGGGAGGCAGACCAGATTCCGGGGTAAACACAAATACCCGCCCCTTCTCCAGACGCCCCTCGCGATTGCAGCGGCCAGCCGCCTGGGCGATGGAATCCATGCCGGCCTCTGCCCGGTAAACTGCCGGAAAATCTATATCCACTCCGGCCTCGACCAGGCTTGTGCTCACAACGCGGCAAGGCATCCCGGCCTTAAGCGCCTCTTTGATGTGCTCCAATGTCGAAGTCCGATGCTGCGGGCACATCAGCGCGCTCATATGGAAAACCCCCGCGGTTTGTGGCGGATCATCCCGTGAGACTACGCAGTCCCGCAGGGCGTCAAAGATTTTTCCGGCCATGCGGCGCGTGGGCACTATGCAAAGCACCTGCGGTTCTGCGGCAAGACGTTCGACAAGCGCAACGTCGGACAGGCTACCGACATATCGGACAACAACGCGCCTGAGGTCAATATGTAGCGCTTCCGGATCCGGAATGATCTCGCGGACGCCTGTCAATCCGTTTTTCAATCCTTCTCCGCCTTCCTCCGCGGCATTCAGGGCTGGCTGCGTGGCCGTGCACAGGACGACGCTCGACCCATAGCTGGCCGACAGTTCCCGCAAGGCTTCAATGCACGGCAACAAGAAAGGCAGGGGGAGCATCTGCGCTTCATCAAGAATAATTACGCTTCTCGTCAGATTGTGCAGCTTTCGGCAGCGTCCGGCACGGGCACTGAAAAGGCTCTCGAAAAATTGCACGCTGGTGGTGACGATGAGGGGTGCATCCCAGTTCTCTGTGGCCGGGTGCGGCTGGTCGTCGTCACCGTCGTCCGGCGAGACGAGGTTACTGTGGTGCTCCACCACAAAGCGCCCCTCTTCGTCTTTAAGGGCTTTGCGGAACTCGTCGGCGTTCTGTTCAATAATGCTTGTAAAGGGAATGACGTAGATTATTCTGTCCAGACTGTGGCGTTGCGCGTGCGCCAGGGCAAAGGCCAGAGAAGAAAAGGTCTTGCCGCCTCCGGTGGGCACGGTCAAGGAAAAGAGGCCGGGCTTGCGGCCGGCGGCTTCCTTGCAATGGGACAAAACTTCGGCCCTGACCCGGTTGACCTGTTTGACTTTTGTATCTTTGGCCTTAGCCATTTTTTCTTTCAGAAATATGTCGAGTCTGGCCTGTAATTCCTCAATGCCCGGATATACCCGTCTTGCGGAACGGGCACGGTCTTGCGCATCCCCCGTCTTTTCCGCATCCAGACGATCCGCGTCCACCAAGCATGAAAAGAGCATGCGCAGGAAAAAGGCGATGCGAAAACCAAGCCCCTGCTGCCTTGTGTCGAAAGGGCACTCGTGGAAATCAGGGCAGACAGCCTGGTTTTGCTTGAGACAGCCGCTCCAGTCCGAGTAATCCTCAATTTTATGACGTGACGGATCAAGTCTGTTCCGCAGGCAACTATTTTCATTTGAGCGGCCATCCGGCAACCCCGCATGATGCCCGGCAATGCAATAAGCGAGGAGTTTTCCAGCGCCGCGCCAGTCCTGCGCCGCTTGTCGCGCCCCGGCGGTCGAGTGGTCCACGCGCAGATTTTCCCCCCGCACCCGGCGTTGAAATTTTACACTTGCCTTGCCGATGTCGTGCAGCAGGCCAGCGGCTGTGCCCCAAGAGGCAGCGCCGAATCGTCCGGCGAAAATTCCCGCGAGACTCCCCACCGACGCCAAATGTTCATGCAGGGCCTGCCCCGGCCGGGCCAGCAGGTTCTCCGTGTTTTCAGGCAGTCCGCGCATTTTGCACTCCTTTGTGTTTATTGTGGCAGGCCGGGGGATGCGTGGGAATTTGCCGGGTTCCTCCTCATTCCGGTTGTTTCTCTTCTCCAGCGCAAAGCGGTCCAGAAAGATGTAGACCACCGGTGTCGTATAGAGGGTCAGCAACTGGCTCACCAGGAGTCCGCCGACGATGGTGATGCCCAGCGGCGCGCGCATCTCGGCTCCGTCT
>JAISZH010000080.1 GCA_031269345.1 Desulfovibrio sp. | reverse complement strand
GCGGTGATTTGCGATGACCTTGGGAATCCGGCGCCTTTTTCCGGGGAGTGCGGTCTTGATGTCTACCGCAGGGGACGCGGCGCAAATCGCGCCTGGAAATGCGTCACGCACTTACGCTTCAGCCCGGGGCCCTGCCAAAGCGGAGAGGGTGTGCGCCGGGCGGTGGAGAAACTGGTCGGGGATTTGGAGGATGTTCGGGTGCTGGTGGCCTCAGGCGTAGGCGGCATCGCTTACGCGGTTTTGAGAAGGGAAGGCTTTGCCGTTTTCGAGATGACGGAATTTTCCCCGGACTGTCTGGACGAACTGATGCGCGAGGTTCAGGAGCCGTGTATAGGGGAAGAGACGCCGGAAAGCCCGACGGAAGCCTCCCCCGGGTTTTATGTCTTTGATCTGGCGGCCGCATTGGCCGCCCATCCGGATCTGTCCTCCAAAATGATGCTGCGGCCTTTTTTTGACAAGGCGCGTTTCAGCAGGCTGGAACTGCGTTGCGGGCATGTACCGCCCTGGCTTTTGCCGGAACTGGACAGGCGCGGCATGGCCTTTTGCCTGCGCCGGGAAGAAGGGGTGGCAATCCTGGATATCTTGCCGTCCGTTTCAAATTGAGGACATCTTAGGGCAATTTCACTTTGAAATTGCTCTGGCGGCCGCGAAAGCGGACTCCCGCCACGAAAGCGGACTCCCACCACGAAAGCGGACTCCCACCGCGAAGGCGTAAGCGCAATTTATTTGCGCTGTTAAACGCCGGAGCGGGCGCAGGCTGAGAGGGCCGGATGCATCATGTCAAAGGTAAAATGCCATAATATCCGCATTGAAAAGTAATCTTTTCCCTGCGTAGGATCGTCCGCCGAAAACCCGATTTTCGACGGACTTGCGCGCTATGCGGCGACAGCGCTTATAACAATTAACGCTTGAAACAGTTCGCTTACGGCGGGCTGCGGTGACAATTATCACCGATGGTTCTATATTTCACCAAATTTTGCCCATCGCCTCCTATGTTCCCAAGACCATACCGTTTTTCGTCTGGTTATGTAAATCACCAAAATTGGCGTCCTCGCCTGTTTCCCACCTGTGCTTTACTCTAATATCTAGTAATAACTCAATATTTTTTGCACGCTCAGGTTGGCACGGAAAATGCCATGTGTTTCCTGCGGCTGCAACAGGCCCCAAATCAACTTGCAAACCAAGGAGCACGTCATGAACACGATCTTAGATCCCAAAATCTTTCGCGCTACGGCTGAAGTTCTCTTCCACGCCGACAATAACCTGTTCCCCACGGGGAACTTGGAGGACGGAGACGGGGCTGTGCCCGGGGCGTCCCGCCTTTCCCCCGATGAGGCTGTGGAGCCCAAGGCGCCCCGCCTTTCCCCCGAGGGCCATTTCTTACCGAATCTGGTCCGCTAGTGCCTGATTGCAAAAATAACGAACATATTTTTTATGGTTATTTTTGCAGGATCGTCGGCGGAAAAACGTGGATTTCCGCCGACTTACGCCGCCTACGGCGGCGCAAAACCCTTCGGGTTTTGTAGTGTTTACTTTTGCAAGTAAACACTACATGCTGTAACGCTTAAAAACGCATATCGAACAGCGTGCTGGCCGCGCCGGGCGGGCAAGCCCGGCGCGATTCCCCGAAAATCTCGCCTTCAGAGAGATTTTCGGGGAGATTTTCGTTTGACGCGAGGCTTTGCCTGGCATACCTTTCCGATAACACCTCCTTTCAGGGAGGAGCAATTCACCCGGTTCCCATCCTGTTGACCGGGGCCGTCGGTTATCTGGAGAAGCTGGAATGCCGGTTTTATCTCTTACCCCCTTTATCCGGCCGGAAGGCCCTGGGAAGGGGGGGGACAGGGCTGAAAAATTTTTCGCGATGTTTGCCCTGCTTTTCTGTCTTTTGTCTCCTCTTTCGGCAGGCGCGGCCGCTCCTGATCAGGATGCGCCCGGCGACAGCGGCTTGAGCCGCATGTGGAGCGCAAGGGCCGGGGATCTGGCCGCGCTGACCGATGAAGCCGAGAACCTGCGCAAGCGGGCGGAAGAACTGGGCAAGGATCTGGGATCTGGCCTGCGCAATACGCGTTTGCGATTCTCCAAGCTTTCCGGGCTCTTTCAGGCTTCGCGCGGACGTCCGGCCGAGCAGCTTGCCTTGGCGCGCCAGATGCACAGTCTGCGCAAGGCATTGATGGACAATATAGCCCCAATGGAAGAGATTGCCTTAGCCGTGCGCCAGCGGCTGGAGGAAGTGGCCGGCCTGCAAAAGGACATGGGAGGCGCTGTCAAGGACAGCGTGGCGGAGGGCGCGGCCTGGGTCTCGGAACGCGAGGCCTATACCAGCGCCTTGAGCGCCGCCTCCAGAAAATTCGCCATTCTGGCGGAGCGTCTGGACATCCTCCTGGCCCCGGCCAAAACCCTTCTGGGCAGAATCGACCGATCCATTGAAGATATAGAAGGCAGCCTTGTAGACATCTGGCAGAATTACTATCTGAGCCCCGCCGGGCCCGGCGTTTCCGCCCCGGTTCCGGCCATGCTCGCGGACTGGCTCTCCTCCGTTCCCTCGCGCCTGAGCTTCGCTTACCCGCAAAGCGCCGAAGAATGGCAGGATGCCGGCAAGACTTTTCTGTTTTACGGTTTCATCATGGCCGTGCTGGGTTTCATCGGGGCGCGGGGCGTCTTTATCCTGCCTCTCCGGTGGCGGGGGGCGTGTCTGCGCAGGCTGGTACGCGCCCTGGTCTGCATGGGCCTCGGCCTTGGCGTGCTTGCGGCCGCCGACAACCAGCATGGGGTTCTTTATTACGGCTTCGCTCTTCTGGGCGGCATGCTTCTTGTCGCCGGGACTGCCTCGCTGACCTGGCGTCTGCGCGTGGCTGTGCGTCCGGAACTCGCATCCGCCTCTTCCCCTCTGACGCCTCTGCTGCCCCCGTCTTTTTTCGGAGTGTTCCTGCTTTTTTCCGATCCCCCCGCGCGCGTGCTGGGTATATTGTGGGCGGCGGCCATGCTTCTTTTTCTGGCGCATGCCTTCTTTTCCCGCAAAGACCGCAAAGGGGGCGAAAAACTTCCCATGCTGGAGGCTTTCGTCCATATCTGCTCTGTCTGGTTCGGACTGGCCTCGCTGCTGGCGGCAGGGCTTGGCTACGCGCGCCTTGGCGTTCTGCTTTTCATCCTGCTTTTCACCCTGATCAACTGCTTAAGCCTTGGCAGTTCCCTGATGAGCATCTTCGCCGCCCTGGCAGGGCGGGTCTTTGACGCGCAGGATCGCCCGATCGGCAACGCCGTGGCCCAGGCCGCATCCGTCCCGCTTGCCTGGCTCCTTTCCCTGCTCTGCGCCGTTCCCTGGTTCTGGGTCGCGCCCGGGGCGCGGCACATCCTGCAGCAGTTCCTGAGCGCCAGCTACACGGTGGGAGAGGCCTCTTTCGATTTTTCCAGACTCCTGCTCATAGTTCTGCTCTTTTTCCTCTTCCGCTCTTTCATTCGCCTGGGAAAGACTTCTCTGGAACATCTCCCGGCCCGCCTGCCCAATATTGAGCCAGGGGTCATTCCACCGCTCGGGACCATGCTGCGTTACGGTTTCTGGGCGCTGTTCGCCGTCGTCGCCCTTGCCCTGCTGGGGGTGGACTTCACCAGTCTGGCCGTGGTGGCCGGAGGCCTGAGCGTAGGCATCGGCTTCGGCATGCAGAACCTGTTCAACAATCTGGTCAGCGGACTCATGCTCATATTCGGGCGCACAATACTGGTCGGGGACTATGTGGAAGTGGCCGGCGCAACGGGCACGGTCAGGGCTATCAACATCCGCTCCACTACTATTGAAACCGCCGAGCGGGCCATGGTCTTCGTGCCTAACTCGGCGATCATGGCCGGGCAGTTCACCAACTGGACGCGCAACAACCGCATGGTGCGGCGCACTGTCACGGTAGGCGTGGCCTACGGTTCGGACACGGCCCTCGTGGAAAACCTGCTTCTTGCGGCCGCCCGCGCCCAGCCGCGCGTGCTGGCATTTCCCTCACCGGTGGTTCTGTTCACTGACTTCGGGGCGAATTCCCTGGATTTTACGCTCAACGTCTTCATCGACGATCTGGACAACGCCGGGCCGGCTTTGTCCGCCCTGCGCTTCAGCATCGAGCGCCTTTTCGCGGAAAACGGCATAGACATACCCTTCCCGCAACTTACCCTGCACATGCCGGGGCAGCGGACGCTTCCGGCCTCCCCCCGCTGAGGATGCCGGTATTTGGGCGACACGACCAAGACGGTAGCATGGGCCTGAAGTCCCACGCGTCTTGCGCCTGGGCGGGGTTTGGACCCTGCCCAAGCTTCCGCCCGTACAGATACCCCGCCCTTCAAGGCGGGGTAGGGCTATCCGGCCTGAAGGCCGGGGTCTCAAACCGGTAAAGGAAGCTCAGATGATCAGGGCGGCGGAAATCGCTTCCCGTGGCACGAAGGCACCATGCCCACATATACGGCGCGCGCGATAAAAACATCATTTGTCTTTGATCTGGACGCGTTCCTTGCGG
>JAISZH010000079.1 GCA_031269345.1 Desulfovibrio sp. | reverse complement strand
GGGCGTGAAGGGCGGAAAGCAGCCTGTGGACCGTGCTTTTGCTTATTCCCGTGCTGCGGGCTATGTCACGCAAGCCCAGAGGAGTTCCGGCCTCGGCCAGCAGGCCGATGATGTCCAGAACCCTGTCCAGAACTTTTATGCCGCCGCTTTCCACCGCGCGTGTTTTCTGCATGTTTCAACCCGCCCTGATGCCATGTATCGCTTAAAACTACGCATCGCCGCGCTTCTGTGCCTTTTTAACATAGCGCTTAAACTGGCCGGAATAGTCAGGCTGCCGCATCAGATACCCAATTGGTTGAACAGGTCATCAGCGTCTTTGGCGCGGCACACGTCCTCGCCACGTTCACTCTTTGCCGGTGTTTCCGCTGTCAGGACATTGGGAATGCGCATTTCAAACGGCAGACCCTTTTCTTTTGCAATCTTTGTCAACGCAATACGCACCACATCCGAGACAGTCAAGCCCATGTCAGCCAGTACAGCAATTCTCATTATGACGCCTTGTCGCCTTGGCTGTGGTTTTGCAGCACCGACTGATGGGCAAAACGCCAATTCTGTGGGAGTAATCGACGTTATTCTTTCGTCACAATCGACTCAGGTGGGAAATTTACTCAAGAAAGTCTAAAAATGAGAATTGCTGGTGCTGCGCGAAATGCGCTTGACTTCCGCCAACCTTGCGGCTATAAGTCACAACTTCGCGCCGGCCTTCTCTGCCGGAAGACAGCAAGGAGTTGATATGAAAACCTTTTCACCGACACCGGCGGACATAAAACACGACTGGTTCGTGGTGGACGCGCGCGATCGCGTCCTCGGCCGTCTGGCGGCGGGAATCGCCCACCGCCTGCGCGGCAAGCACAAACCGGAATTTGCCCCGCATATGGACAACGGGGATTTCATCATCGTTGTGAACTGCGAAAAAATACGCGTGACGGGCAACAAGCTGGCCGCAAAAACCTATTACCGCCACAGCGGCTATGTGGGCGGACTCAAGGAAAGAACCCTGGGAAAAGTGCTCGCCGTCAAGCCGCAGTTCGCGCTCATTCACGCGGTCAGGGGAATGCTGCCCAAAAACCGGCTGGGCCGCGCGGTACTCAAAAAATTGAAAGTGTACGCGGGGCCGGATCATCCGCACGCGGCCCAGACCCCCGCGGTTCTTGACCTCGGATAACTTATTCGAATTTTAAATCAACACCGCATCCGTGCGGTTTTGATTTGGCCGCTGCCGCCGCAAAACGGCGCAAATCAGCCGGAAACCGTGTTTTCAGCTGACGACCCCCCGCAGGGAAAAGTTACTTGCCCCCGCGGGTGTCAATGACAGAACAGGGAAAAATTACTTTCCCCCGCGGGTGTCAATGACAGATACCAGAGCATTTCACACTTGAAATGCTCTGCGTGGATTTGCGGGCAAATCCATGCCGCGAAACAGGAACAGGCGGGCTTTGCCCGCCGTAAGCGAGCTGTTTCAAGCGTAAAATGCTATAGGAGATACGATGTCCACGGAGTTCAAATACGGCACCGGCCGGCGCAAGAACGCCACCGCCCGCACCCGGCTCTACGCCGGCAGCGGGGAGATCACCGTCAACGGCCGTCCTTTCGACAACTACTTCCCGCGCAAATCTCTGCAGATGATCATCCGCCAGCCCCTGGCCCTTGCCAAGCAGACCGACCGGCTGGACATCAAGGTCAATGTCGAGGGCGGAGGAGTGAGCGGCCAGGCCGAAGCCGTGCGCCACGGCATCTCCCGCGCCCTGCTTGAACTGGACCCGGATCTGCGCGGCCCCCTGAAAAAGGCCGGCTTTCTCACCCGCGACGCCCGCAAGAAAGAGCGCAAAAAATACGGCCTGCGCGCCGCACGCGCCCGCTACCAGTATTCCAAGCGCTGATTCGGAGCGGCTTTTTCTCCCGGCGCCGATCCGGCAAAGGACCTTATGTCAGAAGAGCCGAAGCAGTTTTCCAAAGCCTCCACCAGGGAAAAGGCGGAGGTAATGGTGGATGCGCTCGCGGAAAAAAAGGCCCTGGATATAGTGGCCCTCGATCTGGCCGGGGAAAACGCCCTCTGCGAAGCCGTGATCATCGCTGGCAGCACCTCCGCCCGCCACGGGCAGGGACTGGCGGAAACCCTGCTGCTTGTCGCCCGCGAGCGCAATTTCGAATACCTGCACATGGAAGGCCACGCTCTTGCCCGTTGGATACTGCTGGATTTCAACGATGTCGTCGTCCATATCCTCCAGTCGGAAAGCCGCGAGCTTTTCCGCCTGGAGGAAATGTGGGCGAAGGCCGGTGTGCTGGCGGACCTCAGAAAACGCCCCGAGCCTGAAAATCCTGAAAACCCCGCCCTATTCAATGCGGGTATCAATAAAACGCTGTAAGCGATACATGGCGATAGCCACGTAAATTGTTTCCGCGAGTGATCAATGCGTGTATCGAAACCCGTGCTGTTACTGATTCTGGACGGTTGGGGGCAGGCGCCTCCCGGCCCCGGCAACGCTTTGTCCCTGGCCTCCACTCCGAACCTTGACGCCCTACTCCGTCTGCCTTCGCGCTCATCCCTGCTCTGTTGCGGGCGCGCCGTCGGTCTGCCCGCCGGCTATATGGGGAACTCCGAGGTCGGGCACATGAATATCGGGGCGGGACGCGTCGTCTACCAGGATATGACGCGCATAGACATGGCCGTCGAGGACGGAAGCCTGGCCGCCAACCCCGCCCTGCGATCCGCGCTCGAAGGGGCAAGACGCGGAGGCAACCGCCTGCACCTGCTCGGTCTTTTATCCGATGGAGGCGTGCACAGCCACATCAATCACCTTTTCGCCCTGCTGGACGCGGCCGAAAAAGCCGGTGTGGAGTCCTGCGTCCACGCTTTTATGGACGGCCGGGATACGGCCCCGGATTCCGGAGCGGCCTTCATGCGTCAGTTGGTGGACAAACTGGGCCCGCAGGCGCACGTGGCCAGCGTAAGCGGACGTTATTACGCCATGGACAGGGACCGGCACTGGGAGAGGGTGCGAAAGGCCTGGGAGGCCATGGTGGCGGGCAGGGGCGAACGCTTCGCCGATCCCGTGCAGGCCGTCGAGGCCGCATACGCGGCCGGCCTTGGCGACGAATTCATCGTTCCCTGTATTGTAGCCGGGCCGGGTGAACAGGCGCGCCTGATCAGAGACGGGGACGCTGTTTTCTTTTTCAATTTCCGGGCGGACCGGGCGCGGGAGATCTCCCGCTGTCTCTTCGACCCGGCCTTTGACGGCTTTGAGCGGGAAAAATTTCCCAGCTTCGCGGCTTTTTCCACCATGACCTCCTACGAGGCGTCCTTCCCCATGCCCGTGGCCTTTGAACACCAAAACCTGGAAAAGGGCCTGGGCAGAATCGTCTCTGACGCGGGCTTACGCCAACTGCGCATCGCCGAGACGGAAAAATACGCGCATGTCACCTATTTTTTCAACGGCGGAGTGGAAGACCCCCTGCCCGGAGAAGAAAGGCGTCTCATCCCCTCTCCCAGAGAAGTTCCCACCTATGACCTCAAGCCGCAGATGAGCGTCTTCGAGGTCACGGACACACTGATCCGGGAATGGGAAACCGGAATCTTCGATTTTGCGGTTTGCAATTTCGCGAACCTGGACATGGTCGGGCACACCGGGGTCATCGAGGCCACGGTCAAAGCCTGCGAAGCCGTGGACGAATGCGTGGGACGGGTGAGGGAAAGCGTGAAAAAACGCGACGGGCTTCTGTTTTTAACAGCCGACCACGGCAACGCCGACGAGATGCTCACGCCGGAAGGGCACCCCCAGACCGCGCACAGCAAAAATCCCGTGGCCTTTGTCCTGGACTCGGAGCAAACCCATCTCCCCCTGCGCGACGGCAAGCTCGGAGATATCGCTCCCACCATCCTGGACGCCTGGGGTCTCAAACAGCCGGCCGAAATGACCGGGCAAAGCCTTCTGGGTTCTCCGGGCGCCTGACATGGAACGCAAGCCGATAAAGCCGGTAAAACCCAGCGGCATGGAACTGACTTTTCACTACGTCTGCCCGCATTGCCGCAAAAAGCTGTCCGTAAGCTCGCCCCTGCTGCCGGCCATGATTTCCTGCTCCGTCTGCGGCAGGGATTTTCCCATAGTGCCCGTGGATCAATATACGGTCCACTTCATTCAACTCATGCTGGGAGACGGCCAGGCCGCCGTCGATCCCGATTACCTGTGAGCGCGGCAGACGAGCACCCTACCCCGGAAGCGGCAAGATCGCGCCTTGAGCGGCTCGGCTTCTTTGCTCCGCCGGACGCCGTTTCCTCTCTTTGCGCCTACCTCGTCATGCTCGGCAAGTGGAGACGGGTGGTCAATCTGGTCGGCCCTGGAGACTGGCGGGAGATTCTGGAAAAACTTGTCGTGGACAGTTTTCATCTCGCCTCTTTTCTGGACGGCCTGCCTCTGCCGCCGGACGCCCCCTGCCTCGACCTCGGGGCGGGGGCCGGGCTGCCGGGACTGCCCCTGCGCATGATCCGCAAAAACGGACGGCATGTGCTGGTGGAGGCGCGGGAAAAGCGCGCCATGTTTTTGCGCGCTTTTCTGGCCGCCAACCCTCTGCCGGGAACCAGCGTCTACCACGGGCAGGCGCAAGCTTGCCTGCGGGAAGCGGAAAAAGACGGAGGCGCGGCCTTTGTCCTGAGCCGGGCCTTCATGCCCTGGGAAAAAGTGCTGGACCTCGTGAGTCCGCATATGCGCAACGGGGGATTCTGCGTTTTTTTAAGCTCCGCCGCGTTTCCCGCAAAACCCCGTCCGGCGCTTTCCAGGGCGCATGCGCGGACGCCCCCCCCGGACTCCGTCGGCGGCGGGGAGGAGAACGGCCGCACGGCAAGCGGCTGGATGGCAAGCGCCGCGGCAAGCTACACTGTGGACAACTCCACCCGTTATTTCTGGGCCCTGCAAAAGATATAACCCGTCTCCATGTCCGAACAACTCCGCAATCTTATTTTTCCGCGCGAAAGCGCCTTTCCCGCGTCGGGGGGGCGTCCCCCTGCGGGTGGCCCGGCAAGTCGGGTTCATGTGGCTGTCTGCCTGCTCCTGACCATCCTTCTATCCGTCGCGGCCAGACTTCTGGAGCTTCCCTTCTGGGACAATCAAGCTTTTTTTCTGGGCGACGAGCGCCTGCTCGCCACCCACGACGCCTATCACTGGCTTGCCGGGGCCGAAGGCTTCGAGTTCGGCACGGGCCATCCCATGTCGGAACTGGCCAGAATACTCTCGGAGCGAAGCGGCGTCTCCCCGGCGCGCATAGCCTTCTATCTGCCCCCTTTCATGAGCGCCCTGCCCGCTCTGGGCGTTTTTCTCTGGTGCGCGGGACTGGGCAGGCCGTATGCCGGGCTTTGCGCCGGCGTTCTCTGCTCCCTGTCTCCCGGCTTTTGCGCGCGCACCATGCTGGGTTTTTACGACACCGACCTCGTGATTCTGCTCTTTGCCGTGCTTTTGGGTCTGACCCCGGCGCTATGGCTCTGCCCGCTGCTGAAAAGCCCGCTTGAAGCCCTGCGCCCGCGCCGCTTCCATGCTCCCCGGCCGGGGACGGGAAACATTGCGGGCTTCTGTCCGGACGGACCAGCCGAAAATCCCACGGGCAGCGAAACAGCGCGGCTGCGGACCATATGGCTCTGGCCCCTGCTCCTCTCGGGTCTTCTAGGTTTCTGGATGCAGGAGTGGCATTCCCTTTTCCCGTATCTGGCGCGTTATTACGCGCTCATCCTCCCTTGTCTGATCCTGTGGCTGGGCTCCGAAAAAAAGAAAAGGGAACTGCTGGCCTTTGCGCTCTGCTACGCCCTGCCCCTGCTCCTCGGCCCTCTTCCGGGGTTTTTCCCGGCCCTGGCCTGCGCTCTGGTTCTGCATTTCGCGCCGCGAACAGGCCAACCCTGCCCTGAGGAGGCCTTCCTTGCCCGCAAGGCGGGCCACGCCGCCCTGCGATTTATTCTGGACAAGAGGACGCTTTGCGCGCTTTGGCTTCTGGTATTGCTTTCAGCCCTGGACAGCGCGGTGCTGGACAACCTGCTGCGTTCCTTTGCGGCCTATACGCAACGCGGAGGCGATCCTTCCCCCCTGTCCGCCCCGGGCGACCCGCTGATCTTTCCCTCTGTCGCCCAGTCCATCATTGAGGTGCAGACCATCAGCTTCCGCGAGATGCTTCTATACGTCTATCCTTTCGAGTTGCTGACCCTCCTCGCCATGGGCATATTCGGCCTGCGCCTTTTCACCATGCCGGCCATGTTCTGGTTCGTTCCGCTTTTCGTTCTCTATCTGCTCAGCCTGCGCATGGGCGCCCGCATGACCATGTTCGGAGCGCCCGTGGTCATGATCACCATCTGCCTGGAGGGGGGAAGGATTGCGGAACTTGTCGGGGCGCGCGTCTTTGCCGGACGACGCAGGCTTTTGTCCGCCCTGCGCCCAGGATTTTGCCTGCTCTGCGTTTTCTGCCTGTCCTGGCCGCTCATCCTCTATATCCCCGACTATTCCCAGGGACCCATTTTCAGCCGGGAACAGGCCGAGGGCCTGTCATTTCTGAAAAACAACAGCGCCGAAGACGCCGTAATCTGGAACTGGTGGGACTGGGGCTATGCCGCCCACCATTTCGCAAGGCGGCACACCATCTCCGATGGCGCGCGGCACGGCGGGCCTTCCCTGTTTCTGCCCGCGGCCGTGTATACGACGGCCGACCCGCGTTTCGCCCGCCAGATCATCAAATATACGGCGGGCAAGGACAATGTCCCCGGCAATGTTTTCGCCGGCGTTTCGGCACGCGGCGCCCAGCGTCTCATGGAGGAACTGTCGGACAAGGGGAAACCCCTGATCGAAGCGCCGGGAGAACAATATCTGGTGGTCGGCTTCGAGCTTTTGCATCTCGGGCTCTGGATTACGCGCTACGGTTCATGGAATTTTGAAACCAAACGGGCGCCGGGAGCGCTTATGAACAATCTCGCCCCGGCTTTGGAGTATAATGTGGAAACCGGGGTGGTGCTGTCGAACGAGACCAAGCCCATCTATGCCGCCACAATTTCCGTATTCAGCCCCTCCGGGCGCGAGCTTTTCAACTTCAACCGCTACGGGGCCTACCACTTCATCTTCAACAACAAAACTTCCGTCTACGGCGGAGACCCGAACCTGGACCCGCTGCGCGATTTCTGGACGCGCCTGCGCGGGCCGGATATCTTTTCCGGGCTTGGGTACGACAAAATCGTCATGGATGACGTTTTCTACAACACCATGATGGTGCAGCTTCTGATCCGCCAGCCGGGCGATCCCTTTATCGCCCCCTATTTCAAGTTGGTCTTTGACAATACTTATACGCGGATTTACAAGGTTCTGTAACGGCAACACGTTTTTACGCCGACCCGGCGGCCGCTGTCGCCGCGAAGCGGCGCCAGTCAGCCGAAAACCGCGTTTTCGGCTGACGACCCTCCGCATTGAAAAATTTACTTTTCAATGCGGATATCAGTAAAAATTAAGAAGTCACCGATTTATTCCGGTTAGGGGCAAAACCTCCTTCAAAAGTTCCGGACTTACCGGCAGGAATACGGTATGCCAGAAGAATGCGCCGACGCTCAGGTGGAAGCCGCCTTGGAAACTCTGGCGCGGCGCGTGGAGGACTGCCTCTTTGGCTGTCTGCGGGCGCCCGGCGTGCCGGAGGGATTGCTTGCGGCCATGGAGTACAGCTTGCGCGCGGGGGGCAAACGCCTGCGCCCGGCCCTGTGCCTTATCTCGGCCCGGGCCTGCTCAGAGGAAACCCGCTCCGGGGAGGCTTGTTCCGACGGGGGTTGTTTTGGGGAAGAGGCGGAGCGGGCCGTGCTGCTTTTTGCCTGCGCCCTGGAGTGTATCCATACCTATTCCCTGATCCACGACGACCTTCCGGCCATGGACAATGACGATTTCCGCAGGGGCATGCCGTCAAACCACAAGAAGTTCGGCGAAGCCTCGGCCATCCTGGCCGGGGACGGACTGCTCACCGATGCCTTTGCCCTTATGACGCGTTGCGCGGATGCCGGACTGCCGGCGACGCGCGTGCTGCGCGCCGTGGGCGCAACGGCCAGGGCCGCGGGGTCCGCCGGCATGGTGGGAGGGCAGTTTCTGGATATGCTCTACACCGGGGACGTTGAGGTCAGGCTTGAAGAACTTGCCGCCATGCAGGCCATGAAGACCGGAGCCATGCTGCGCCTGTCCTGCGAGGCGGGCGCGCTTCTTTCCGGGGCCGGGCCGGAAAAAACAGCGGCCCTTGCCAGCTATGGGGAAGCGCTGGGCGCGGCCTTTCAGATCGCCGACGACATTCTGGACGTGACCGGCGATCCCGTCCTGCTCGGCAAAGGCGTGGGCAAAGACGCCGCGGCGCGCAAGTGCACCTATCCGGCTTTGCTGGGACTGGAAAAGAGCCGGATTGAAGCCGAACGCAGAGCGAAGCAAGCGGTGGCGGCCCTTGAGGGGTTCAGCGGCGAAAACGCCGCCCTGCTTAAGGGCCTCGCCGCCTACATCGTGAGCAGGGCGCGCTGATGCCCAAGGCCGAGAGCAAAATCATTGCGGTGGGCGGCGACGCGCGGGAGCAGCCCGCCAGGGAGAGCGCGCTGCCGCGGCCGCTCCTGCAAAACGTGGGGCTTCCCCCGGACCTTTCGGCCTACGACCTTGAGGATCTGAAGGAGCTCGCGGCCGAGATACGCGCCGCCCTTGTTGACACCGTATCCCGCACCGGCGGGCATCTGGCCCCCTCTCTCGGGGTGGTCGAGCTCACCTTGGCCATGCTCTCCGTCTTTAATGCGCAAAAGGACAAGATCATCTGGGATGTCGGGCATCAGGCTTACGCATACAAGCTTCTGACCGGAAGGGCTGAGCGCTTTTCCACCCTGCGGGCGGCGGACGGGTTGAGCGGCTTTCCCTCCCGCCTGGAAAGCCCCTATGATCATTTCGGCACCGGGCACTCCTCCACCTCGATTTCCGCGGCTCTGGGTCTGGCCATGGCCCGCGATCTGGCCGGGGAAAACCACCATGTGGTCGCCGTAATCGGCGACGGCGCACTCACCGCCGGCCTGGCCTATGAGGGGATGAATCAGGCCGGGGCGGCGGCGCGGCGCTTCATAGTCATCCTCAATGACAACGAGATGTCCATATCCAAAAACGTGGGCGCCCTGTCCCTGTTCATGAGCCGCAAGCTCTCCGGGCGCTGGATCCGGCGCCTTAAAGGCGAGGTGGAAGAATTTCTTGCCGCAATTCCCGGCATAGGCGGGGACTTGCTGGAAATAGCCAAGCGCAGCAAACACAGTTTCAAGAATTTCTTTACCCCCGGCATGCTTTTCGAGGCCCTGCGCTTCAATTATATCGGGGCGGTGGACGGGCACGACATGGCCGAATTGCAGAAAACCCTGCGTCTGGCGGCTTCCCTGGACCGGCCGGTTCTCCTGCATGTGCTTACGCGCAAAGGCAAAGGCTACGCCCCGGCCGAGGAAAACCCGGAACTCTTTCACGGCATCGGCTCTTTTGAGCCCGAAACCGGGCTGCCTTGCAAGTTCGGGGAGACCGTAAGCTACACCGAAGCCTTCGGCCGCGGCATATGCCGCCTTGCGGAGAAGGATCCGCGCGTCTTCGCCATCACTGCGGCCATGCCGGACGGGGTGGGACTTAAGGAGTTTTCCGGACGCTTCCCGGAGCGCTTTGTAGACGTCGGCATCTGCGAGCAACACGCCGTCACCCTTGCCGCGGGTCTGGCCGTCGGCGGACTGCGCCCTTTTGTGGCCGTATACTCCACCTTTCTGCAGCGTTCCTACGATCAGATAGTCCACGACGTCTGTCTGCAAAATCTGCCCGTGACTTTCTGCATAGACCGGGCCGGGTTGGTGGGCGAGGACGGCCCG
Organism: Desulfovibrio sp.; assembly: GCA_031269345.1. Taxonomy (GTDB): domain Bacteria; phylum Desulfobacterota; class Desulfovibrionia; order Desulfovibrionales; family Desulfovibrionaceae; genus Frigididesulfovibrio. Next base: position 1,250 of record JAISZH010000079.1, on the reverse strand, counting down.
ACCCACCACGGGGCCTTTGATCTGGCTTTTCTGCGTCATATTCCGAATCTGATCTTCATGGCCCCCAAAGACGAGGTTGAACTGCAAAGGGGCCTGGCCACCGCGCTCGCCCAGGACTCGCCCTTCGCCCTGCGCTATCCGCGCGGACCCGGCGCGGGAACGCTTCCGCCCGACGAACTTCTCCCTTTGCCCATAGGCAGGGGGGAGTTACTGCGCGAAGGAGACGGACGGGTTGCGGTAATCGCCTTGGGCAACCGCGTTCTGCCGGCCCTGTTCGCGGCGGACGAATTCCGGGAGGAAAGCGGGGAGGCGGTTGCGGTATTCAACGCCCGCTGGATAAAACCCCTGCCGGAGGATGACCTGCGCGCCCTCTGCGTTGCGCACGAGCTTGTCCTGCTGCTTGAGGAAGGGGTGCTGGCCGGCGGATTTTCTTCCGCCGTTCTGGAATTCTTAAACGATCATGAACTTTGCCGTAACAGGAGGATTGTCCGCATGGGTCTGCCGGACGCGTTCGTGCAACACGGCCCGGCCAGGGAACTGCGCCGACGCCTCAACCTCGACGCCGCTGCAATTCGAGAAAAGTTGCGGGAAATCGCGCGAAAAAAATGACCCGCAGCTTTTAGATGGTGTCGTCACTACATCTATGACACGCTGAAAATATTTGAATATTGTCTAGTGGTGCGAGACAAAAATCTTCAAATAATTTCACAGCATTATCAACCATATGACAACACCATCTAGAGCAGTTCACGAATGAAACGAGTGAACCGCTCTGCAAGGATTTGCGGGCAAATCCTTGGCGGAGGATCGTCGGCTGAAAACGCGGTTTTCGGCTGTAGCCGCCGGACAAAAATCGCGGGACGCAATTTTTTATCCGGAAATGGAATTAGACTTTTCAGGACGGTGGAAATTGTGTATATTACCGCTGAGCGGCCGGCGCGTGTCATTTCGCACAACGCCATGACACCGGACGCCGGGTGGAGCCAGAGCAGTTCACGAATGAAACGGGTGAACCGCTCTGCAAGGATTTGTGGGCAAATCCTTGCAGAGAAACAGGAGCAGGCAGGCTTTGCCCGCCGTAAACGAACTCTTTCAAGCGTTAATTGCTCTAACGACCCTGCGTTAAAAAATTTACTTGCTAACGCATATATCATAATGCGCATATCGGTAAAAGGAAGCGCAAGTTGTTTGTCCTGATCGGTTTCATCGTGGTACTCGGTTCTGTGCTAGGCGGTTACGCCATACACAGC